>CAZJKK010000023.1:0-19350 GCA_964546605.1 uncultured Clostridia bacterium
AAAGAAAAATGGTTTTGATGTTTTAAAGGAAATCAGGATACAATACATGATGCCAGTTATTATGCTTACAGCCAAAGAAGAGGAAAATGATAAAATAACAGGGCTTGAGTTGGGTGCAGATGATTATATAACAAAACCATTCAGTAACAAGGAGTTAATAGCCAGAGTAAAAGCCAACTTAAGAAGAGTGAAGCTGTCCAATTCAAATGAGGAAATGAAGGCCAAAATAATTAATGTGGGGAATCTTACCATAGATATGAACACATTTGAAGTAAGCAAGGAAAATGAAATAATTGATTTAACTAATAGAGAGTTTGACCTTTTAAAATATATGTTTTTAAATTCAGACAGAGTTTTTAATAGGGAGCATTTGTTAAAAGAAGTATGGGGATATGAGTTTGGAGATTTAAGAACTGTTGATGTAACAGTTAGAAGATTAAGAGAAAAAATTGAAACAGAAGATGATAAATATATAATTACTAAGAGAGGAACAGGCTATTATTTTAAGAGCAGGTAGTTATCGTTATGTTTAAAAGTATTAGATGGCGATTTATATTAATATATTTTTTATTGGTTTTTCTTGCTATGTCTATAGTTGGAATTTTTATTGTTAATCAATTAGAAAAAATTCAGCTTGATATGAGCAGAAAAAACATGGAGCGCAGAATTCAGTCCGTCTTGGCTACATCAGATGCACTGAAAAATAAAAATTGGGGTGAAAACCAAGAAGAAATTCAAGAAAATATTAATAGTATTCAAATAGGCTACAATGAAAATGTATATATAATATTAAATGATGAGCAAAAAACCATAATAGCAGGAAGTGCTGAAAATCTCATAGGAGAAAGTGCTTTCAACACGACACAAATTAACAATTATATACTTACAAAATCTCTTGACGGAGGTACTGAGTACATAGTTCCTCCCAAGCAATATGAAGATGCTGAAATAGATTTGGAAAATCCTATTCTATATCATATGTCATATCCTGTTAAAATGGATGGTTCTATTAAAGGGTACATTTATCTCTCCAATAATATTGATTATATATATGAAACGGTAGACCAATCGAGGGAAATAATGACCCAGGCAACAATCATAGCTTTGTCAATAACTATATTATTGGGATTGATCTTGTCTACCTCCATAACAGGCCCTATTAAGGAATTAACCATAAAAGCAAAGCAAATGTCTCAAGGTGATTTTGAGCAAAAGGTAAATATTAAGTCTAATGATGAAATAGGACAATTGGGAACCATGTTTAACTTTCTCATTGATGAGCTTAAAAAATCCATTTCCAGCTTACAACAGGAAAAAAGCAAAATGGAGACTACATTTAAATATATGACTGACGGGGTATTAACAGTTGATACAAAAGGAAATATCATTCACGTCAACCCTGTTGCCGAGAAAATCGTATCCTTGAAAAGCTTAGAAGAAAAATACGATGATGTGGTAAAAAAAATTGATGAGCACATGGTTTTAGATGTATTAAAAACAAAAAACTATCGTGGCACCGAAATTTTAGAAAAAAATAACGAAACCTATAACATAGATTACGCTCCTTTTATGAATAATAAAAATGAAGTCGGGGGCGTGATTGTTGTTTTCAAAAACATTACAGAACAATACAAAATTGATAAGCTTCAAAAAGAATTTGTTGCCAATGTATCCCATGAGCTTAAAACTCCAATTACAACCATAAAAAGCTATACAGAAACGCTTTTGGATGGAGCCTTAGAAGAAAGACAATTAGCTGAGGACTTTTTAAGTACTATAAATTCAGAAAGTGACCGTATGGCAAGGTTGGTAAGTGATTTATTAAGATTGTCAAGAATGGATTACGAGCAAACAAAGTGGAAGAAAGAAATTATAAATATAAGCGATATGCTCCTTCTTACCGTCAAGAAGTTATCCATACAAGCTAAGAATAAAAATATCAAGCTACATGTAAAACAAACTCCTGACAATATGAATGTTTTATTTGACAGGGACGGTTTAGAACAAATACTGTTAAATATTGCCGGAAATGCAGTTAAGTATACGTCTGAAAATGGCAATGTGTGGATTAAAGCTTATAAAGAAGCAAAAAATATTTATATAAGCATAAAGGATGATGGAATAGGAATACCAAAAGAAGACCAAACAAGAGTTTTTGAAAGATTTTATCGTGTAGATAAGGCAAGGTCAAGAGAACTTGGGGGAACTGGTCTTGGTCTATCTATTGCCAAGCAAATAGCAGAGGCTCATAACAGCACGTTATCAATTCAGAGTGATTTAAACAACGGAACTGAAATTATAATTGCTATTCCTGAGTTTATTTAAGGGGTTATAATGAAACAGGGAAATATTAAGAATATAATATTAATTGTAATGGTCTTGGTGTGTGTATATTTAAGCAGCAATGTATGGCTTAAATTACCTCATTTTATTTCTAATGCATCAACAGAAGGTGATGGTGAAAATAATGAATTGCCAATTTTGGATGATATATGGAATATAGTAAGACCTGTAAAAAATGTAATTAAATATGAGGAGAATTATACCATAACATATACAGATGAACAGGATATATGGGGAAAGACCGTGCTTGCAATAAATGATGCATTTGCAGAATTTAACTTGTCATCAATTAATGAAGATGCTGCTTTTCCTGCTGATTATATTAAATTTGATTTTAAAACAAATATTCCTGTTGATATATTCATGGGACATATGAATATTGATAATGAGAATGTTAAAAATACTGTTAAAAATATAAAAAACGTAATAGTAGATTTAGAAAACCCAAAGGTAATTTATATTTATAACGGTGAAGATACTGTGAGTATACAAAATGAAAAAATTAATACACAAGAAATAGCTGAAATTGTTAAGCAAATTAATTTTAATAATGAAACAAAATATACATTTGAACAAAAAATATTGGGTGAAACCATAAATGTTCCAATACCATTAGAACAAACAGCATTAAATCCCATATTTGTGCAATCGGAACTTGATGTATTTGATACAGAAACCATAAATCAAATAGCAAAAAAATATTTTAAAAGTAATTATGATTATGTGAGAAAATCAGTTGAAGTAAGCGGGAATACCGTATTCATGTACAGAAGCGATAAAATTTTAAAAATAAATGCTGATGGCTTGTTGGATTTTTATGATACAACTGCTGAGATTGATAGTTCTTCGGATGTTTACAAAAGCCTTGTTAGTGCTGTGAAATTTACAAAGGAATTCTTAGGATTTCCTGAAAACGGCTTTTTAGACAATATTGAAACTATAAACCATGAGGGAAACTTTGGTTATAGATTTACTTTTTCATACAAGATAAAGGAAAGACCTATATTGTTCAGCAAAGTAAGGGCAAATTCAGCATTGCAGGTGGATGTTGTGGGAGACAGCGTCATTTCATATAAAAGATTCATAAGAAATATTAATGAATCTCAATTGGATAAAATGAATGAAATAAACATAATGTCCGCTATGGATGTAATAGAAGGAAACATTGAATCTGATACTCCCATAAAAGATGAAAGCGAAACTATAGAGCTTAAGCCTTTAAAAAAACAAATGCTGGGGGAAATAAACAATATTTATTTAGGGTATTTTGACTTGTCTAGAATTTCAAAGGAACAGCTTTTAAGAGTGGTGTGGGTTGTAGAAATGAAAGATAAAGCCTATATTTTTAATGCCATATCAGGTGCGTTAATAGAGGAATGGCAATAGCATTCCATACGCTACTATTTAAGAATGAGAGAAGAATTATGGATTGGAATAAATCTAATACAATTTTAATAACCGCATTCATTATTTTAAATATATTTTTATTTTCATCTGCATCTAACAATGTTTTTTCAGAGGAATATAATGTAGTTGAGGATGAAATATTTATACAGGATGTAAATAACCTTTTAAGTGAAAAAAACATAACTGTCAATACTGAGTTGCCATTGGAAAGCTATATACTTCCAACATTAGACACGGAATATGAGATAGTATATGTGACTGAAGAGCTTCTTGAAAGATTTTTAGGTCCCGGTGTTACGCCTGTTCAAGATGTGTATTTTTATAATAACAGTAAAGGAGAAATCCTAGAGATCACTCACGGCAAAAAGCTTCATTTTGCTGTAAGAGAAAAGGTTAATGGAAAAATATCAGATGAAAGCTTATTCGTATCGAAAATAAATGAGTTTATTAAGAAATATGAAATAAATAGTGAAGGCTATACTGAAAATTACAGGTATGTAAAAAGCGATAATTCTTATGTTGAATATACAAAGCATTACAATAATTACAGCATAGATAATTCATACATGAGATTTTATTTTGATAAAGATGGAATTTATAAGTTTGAAATGCAAAACATTCTTACATTTAAAGATACAGCTGAAAAAATTCGAACATTTTCAGCAGCAGAAGCATTGCCAAGACTTATGTCATACAAGGATATAGATAATAAGGAAATTATAAGCGCAGATATGACATATTATAGCGATGAAGATGAGAATTGGCAATACATTTCAGGAATAAATTCATATCCTGTGTGGAAAGTTATTTTTAGTGATGGTAGTCAAAAACATTTAAGCAGTATATATACTTATAGCATAATAGAGTAGATATATATTGAAAACATGTGACTTTTATTATATCATTAGTGCAAGCTGTTAATGCAGCTTGCTTCACACCGATTCAATGATTGCATAATCAGACAAAGATGCTAGTCTTTGTTTCAATAATCGCATTCATTATATCATTAGTGCAAGCTGTTAATGCTATAAAAAGTATCCTGTTATGGATTTATATAAAAAATAAGTGAGGAATTGTCTATGCCTAAATTTATCATAGAAGGTGGAACTAAATTAAAAGGTAAGGTTAATATTGGAGGATTTAAAAATGCGGCTGTTGCTATAATTCCAGCAACACTGCTTTGCCCTGGCAAATGTATTTTGCAAAATGTGCCTAGAATAGAAGACGTAAATGTATTTATGGAAATATTTAAAGAGTTGGGGGCAGAAGCAGAATATTTGGAAGATTCAAGCATATCACTGGACAGCGCTAATGTAAATGAATGTTATCTAAAAAATGGGTTGTCTAAAAAAATGAGAGCATCCTATTACTTGCTGGGGGCAGGACTTGGAAGGTTTAAAAAAGCATCCACATTGCTTCCCGGAGGCTGCGATATAGGCACGAGACCAATTGACCAGCATATAAAGGGATTTGAGGCACTGGGTGCTACAGTTGATATTACACCTGAAGGAAGAGTCAATGTCCAAGCTGATAGATTGGTTGGAGCAAAAATATATCTTGATGTGGTGTCTGTTGGAGCAACCATAAACATAATGCTTGCAGCTGTCCATGCAGAAGGAAAAACTATTATTGAAAATGCAGCTAAAGAGCCACATATAGTCGATACAGCAAACTTTTTGAATTCCATGGGAGCAGATATTAAAGGAGCAGGAACCGATGTTATAAGAATAAATGGAGTTGAAAAACTAGAGGGTTGTACCTACAAAGTAATTCCTGACCAAATAGAAGCGGGAACGTATATGATTGCAGCCGCTGCTACTAAAGGCGATATTATAATTGATGACATTATTCCAAAGCATATGGAGCCTATAACTGCAAAACTAAAGGAAATGGGAATGGGTATCGAAGAATATGGAGATTCTATGAGAGTATTTTACCAGCATGAACTATCTCCTGTTAACATTCAAACATTGCCATATCCCGGATTTCCTACAGACCTGCAACAACCCATGACAGTGCTTCTATCATCATTAAATGGAGATAGTATTGTGGTTGAAGGGGTATCCGATGACCGATTTAAGTATGTGAATGAAATCAAGAAGATGGGTGCAAACGTAGAATTCACTCAGAAGCAGGCAAAGATTATTGGTACTCCTAACCTAAGGGGAACGGTGGTACAAGCTACAGATTTAAGAGCCGGTGCAGCTTTAATAATAGCAGGACTTATAGCAGAAGGATTAACTGAAGTAACAGATATTCAGCATATTGATAGAGGCTATGAACACATAGAAAATAAGTTTATGAACCTTGGAGCAAAAATAAAAAGAGTAAAAGATGAAGAGTTGCAATAATAGTATTGTCATTCAGAGGGCGAAGCCCGAAGAATTTCATTTAATAAATTATCTTTTTAAGGGGGCAAAAATGCAAGAGGATTTAAAGTATTTAAAAGTAAATTTACCGGAAGACATTCTAAAGCTAAAATGTAACGGCGATTTTGAAGGAGCTCAAAGACTAATTGATCGACGACTAGCTAAAGACATTCCGATAGCAATGCGAAAAAGACTGATTTTAGAAACAGAAATATTGAAAACTATAAAAGGTGACTACACTTATACATTTGATGAAGCGTTTGAAAAAATGCAGCATAATATTAAGGATTTTACTAAAGAAGAATTAATAGAACTGCAAGAAGACAGCCAGGCAGACTGGATATTGATTGATGGTCAGGTGCATTTTAATGACAGCTTTTATGGTTCTTTACTAAAAACAAGAGCAGATATTGCCGCAAGATTAATTAACAAAGAAGTACAAAAAAATGAGAGAGCAGATTTTTTAATTGATAATATTAATGATACTTTAGAAAATGGAAGTGTATCATATTACCTGCATCTGAAAGCATCATTAAAATTAAGGGACGAAGCAGTGCGAAAGGGTGAAAAAATAAGAGTTTATTTACCTGTACCTATTAACTGTCAGCAGTCAAATATAAAAATCATTAAAACAATACCAGAAGCGAAATATATAGCAGGAGAAGATTATCCATCAAGGACTGCCTATTTTGAAGCCGTACTTGATGAGAACCAAGAATTTTCTGTCGAGTATTCCTATGAAACTCATTTAAAATATAATAATCCTGATCCTTCAAAGGTTTCTTTAACACAACCAACTTTTGATACAGATGAGTTAGAGCCTCAAATTATGTTTACTCCATATATTAAGGAATTAGCAAAAGAAATAGTTGGAGATGAGAAAAATCCATTAATTAATGCAAGAAAGATTTACAACTATGTAACTCAAAATGTTAAATATTCATATATGAGGGCATATTCCACAATTGTAAATATTCCTGAGTATTGCGCTCTTAATTTAAAGGGTGATTGCGGAGTTCAAGCCCTGTTGTTCATAACATTGTGCAGATGTATAGGAATACCTGCAAAATGGCAATCAGGTCTATATGTTGCTCCAAATCATGTTGGACCTCATGATTGGGCTCAGTTTTATGTAGCACCATATGGCTGGCTATTTGCAGACCCATCATTTGGTGGGGGAGAATACAGAGGCGGAAACATGGATATATGGAACTTTTATTTCGGAAATCTGGATCCTTTTAGAATGGTTGCAAATTCAGAGCTGCAATATGAATTTGATCCCCCTAAAAAATATTACCGTCACGACCCATACGATAACCAAGTAGGAGAATGTGAATATGAGGATATGGAAATAAGAAGGGAAGGGTTCAGAGCCAGATACGAGCTCATTGAAATGAAAAAGCTATGATTGAGACAATTATTAAAGGATTTACAGTAGGTATTGCATATGTTGCTCCAATAGGAATGCAAAATATGTATGTTATTAATACTGCCATGACTCAAAAAAAGTCAAGATTATATATGGTTGTATTCATAACCGCATTGTTTGATATTTCTTTGGCTCTTGCATGTTTTTTTGGAATGGGTGCATTAATAGAAGCTATTCCCATGGTAAAAATATTGCTTTTGGGATTTGGTTCATTAGCAATTATTTGGATTGGGATAGGGCTTTTACGGTCTACACCAACGTTAAATAATTCATTGGAAACCAAAAAAACCATGCTGCAAGTTGCAGTTTCATGCTTTCTTGTTACATGGGCAAATCCCCAGGCTCTTATTGATGGAACAATGCTTTTTGGGGGATTTAGAGCTTCCCTTTCAGCAGATATGGCCAAATATTTTATTATTGGATCTTCATTAGCTTCAGTAGTATGGTTCGTATCTCTAGGTACCATAGTAAATATATTTAAGAAAGCATTTAATGAAAAGGCTTTAAAAATAATTAATATAATATGTGGTGTTATAATAATATACTATGGCATTAAGCTGGGAATAAGCTTTTTTCAAACAATTTAGTTATTTAATTATTCAAGGAGAATTTATGGAAAGAGAAATAAAGAACAATACATTATATTTTGACGGATGCAATACAGTTGAATTAGCAAAAAAATATGGTACTCCTCTATATGTTATGAGCGAAACTGCAATAGTAGAAAAATGTAGAGAAATTAAGGATTCCTTTTTAGATAAATATGAAAGAACAAGAGCTGCATATGCAGCCAAAGCATTTTTAACATTGTCAATGTGCAAAATCATTGAAAGAGAAGGGTTGTGCATGGACGTTGTTTCAGGAGGAGAGTTATATACAGCAATAAAGGCTCAATTTCCTGCTGAAAGAATTGAATTTAACGGAAATAACAAGTCAATTGAAGAAATAGAGCTTGCAGTTGATTATAATATTGGAAGAATAATAGTTGACGGCTTGGATGAACTAAGCATAATTGAAGAGGTTTGTAAGGGAAAGGGTAAGAAAATAAATATTTTATACAGAGTTACTCCAGGTGTTAAAAGCGACTCCCATGATTATATAGTTACGGGGAAAAAGGATTCGAAATTTGGTATACCATTAGATGAAGAGGTAATATATCCTGCAATTGAATCAGCAATAAATTCAGAGTATGTTAACTTTATGGGGTTTCACTTTCATGTAGGCTCACAACTTCATAACAATGAATCTCATTTACAAGCATTAGAAATAGTATTAAACTTAGTTAAGCAAACAAAAGAAAAGTACAATTATGTGACTCCTGAATTAAACATAGGGGGTGGATTTGGTATTAGGTATACAAATGCTGATGACAGAAAGCCTTATGCATATTTCTTAGACCCTATGATGAAAAGAATTGAAGAATTTTCTAATGAAGTTGGTATAACAAGGCCTGAAGTAGTTATTGAACCAGGCAGAAGCATTGTTGGAGAAGCAGGTATAACACTTTATACCATAGGAACAATTAAGGATATTAAAGGAATAAGAAAGTATGTCAGCGTTGACGGAGGCATGACAGATAATATCAGACCTTCTCTTTATCAAGCTGTTTATGAAGCGATAGTGGCAAACAAGGCAGAAGAGCCAAAGACAGATTTAGTTACTATATCAGGTAAGTGCTGTGAATCAGGAGATGTTCTTATAAGAGATATAAAAATAGCAAAACCTAAGAGAGGAGACATATTTGCTGTTTTTTCAACAGGAGCATATGGTTATTCCATGGCAAGTAACTACAACAAAAATCCCCTTTTACCAACAGTTCTTGTTAAGGACGGCAAATCTGAAATAATTGTAAAAAGACAAACCTATGACCACATGATAGAAAACGAAGTAATTCCTGAATCATTGAATATATAAATTTTATAAAAATAATGGGGGCACTATGAAGTTTACAAAAATGCAGGGAGCAGGCAATGATTTTATTGTTATAAATAACATGGAATTAAAAATGTCAGTAAATAAATTGCCCATAATTGCAAAAAAGCTGTGTGAGCGCAAGGTATCTATTGGTGCAGATGGGTTTATGGTAGTCGATTATCCTGAGGGGAATGCTGATTTTAAAATGCGCTTTTACAACCAGGATGGAAGTATAGGTGAAATGTGCGGCAACGGTGCGAGATGCATATCCCGTTATGCATATTTAAACAAGATAGCAGGAAAGCAAATGAAAATAGAGACAGGTGCAGGCTTGGTTTATTCTGAGATACTTGAAGGAAGACAAGTAAAAGTGCAGCTTAATAATCCGGAAGTAATTAAGCTTAATAATGACATTATAATTGACGGTGTTGAATATGAATGCTCATATATTGAATTAGGTAATCCTGGCCTGCCTCATGCAGTTATAAAGTATGATTTAACTCAGGCAAATGACAGCGAAATTTTTAAAGTGGGTAAAAAAATAAGGTATTATGGGGGCTTTCCTAAAGGAGCTAATGTAAACTTTTTTGAAATTGTTGACAGTTCAACAGCTAAAGTTAAAACCTATGAAAGAGGCGTAGAGGACATTACTCTTGCATGCGGAACCGGCTCGGCATCAGTGGCTGTTGCACTGATTTTAAAAGGTTACTTGAAGGGTAAAAAAGTAAAAATTATAGTGCCTGGAGGAGAACTGTTCATAGAAGTAGAGATGAACAATGATAAAATAGAAAAACTTTATCTCATAGGGGATACAAATGTAGTTGCAGAAGGTAAAGTTATGGATGAGGATTTATGGTATTGAAAATTTTGGGGACGAACCATTCTATACAGAGGCAGAAATGTTCGTCCTTCTGTTATATTTCCTTCTTAATTTTCTTAAAATAATTTGATATAATTTTTGGATTAAAATTAGTAATTATAAGCCCTGTTAATATTACTGCTACACCTATCCACTGCAAACCGGAAAGCTGTTCATTCAGTACTATTCTTGCTGATAACAATGCTATAATTGGTACTGCAAGGGTTATGGGAGCAACCTTGCTCACGGGATGCTTCCCTAATAAAACGCTCCAAACTCCATAACCAAAGAGTGTTGCTCCAAAAGCTAAATATGCGATTGCAAAAATGGACATACCGCTTAAATTTGATAGAACATTTAATATTGTTTCTGGTGTATCTAAAAGCAATGCTAGTAACAACATGGGAATTGGAGGAAATAAACCGGACCATACAACTAAGCTAAACATGTCTAACTTTTCACCTTTTAGTGCTGCTTTATTAGAAGCAATTCTTGCTACAATATTTGAAGCAGCCCAGAAAAACGGAGCCAACAAATTTAATGCTATGGCAGGAAGAGGTATGGAACTAATCCCACCCTTGGTGTTTGCAATTCCAATTATTACAAGACCTATGGCTGCAACAATAAATCCAATAACTTGCTCCTTTTTAAGTTTTTCATTTAAGTACAGCACAGCGAGAATAGGTGATATAAATGCTTGAATTTGCAATACAATGGAGGCAATACTTGCAGGCATACCTATTTCCATGGCGTAAAATAAACAGGCAAATTGACCAACTCCAACAAATAGACCATATATAGCAATATATTTCCATTCTGTATTTGGTTTTTTAATGAAAAATATTGCCGGAAATACTGTAAATATATATCTTAAAGCAACAAGAAGCATTGAAGGCACTCCTCCAAGTCCAAGCTTAATAACAGTAAAATTAACACCCCAAATGGTAACTAACAGCAGTGCCAGTATAATATCTTTTTTCTTCATAATGGTTCCTTTCCTTAAGCCTCAATCATCAAAACAACATACTTTTTAACTGCTTTTAGAGAACCTGCAGTTATTCGAAATATGTTTTTTATTCCGAACTTCTTAATCATTTCGGTATTTTTGTTAATAAAGAGATTCACATATAAATTAGTTTTTAATAACTCTAAATAATAAGTGCGAAGGTTTATTTTAGAAGGTTGTATCATAACTTGGCCAAAGCTCCATTTTTCAAAATCATCCATTTTATACAAAAGCCTATCACCGAACTGTTCATACATGGGCAAATTAGGAAATGGAGTCAGAGGGCTTATGGAAGTAATTTGAGGCTTAAGCTTTTTTATATAGCTTCTAAATAGCTTAAAATCGTTTTTGTCCCAGTCCGGGTGAGCCATAAATGAGGCCCATACGTCTATTCCCAGCTCATGTAATATTTTGGAAGCCTCAAAATTGTCTTTTGTGTTTGTTTTTTTATGATAATTGTTCATTTCCTTATCGGAAAATGTTTCGTATCCAACTAAAAGTGCCTTCAATCCTAATTTTTTAAGTTCCTTTAAATATTCTCTGTATTCAATAACTCCCTTTACGGACCCATACATAATGTAATTTTTATTCAGATTTAATTCTTCGATTAAAGAAATGAATGTTTTAAGTTTCTCTTCGCTGGCTAAAAAATCATTGTCCATAAACATTACAGTTTGTTCATGTATGTTTGCCAAGTCATTTTTAGTCATTTTCAAGTCCAAAAGCTTTTCCTTAGCTCCTTCTATGCGCCATCTGAGGCAAAAGTCGCATACTTTTTCGCAGCCTGTTCCAAATTCCATGATAGCAGCAGGTTTGTAACCAAAATAAGAGTATTGGCTTCGGTATTTTTCTGTGGAGCTTCTGTCAGGAAGCATGTATTCATTTCTTCCTTTTACGCCAGTAGACTTATAGTCAAGTTCTTTAGATCTGATTCCATCAATTAATTCAATTTTACCGCATAATGAATCATAAAATTTTTTTAAATTTTGTTTTGTTGTATATTCAAAAATATGATCCACTGCTTCATTAAAAAAACCTTCAGGATTTAAATAGGTTTGAGTTCCGCCAACAACAGTTATTATTGAGTTGCTGTAAGTTTTTGCTTCAACGCAAAGTTCCAGCACTTTATTAACATCTATGCAAAGACTTGTAATACCAATAACATCAGGCATGCAGCTTTTTATTTTTTCAGTAAGGCTCATTTCTTCAATCATCATATCAAAAATTTCAATCTCATGCTCATTTTTCAAAACACCATAAACCATTTCCAAACCAATAGGTTCTGAAAACATGAAGTCACTTAATGTAATAGCTTGTTTTATTCTTGGAGGTCTAATTAACAATATTTTCATATGCACTCCTATTTATCATTTAAAATATATTCGGTGTAATTTTTTGTTTTATTTGATACCTGTAAAATAAATTGACTACACAATAAAATAAATATTTTCCCGGTGTTTTTAAGAATTCCTTTCTTAATATATTTCGTTTTATTATGGACCTATAGGTAAATAATGATTGGTATAAATCCCAATAAGCTTTTGTCAGCTCCTGTGGAGTCATATTTTTAGGTACATGGACTGCCTCAGTGCCATCAAAGGAATAAATATTATCATTAACCAGCCTGCTCGTTTCTACCATATCCTTGAAAAACTTAGTTCCCGGTATAGGAGTCAAAATATAGAAGCGTGGAACTGAAATTTTATTTTCTTCTATAAAATTTTTAGTAAGCTTAATTGATTCCAAGGTGTCACCATCTCCACCCACTACCATTTCAGTAGATACATCTATTCCATGATTTTGAATATTTTTAATCAGTTCAGGATATCTGGCTGGATTAGCCCAGCTTTTGTTCATGCCAATTAAACTTTCCCGGGAAATACTTTCTAAACCAAAGCTTAGGGTAGTACAACCGCTTTTAGCAAGTTCTTGAAGCAAATCATTTTCTTTGCCTATTCTAATATCACATTGGCTCATCCACTGCATATTTAATTTTTTAATTTCCTTTAATAATTGGTGAAGGTAATCTCTGTCAGAAAAAATATTGTCATCTAAAAGCAGGAATTTTTTAAATCCCAGCTCCTTGACTTGTTTTATGTCCCTTACAACTTCTTCCAGGGGCTTTTTAATATAATGTCCTTGGTATAAGCAGGCAACAGAGCAAAAGCTGCAGGTGTTAGGACAGCCTCTTCCTGCCTGTACAGGCAGGAAATCTCCAATATTTTTGTGGACAATTAAATCAAAACGAGGCAAGGGTGTGGATAAAGCGCCTTTCTCTAAATTCTTTTCATATATTTTTTTTAAAGTTCCATTTTCAAAGTCCCTTAATAGCTCATGCCACACAAGCTCAGCATCTCCAACCACAACAGCATCACAATACTTAGCAGCCTCTTCTTTCATGATGCTTGCCATGTAGCCTCCTAAAATTACTGTCTTGCCCATTTTTTTAAATTCCATGGCAATATCCAGTGATCTTATGACACCATGACCCATGGAGCTAATTCCGATTAAATCAGCATCTGTATTCCAAGGAATGTCCTCTAATATTTCAAGAATAATTTCTGATTCCCAATCATCAGGCATCATGGCAGCTAAAAGAGGCATTGCAAGGCCTACAAAGTACAACTTTTTCTTCTTAATTGGCCTTCGTTGTTGGTCATAGGGACTTGGTTGTATTAATAATATTTTTTTCATAATCCCCTCACAATTTTCCTTAAATATTGCAAACTTACAAGACTGCTGCCCCAAAGCATCTTTATGTTAGCTTTAATTCCATATTTCTTAACGAGCACAATTAGGTGTCTTGGTCTCATAATAATTCGGTAGTAGCTTTTTAAAAGTTGAAAGTAAAATTGTCTAATGCTCATAAATTCAGGCTTTAATACCACATGAGCCATATCCCACAGCTCATAGCTTTCTCTTTTAACTAATAAGCTTTCAGTATATGAATCAAATATGTCCGTTCCAGGCAATGGTGTGAGAGGCTGTAAATTAACAAAACGCACATCAAGATTTCTAAGCCAAGATGTTAATTCTTTAAAGTCCGCAAATGAAAAGTCTAATGGAATAATTAATGTGGCATAAAGCTCTATATCCAAACTTTTCAATATTTTAATACAATTTTCATTAATGCTTTTTGTTGTTTTTTTATTATAAGATTTTAAATCTTTTTCTCTTACAGATTCAATTCCAACTATGACAGCTTGAAGTCCAATGCTTTTTAGCTCAGCAATTATGTCTTCATTTTCAACAATAAAATCAGCTCTGCCATAAACAAGAAACTTTTTATGAATATTTCTTTGCTTAATTAAATGTATAAATCTATTAAGCTTGTCTTTGTTAAAAAGAAAATCATCATCTACAATATATACTTCCTTTTCTTCAATAGTCTCAAGCTCACTAACTACATCTTCCATGTTTCTTGAAAAGTATTTTCCTTTTGTTATTTCCTTGCAAAAGCAAAAGGAGCAGTTGTAAGGGCATCCAAAGGATGTCTTAATTAAAGCGCAGGGGCTGTGAAACATATAG
Source organism: uncultured Clostridia bacterium (assembly GCA_964546605.1). Taxonomy (GTDB): domain Bacteria; phylum Bacillota; class Clostridia; order Tissierellales; family Sedimentibacteraceae; genus Sedimentibacter. The sequence continues at coordinate 14,856 of CAZJKK010000023.1, forward strand.
TAATAATTTTTTCTGTACTTAGACACGGAATTTCTGTCAGGATAATTGTAATTAAAAGTATAGTTTGGTTCTGTTTTTTCAAGTCTTTTATTTATATATTCAACTGTGCAGCCATCCAAAAGCAATTCTAAAGTTAAATTAAACCCATCTATGCCATTTTTATAATAAATAAAATCAATATATTCACTTTTAAAGTCTTCAGACACAACCTCCGCATGAACGCCGCCTACACCGGTTTTCAACTCGTTAAAAAGGAGTTTAGCGGCTTTGGCTAGGTCTTTTATAATACCCACATGAGTTATATAACCTGTGAATAAAACAAAGTCAGGCCTTTCGTTTTTTATGATATCTTCATATCTTTTATTTTCAACAATCATGTCAATAATTTCAATTTGGATGTGATTCTTAACTTTGTCAGGTATATTTGATACAAGATACTCAAGCTCCAAAGGCTCGCATATCATTACATGCTGTAGTCCAATAGTTTCCTTGTGAGGTCTAGGTCGCACTAATAAAACCTTCATATGCTTTCCTTTCTTAATGTATAGACTGCAATTCTTGGCATAAAAAATTTTTCCTTTATAATTTTCAATGTTTCTACCTTAAAGTAAGAAGAAATAATTCCTTTAAAATTTTCATCAGATGGATAATTGGCTGGTCCCGTAGTAAGTTTAACAAAACTTAAAGCAATTTTGTCATACAAGCTGTTACCAGATGCAAAGCCCATAAGAATTTTTCCTTCGTCCTTTAACAACCTGCTTAATTCATGCATAGTTTTTTGGGGCTCCTTGTAATAAGGCAAAGAATGCGTGCAAATTATTACGTCATAGGAGTCTTTTAGCTTGTAAAGTTCAGATACATCTAAATTTATATGTGTTGCATGTGGATTTTTTGATTTTGATATTTCCAGCATTTTATCAGAGAAGTCAATCCCTGTTATCTCAAGGTTGTTAAATTTCTTAGTTAATTCATTTATAAGCTGTCCAGGGCCACATCCTAAATCTAAAACCTTTAATTTATGATTTGCATTTAAACTATCTATTGCACTTATTATATAGTTTCTGGTAGGTTTTAAAGAATATTTTTGTACCCACAGCTTGTCATATCTTGAAGCCCAAAAATTCCATATATTTAAATTCATGTTTTTCTCCGATCTATAGTTCACTGATTTAAAAGAGGAGATTCTTCGCTGTGCTCAGAATGATCTTTTAAAGCTAAGCTCTAATAAATATTTCCAAATTCTTTTTGATTTTAATAATCTTATGTGTATTCCGTAAAATAACATATAAAACAGCCATCTAGGCAGTTTAGGCTTTAAAACCAGGTGAAGAAAATCAAATTTTCTTGGATCTCTTGTAGTTAATTTTTCCTTTAACTTGTCATAATCCTTAGTGCCCTTTATAGGTGTTAATATAGAAACTGTATACACATCTATATCATTGATTTTAATAAATTTATATAAGCTCCAAAAATCCTTGATTTCATATTGGGGCTTTACCATGAAAAGAGCTGTCAAATCAATATTGTTTTCTCTTAATACTTTGATTACTTCAGGATAATCAAGGGCATTTGTTGTTTTTTCATATTCTTTCAATTCATTATTAGAAAATGTTTCAAAGCCTACTATTACTTCAGAAAGACCAGCCTCTTTTAACAAGGGAAGCAAATCTTTTTCTTTTAATATAAAATCAGCTCTTACATAAGCAATTATTTTTAATTTTAGTGATACTTCTTTAACAGCTTCAATAAAATCTAGTGCATCATTTCTGTTTGCAAATAACACATCATCAACAACCCAAAAATAATCAGCAGGTATGTGTTTCATTTCTGTAAGGATTTCTTTATAATCAGCCTTTATATATGTTCCTTCATTTAACATTTTGCAGTAGCAATAAGAGCAATTGTATGGGCAGCCAATGCTTCCCTTTATCAACACTACATTTTTTTTATCAAGGTATCGGAGCTTATTAGAATATTTATTAAATATGCTTCTATCAGGAGTTATATTTTCCTTTTTAAAAACAGTTTTTTTATTGCCCTCATGCCAAATGTTTTTTTGTTTGTCATAGTAGTCGGCTCCGTCTACTGAACCATTATTCTCATTCATTATATTTTCTATAATGCATTTAAAGGTTTCTAAACTTTGAGTATGACACACATAATCAATAGATTTTTTGTAAAATAAAGGAGCATTTCCTTGAACATGGACACCGCCAACAATTATTTTTGCTTGTGGAAACTTTTTTCTGTAAAAGTCTGCATTGTTTATAATTTCATTTTCAGAAACATTGTAGCCTGTGAGTACTATTATATCAGGCAGCAATTCAGGTTCCTTTAAGTTAAATAATTCATCTATTATATAGCTTTCTGCATTCATTTGGTTTAATGTTGTTTTCAAATAGCAAAGCTCCAAGGGCTCTGTGATTACAGGCTCAAAGGCAGAAAAAATTGTGTTAACTCTTACTTTTTTCAAAAATACAATCATAATTCCTCATTCTTAAAAACATGATGTTTAATATTGTAAGGCTTGTAAGAAAAATAAGGCACCAAGCTTTGAATAATAAAATTTAAAATGGGATTGCTATGATGGACATATAAATATTTTTGCTTTTCACAACATCCAATTTTTAGCTTGCTCTCTTCAGCTGTTTGCCCAAATTCTATTTCTGTATTGTTATTCTCAATGCCTACTTCAATAATTTTTAAAAGCATATTGTAATATATATCAAAAATTTTTATATCTTCTTTTCTAAATCCGCCAAACAAAAAAAATAATTTATTTTTAAATTCCTTAAGCTGTATAAATCCAATTATTTCATTTGTTTCTTTGTTTATAAACTCATATATAGTTGCCGGATACTCCTTAAAAAATCCAATGGGAAGTATCTCTAGGGGGTTCTTGGTTCTGCTCATAACGCTTAAGTAAAGATTGTAATGCTCTTGTTTAAAATCCTCTTGATTTAGTTTTCTTATATTTAAGTTGTTTCTTTTACTTAAGGCTTGATTGATTCTTCTTCTGTATGGACTTCTTAAGGCATCTAAATACTCGTTGAAATCAAAAAACTTATTTTTAAATATAAATGTTGATAATGTTAAGCCTCCCTTTTCAAAAGGCACATCAGAATTTAATACAACCTTTAACCCTTTTCGTTTTTCAATAATATCTTTAACTGTCTTATAATCCCCTAGGAATCCCGGCAAGCATATGGATGCAGGCATACCAACTACCTGGACACATGCTTTTAATGGAAAAACATTGTTAAAGTTAAATAAATTAAGCTTTAATGTGTAAAAAATTATGATATTGTTTTCATTAAGCTCATATTCCTGCTTACAAGGATTTACTCTTTCTAAAAGCTTCAGAAGTGAAGTAAGCTTTGAAAATTCATTTGTATTTGAAAAATTGCAGTTTTTTATTAATTTGTCTATTGAAGTATATTTCATACCAGTTCCTTAATATATGCCTTGTATTTCTTAGACTCACAGTCTGCCCACTGAATACCAAAGCCCTTAGACTTATAATTTTCAGCTAAAATCCAGCTAGATTCCATGAAATCATAATTGTCCTTTACACAATTAAAGCAATAATCAAATAATGAAAGTATTGCTCCTTTATTTCTTTCTTCCGGCACTACACCTATTTCAACTATTTTAAAAGTGTCAATCATTTTGCCATGTAATTTGTTTTTTATAACCGTTTTAATACCCACAGTTTCAGATGGGCTCATAAGCTGGTTAAAATCTGGGTACCATAGCATGAATCCAACAACTTCTTTATTTTTTTCAACAAATAAAAGGTTTTCAGATTTCAATAAATATTTTAAGCTTTTAAATAATTCATAATCTTCTTCATTTTTACGAGGATAATAAAACAAATGCTCTTTGAATGATTTGTTGTTTATGGCAGTATATATTTCAATGTCTTTTTTAAAATCTCTAAAATTTGCTTTTCGTACGCTGTATGTTTTGTTGACTCTTTTCATAATATTAACAGGAACAAGTTCATCAACATGCCTCATATCTTTTTTGTAGCTTACCATATCTATTGAAGAAAAATGCGACTTTTCAAAAAAAACGTTGTAAAATGGAGGATTATGAGCTGCTCCAAAGCTTTGTTTTTTATCATAATCACTGGCAAGAAATCCTAATCCATAATTAACGTGTATGTTTAAAGAAGCAGACAATTTTGTAGCCTTTTTTTCACCAGCCCATGTGATGGCTTCCTTTAATATCATATTAAAAGCTTTTTCGTTATATTCTTCTGCTTCAAAGAATCCTATTTGAACAAACTCAGGTATTCTGTAAGCATATGCCAACATGCATATCATAATAATTTTATTATTATTTATAACCATTAAGGGCTTCAAGTCAACTGATTTGCAAAGCTCTGACTTGCCATTCAAAAGATCCTTGAGCATTCCAGATAAGGTATCTCTTTTTAAGGGATGGTTTAAATATTTGCTTTTATAGTATTTATAGAATTCTTTATTATTCG
>CAZJKK010000024.1:0-19141 GCA_964546605.1 uncultured Clostridia bacterium
GTCAATGAAAGTTGACTTGATAGAATTTGTATAGTACCAATAACTACTGCAACACCAACTATTGAAGCAATTGCAAAGTATTTTTGCATTTCATTTTTATCTCCGCCTAATATAAAAGAAACTTTCTGTGATTGACAATATCCGCCTGCAATAGCTATTGCAGTAACTATGAATGTGCCAAATAAAAGTAAAGATTTATTATTTCCAGTACTTACCCATCCCATTGCAACAAATAATAAAGTTACAAGAACTAATGAAGCTATGGTCATACCAGATACAGGAAGGTTTGAGGTTCCAATAGTACCAGTTAAGCGACCGGAAACAATGACAAATAGCAATGATAAAAATAAAGATAAAATTGAGGCAATTATTGCCATTAATATATTTCCATCAGAAATCAAAAAACCTGCTACAAATCCAATTATTATACCTCCTAATAATATTAATGTTCCAACAGATGAACTATCAGCATTATTTGCAGATTTAGCACTAAGTGTTTCTTTTATGGAAGAAATAATAGTTGGTATCAGTCTTATAGCTCCTATTAAACCACCAGAAAGCATCATACCAGCACCAATATATTTTACATAACTACCTGAAATGTTTGAAACATTCATAACATTTATAGCAGTACTTGGGTTATTCCATACAAATGCATTGCTTTGACCAAAAGCAGTAAAATAACCTATTAAAGGTAAAATACCGAAGTTAGCTAATATAGAGCCTGCAAACATAATTAAAGAAACATCTAATCCAACTATAAATCCTATACCTAGTAGCAGAGGATTTACTTCAATCTGAAATTTCCACTTATAGAAAGATTCATTCACATAGCTTATAACATTGTTAGCCACATTTAAAAACGAACTGGTTACAGCAGTTATAACACCACCTATTCCAAACCCTATTCCCATGAACTTTATTGACTCTCCAGCACCTTCAGAAGCAACAAGTGTTTCTGATATGGCCATTGACTCAGGGTACATTAATTTTCCATGTTCTTCTACAATTAAGTATTTATGAACAATAGAAGCTATTCCAATACCAAATAAAACTCCCCCTGTACCAACTATAAAACCTTCTATGAAAGAAACATTTGAACCTATTAAAAGAACTGCCGGCAATACGAATATTATACCGCTGGCAACGGATTCTCCACCACTTGCCATACCTTGTATTAAATTTTTTCCAAGGAGCCCCTTCTTTTTAGAAAATGCTGATATAAAAGCTGAACCTATAATAGAACCCGGTATGCCAGCTGCAACTGTAAGACCTGATTTCATACCCGAATAAGCAGTAGATGCCGCAAATAAAATAGATAGGATAATACCTATTATTAAAACCGCACCACTTCCGCCTAATTTGGAACCACTTGAAATATAAGGCACATAATCTTTACCAGGTATATTACCATATGCATCTTTAGATAACTTATTATCCATTAAATACCTCCGTTAATTTCATTTCATTTTCATTTTATCGAAACTTATTTTATATTTTTCAATACTTCCAATAAATATTTAAACGTTCTTTGAACTGAAGAAATACTCATACTTTCATTTGGCGTATGAACATCATATAAATTTGGTCCAAAAGAAACTGCATCTAATTCGCCAAATTTTTCTGAAAACAGCCCGCATTCAAGCCCAGCATGTATTGCTGATATATTAGGCTTTTGCCCATACATTTTTTCATATACATTTTCAAAAACGGTCCTTATTTTTGAATTAGGATTATATGCCCATTCTGGATAATTAGATTCACTAACTACATTTCCTCCATTGATTTTAGCGGTTACACATAATCTGCTGTACAATTCATCCTTTAAGCTTCTGACAGAACTTCGAATTGAGCTTATGAATTCTACCTCGTCTTTATAAGTTGTAACAACTCCAAGATTTAAGGAACTTTCCACCAAACCCTTAATATCCATGCTCATTGAAGTAACTCCATTTATAATTAAGTATAAATATTTAACTATATTTTCAGTTGATTCTTTTGAAAACATTTGTGAAGGAAGAGTTTGTAAAGCTTCAAATTCCACCCTGATATCAGGATCTGGAGTTCTTAACTCGTTTTTAAATATTTCTTCACACTCTTTTATTTTTTTCTTTACTAAATCACTATCCTCAGCTCTTACTAAAATAATTGCCTCAGTCTCACGAGGAATTGCATTATGCTTAGAGCCGCCATTTAATTGACTAAGTCTTAAATCTGTTTCAGAAATAACAGCCATAAGTACTCTACCCATTAATTTATTGGAATTTCCTCTTTCCTTATCTATTTCCATTCCAGAGTGTCCGCCCTTGAGACCTCTTATTTTAATTGAATACGGTACAAGTTTTTCATTTACTGATTCCAACTTAACAGGAATTGTTGCCTTAGCCGTAACTCCTCCGGCACAGCTCACTAATATTGTACCCTCCTCTTCTGAGTCAATATTAATTAAAGTTCTGCCTTTTATATTTTTAGGATCTAAGACAAGAGCTCCATCCATTCCTGTTTCTTCAGAAGTAGTTACAAGTAATTCTATTGCCGGATGTTCATATTCATTAGAAGCTAAGATTGCTAATCCCATTGCTACTGCAATTCCATTATCAGCTCCTAAAGTTGTGCCAGTTGCATATACCCTATCATCCATTATTCTTAACTTAAGTGGATCCTTTGTAAAGTCATGTACTACATCTGTATTTTTTTCATTTACCATATCCATATGTCCCTGCAAAACAACAGGAGGACTATTTTCATATCCTTTTGATGCTTTCTTTTTAATAACAACATTTAATGCAGAATCCTGAACATATTCTAAATTATTCTCCTTGGCGAATGATACTAAATAATCGCTAACCTCTTTTTCATTTCCTGAACCTCTTGGAATCTGTGAAAGTTTTTCAAAATATTTAAATACATCAACAGGTTGTAAATCTTTAAGTACTTCTATCATATACATTATCCTTTCTTACTAAGTTAATTTCAAAATTAAAATTCATATATATTTTTACCACAAATCTAATTAATAACCATTTTAATATGATTTTTTAAAACATATTACTAATTATATCTAGAACGTAAAAATTCCCTTAAACTCATGGTTTAAGGGAATTAAACATCTAAAATTTTCTATTTTCTAATATCGCATAAAATCAGGACGCTCACCCTTTTGATCATCAGGCAACTCATTTCATGCTTGGCATATCCACCTTGTCTGCCTGCTCCTCCAAATAGTCTCTTTGCTGAAATCCTAGCATCCCTGCAACCATTGAAACCGGAAACATTCGGATTTCACGGTTGAGCTTTGTCACACTGTCGTTGTAGATCAGTCGGCTAGTGCGCACCATATTTTCAAATGATTGCACTGCGTCCATGGTTTGCTTATAATTTTGATTCGATTTTAATTCAGGGTATTGCTCTGTCACCATGGCAATCCTTCCCAAGGTTTCGGAAATAATTCCTTCTTGGTGCAGCACATCATCTGGTGTGGATTTTGCAGTAATCACGCTTCTTCTTGATTTGATTGTTTCAATCAGCGTTTCGCTTTCATGCTTATCATATCCCTTTGTCAAATCCAAAAGAGCAGTCAAGGCATCAAAACGGCTTGATAGCTGAACACCTATTTGACTCATAGCATTTCTGATATTCTCATCAAGCACAACTAGTTTTCGCTGTGCAGAGATTATCCATAAAACAATAACCGCAGCAATTGCAACGATTGCGATAAAAGTTGGTAGCATAATATAATCCTCCTTAATTTTTAATTATTCAATTACTGAATTATTCAATTATTCAATTATTTATTAATAAACATAAAGATTTCATTTAAAAGTATTGTCTAAGGAGCCTTGTAGCCTTCGCCCCCAAAATAAACATATCCGTTGGCATAACCGTAAGCACTGTTAAGAAGGTAGAAGTTGTTCTTTTGAACATTGTCAACCACAATCTTTCCGTTGCGGTCAAAGACAGTCCAATGACCCACATATGATTCGGTACCAAGATATTTTATTGTCTCACCATATGGTACTTGGTGAAGAGCCAGCGTATACCCGCCACCTATAGGCATAGCGTCGCTGTATCCATCGAGCTTTTTGATTAACTTACCCGAATAGTCGTATAGCTCTACAAATGACCACTCTCTTCCACCGCCTTTTGCGGGTACACCTTCCTTATTCACTTCTGTAAAGTAGCTGTTCACTATAACGCCATCTTTCCATTGGAGACCGAACTGGTTGGAACGATACCATCCATTAGGGTTGGACGGAACGATAACCTTGCCTGTTTTATCCATTATGCCTCCAGGAGCATATTTGACCCAACCATCAGATGAAACGCCTCCCTTACCCAGGTACTCAAAGAAGCACGTCAAGCCATCTTTGTAACAAAATACACTCGCATCATAGAGGTTCTCTCCTCCATACTTATACGGAATGACAAGTTTCCCTGTTTTGTCGATATAACCAATCTTGTGAATAGCAAAGCCATATTGCCAGCCTTGTGACTGTAGCACCGTAGCCATACCATCCTGAAAAGAGTAGGCTTCATCGAATTGCAGTGGTATTACCTCTTTTCCTTTTGTATCAATAAAGCCGTATTTGACATCATATTTAAGTTTCTTACCGCTTTTCATCACGACTACAGTATCGCTCCCCAGCGACTCAGTGTACTCTACGCCGTCCCCATTCATAATGGCCTTGACAACATCATCCCCGTACACTCCAACTCGCATCAAACCGTCATAAACGATATGACCACTGGCAGCAGAATAATATTTAAACGGTGTGATGAGTTTACCTGTGGTGTCAATATAAGCGGCAGCACCTTTAGCTTTATTGTAAACCCTAGCTATTCCTTGAGAAAACTTTTCTGCGTCATCAAACTGCGCCTTAATCACCACTTTGCCGCTCTCGTCTTTGTAGCCTAAGAGCCCATTTTCTTTATAAGTTGACCATCTCTCACCAGTGACATCTGAGGTTATGTTTGTGGGAATAAACCGAAATTCCCCATGATTGGGGGCATCTAATTTCTCATGTTTCCATATAATAACGGAAGTGCCATCAGCATTTTTCCCACCAGATGCATTAACGACCATTTTTGAAGCTTCAGGTGGACGCAAGCTAAAAATGTCCGACTTTTCTTTGTTAAAGTTAGTCGCTTCCCAGTGGATAAGCCAAGTATATGGGCTATCTACCGCTTTTACTCGAGTACCGTCTTTCCTCGTACCATCAAGCCCCAAATATCTGCCATCTTTCATTTTCAATGTATATTGGCTGCCGCCCTTGCTTTCTACATAAAAGGCTTCATTTTCAGAAAGCTTGCGTAGCTCTGCGGAACCGTCAGCAGTCAAATTAAGGTAATTGTTCATACTGCGGAGATGATACCAACCGTCAATAATAGTATTATCTGTTGCCCACTCTGTGGCAAACACCGTTGTCGGCATCAATGTCAATACCATGCACAGGATAAGCAATACGCTCATAAATCGTTTTTTCATAATGTTATTTCTCCTTTAAATATATTCCTTCACGTCTTCAATCTATAATCTATCAGAAATTCCCACCCAAAAACGTCAGCTGCATGAAACATGATTTTTTCGACATGAAATATATTTTTTTGACATCATAGTTTCGGAAATTCACTATTTATGATATACTTGATTTGACAACTATGGAATGGAGGATTGCTTATGCTGCAGATTGCGGTCTGTGATGACAATATAGATGAGCTATCTAATATGGTACAGCTCATAAACCTATACCGAGTATCAAAAAATTACAACTGTGAATACGCCGTCTTTTCAAATGGATTTGACTTGGTTTCAGCCTTAGAAAAAGGAAAGCGGTTTGATATATACTGTCTGGATATTATTATGCCAGGCTTTACAGGCATTGATGTAGCAAAGGAAATTCGTACTTTTGACAAAACCGCACCTATTTTATTCTTTACATCATCACCTGAATTTGCTTTGGAGAGCTATTCGGTAAAAGCAATTAACTATGTATTAAAGCCTATAACTAAGGAGAAATTATTCTTCACCTTTGATGAGATGCTGGAGCAGATAAAAGCGGAAAAAAATGATGATGCAGTAATCGTAAAGAGCAATAATGGAATTCATAAGATACTAATTTCCAATTTGGTTTTTGTTGAGGTAATCGGCAGAAATGTTTTATATCACTTGTACTCTGGCAAGGTAATCGAATGCACAGAGTCCTTTTCTTCTGCATGCGAAAACCTTATGAAATATGGGTGTTTTATCAAACCCCACCGCTCATATCTTGTGAATATGCAGTATGTTGATACCATTGAAAATCATCAGCTGACCTTACAGACACTTTCGTCTGTTCCTGTTGCACAGGGCAAGGCTCGGGAGATTAAACAGCAGTATCTTAATTATCAAATGGAGGGGGAATAAGCAAATGCTAGAAACTTTGATTGAATTCTCTCGTTACTTTGTTGCTCTGCTGTTCGGTACGGCAGTTGCGTTCAACTGTGCTGATATGGAGCCCACACGTAAAAATCATATGGCTCTTGGATTTTTAACCTTCATTTTATTTATTTTACAAATAATATGCTTGCGTCTCTTTGGCATGGTTGTGACAATGAAATTATATCCGCTTCTTTCACATTTACCAGTAGTTATTTTTATCGTCCTATACTTAAAACGCTCGTGGTTGATTTCAGTAACAAGTATGTTTGTCTCCTTCCTGTGCTGCCAGCCTCCACGCTGGATAGGTACTCTTGCAGGGGACGCTTTTAAAAGTGTTTCCATGAATCATGTGGGTTATATTGCCACTGCGTTTTTGATGTACTATTTACTGCAAAAATATGCGGTAAAATCTATTCATCATCTAATGGAACGCTCTGTTAAATCGTGCCTGCTGTTTGGTGCTATGCCGGCCTTTTACTATCTTTTCGACTATGCAGCCACCGTTTATACAGATTTTATGTACAGCGGAGCACGGGCAGCTGTACAATTCATGCCCTTTGTGACATCATCATTCTATTTTTTATTTATCCTTCTTTACTATGAAGAAACACAAAAACAAGCAAGAATACAAAGAGAACGAGATATGTTGGAAACGCAGTTTAAAAAGGCACAAACAGAATTTTCTTCGCTGCAGCAATTGCAGCAGAACGCTGCAACCTATCGGCACGATATGCGCCATCATTTAGCTCTCTTACAGAGTCTTGCAACTGAGGAACGCATTGAGGAAATCAAAGAGTATCTACAGACCGCCAAGTCCGATATAGACTCCATAACGCCCATACGCTTTTGCACAAACGAAACCGTCAATCTGATTTTGTCCTCTTTCTCCACTAAAGCAAATCAATCGGGAATACTATTGACTGTAGATACGAAGCTGCCTGACTCGCTGACCTTAAGCGATACTGAGCTTTGTTCGCTGTTGTCAAACGCTTTGGAAAACGCCATACATGCCTCGGAAAATATAGCAGACAGCGATAAACGCTATATCAAGCTGCGTTTGTATTCCAAGAATAAGAAACTGTGCATTGACATTCGCAACAGCTTTCAGCACGAACCCATATTCAATCAAGGTCTGCCTGTGTCAACAGAACAGGGACATGGTTTTGGCACAAAAAGCATGGCGCATATTGTGGAAAAGCATGGCGGTGTATTCCAGTTTTCGGTCAAGGATGGGTGTTTTATATTTCAAGCAACTACATAATCTCATAATTAACCTTATTATCCGCTAATCAATGACAGTAATATGCATCATATTTTATGGATAGCGTGTTTTAAGCAAAGCAAAAGAGCCACATTTCTATGGCTCTTTCTCTGTTTTTTTTGTTTACTTTCTATTTATAACAATAGTTTTTGTAAACATTTCAGCATCTGCATTGTTAGTTGAACGAGAATTAAATTTTAAAGTTACATTTAAAGTAAGTGTTTCTTTTTTATTTTTCAACATTTCTGCATATAGCTTTTGTTTGTCTATTTCTATACCATAGTTGCTGTAGCTGATATAATCGCTGTATTTAATATCACGTTCAAGAGTTATTATAGGAGCATCTCCGAAATCATAAGCATTGTATGTTCCATATTGGTCCGTTACAATTCCGTCATATACAAATGATAATTTACCATTTGAACTTGAATCAATATCATAATTACCTGTCCAAGTTTTAAATGAACCTATGTCTGTGATATTTCGCTTGAAAACTCCATTTAGTGAGTATGACGCTGCCTGTCCTCTATTTTCATCAAACCATCTATTAAGAGTGATTCTATCAAGATTTTTGCCATCTATAGTTACATCCATATATTCACCATGCCAACCGTCAACCCATGCAACGTGTTTATCTAGGTCAATTCCTATTTCATGAAGCATCCACAAGTCAAATCTTTTAGCTAGCTTATATGTTTTTACACTGTCTCTGCCAAAGTCATTTCCAGACCCATCAAGACGAAGCTTAAAATCATCATTATACGCAGACAAAGTCGTATAAATCTTAGCATCTGATCCTGCATCTTTTATGTCACTTGTTTTAACAGTAAATGCCATATCATGGTTTACTCTTTCTTTTCTTTCTTCTGTCATAGCACCTAAAGTGCTTGAAGAAATCAAATCATTATAGTTTCTTCCGCCACATATTTTGGCATATACTCCGTAGCTTTCATTAGAATTAAGATTACTTATAGTCAATGAACTGTTCCATAAACTTTTATCTGTTGGAGCTATGCCTGTTCCGTTGCTGCGAGAAGATGCTGCATATTTTACTTCACCGTCTTCTGAGCCTATTCCTGTTACAATTGCAGGAACAACGGTTATAGAATTACTTGTTTTTCCTGTTTGGCTATTAGGTGCTGATATCACACACTCTCTATTAATTTTGTTAAGTTTTAAGCCATCTGTTACTACAACCTTAAGCATCTTAGTATTGTCATCTTCAGGTCGATAAATCATAACTGCATACTCATCACAATCAACAGGAGTTTCTTCAAACCATCTGTTTCTAGGCTCATAATACTTGCCCTTATATGTCAAATATAAGTTTTCATCTTTAATTGCCAGTTTTGTTTCCTTATCCTTTAATTGGAATGCTTGAGCAGCTCTATTGTAATCATAAGATTGTTTTGTAAAATCAAGCTTATAAGGAACTGCATCTTTTTCAAGCCAAATTGCCTTTAATGTGTGGGCTTTTGCAGTTTTTAAAATGTCTACAGGGTTTTTATCATCAGCAGAAATAGCCCATCCCATAAATTTATATCCTGTACGTACAGGTCTTTGCTTTACATAGTCTGTTCCATAAGCCACATCAACAGTTTCCTTAGGAACATAAATTGGAAGCCCGTCTGCATTTACATCATATGTTACTTTGTAAATATTTTCTGTCCACAGTGCATACAAACTAAGATTTTCTATACAGTTCAAAGTATTTGCAGCCTTATTTTTAAATCCGTCATCTTTAAACCAGCCTCCAAAGGTATAGCCTTCTCGTGCCAATGTTGGCAATGTACCATGAGCTCCGTGATAACGTTTCATTGACTCTATAACATCTGTACTGTTTGTTTCAAAGTCAATAGTCCATTCCTTAGAATCAGGAAGATATTTTACGCAAACAGCCGTAAATGTTTCATTTGCAGTTATCTTTCCTATTTCCTTATCCCAGCGTTTAACCATCCAACCGCTTATTCCGCTTCCTGTTGTACTTATTCCACTGCCTGTGGAAACAGCTCCTATTGCACTGCCAGTGGTAATTGCTCCTCCGGTTGTTATATGTGCATAGTAATCAAAATCAGGAACTGTGTCTTTTTCAAGCTTAATAGTTACAATTGCCGTGTCTTTATCAGCTATAAGTCTGCCTCTGCTGTCAACAAACCTATAAGTTACTTCTACTGTATTGTCAACATAATCTGCTTCATATTTTACAGCCGGGTTTGATAGCTGTTTCACAAATTTAGCATCAATTATACTATCAGCTGCTATTAAATTTGTTTCTTTAGCAATGTCAGCACTTTCTGCTTCCATTACGCTTACAACTCCTGCGTAGCTGGTATATTTTTCACCCTCTTTTCTTGTGCCTGTAGATTGTAAGGATGATAAATCAAACTTCTCTCCAAATTTAGCTGTAAATGTTTTAGTTGCTTCAGCCCCATTTGCACCTTGTATTCCTGATATATTGATTGTATATGATTTAGCTGTAACATCTACATAGTAAACTTGGTCTGATACTGCTGGAACTGCTGGATTTTCTGTACTTCCTATGAATTCCAATCCCATATCTTTATAATCCTTAACTGCTCCTGTATTAATATTATATCCTCCAAATGAATTGAATTTTAAATTTTTATACTTTTCATATTCAAGTAGCGATTTAATTTCATTTAATTTAGGCAGTTCAGGAACTACTCCTTCACCTACTACTGTACTCCAGATTACTTCGTTATTTGCAACTACACTTATATTGTGTCTTATGCTCATTTCTTCATCTGTTAAGTTTGTCCAAACTAATTTTATTTTTCTTGATAAGTCTCCATTGCTAAATGCTAACTTTGCACCTCTCCATGTTATAGTAAGGTCAGATTCCATGTATCTTATATTATTAGGTACTTCTACTGTTATCTCTCCATCTTTTAGTTTAAAATTAGGATTAGATAAGTTATATTCAAATTTATTATAAGCCAATATATCATTGTACAAATCACCTGTCATAAGGTCTAAACATTTCATATTAAAGTAAGAATTAGGGAGTGTTGCTGTTGTAAAATTCTTTATAACAAACTTATCAGCAAATTCTCCTGTATCTTCTCCTTTTTTATCGTATGCAAAGTCATATACATTAACTCTTTCTCCTGCAGAAAGTAAAGGCCATTGGTTTTCGTAAAGTGTCGGCTGATATACAAATTTTTCCCCTATTGCCGCAGCTTTAAACGAAAGCTCAAAATATATTCCAAACTCAAGATATAATGCTCCGGCAACCTTGCTGTTAGTTATATCATTGAGTTTACGAATTTCATAAATAAAATATCCATAAAGCTCTGTGTAAGCTCCTGTTTCAGCGACGAGTCCTAAACTTGCTAAGTCAAGAGAACCCCAACCAGCTTTGAATTCAATTTCAACACCAACTTTTAATCCAAGCTCGCCCATTACATAGAACTGGAATGTCATTTCTTCATCAGCGAGCTGCATAGTAGATGAGCCACTATCCCTTTTTATAACTGTAAACCAGAAGTTATAACGATTTGCACACTGATAAGTAAAATTACTTCCTAAAACTACATTAACATTTGCTTTTATAACAAAATCTGCACCAAAGCCTACAACAAATCCATAAGGCAAGTACTTCTCTTTATTGAACAGTTCCTGTTTTAAAAGAGTTATGTAATCTGTTTCATTTTCAAGCATTTTTCCATATACTTCAAAAAGATTTTGAACACCTGTTGCCAATTCCTCATCATCAGTTGTTGCAAGAAGTTGTTCGATTTCATCACTGATATTTGTAAAATCAATAATAGTGTCATCTACAGATTTTGAAGAAATAACTGCTTCTATCGCTATACCTGTATAGTTGTAAATATCAACATTTGCATTCATTTGATAATCAGATGGATATGGTAAAGGTCCTGCCCATTTCCAAATAATTCCTGAATCTACGTTAAATATAATTCTTATCTCCTGCTCAAAGTCTGCTGATAAGTCAACAACTATCTTGCTTTCATCATTTATCTTATATTCAACCTCTCCACTTACGGTAACCTTGCAGCTTAATCCCTTGAGTCCTCCTGGAAAATGCTTAATTTCATCTGATATACTTACATCTACCTTTACACCATTAAGGGGATTTGTAATAGTAGGAAGATCTAGTGCCCAAGCAGGAGAAATCCCTTGCATTTGCTTAAATCCATCCGTTTCTTTTGCAAGAGATGCCACATACAATAATGCCTCCTCTGCAAAGCCGCTATCCAATGCCTGCTGTTTAATTTCATCTTTAATACCTGAGTTGTTTATTTCTTCGACTATTTCAGTGAAATCCATTTCGTCTTTTGTATAATAATCATCAGTTTCATCAACTATTTCATCTGCTGTTGTCTTTGTAAATCTGACAAAATAATATTCACCCTCTTCTGTAATACTGTCTACTTTTCCATAAACTACATCTTCATCATTTTCACCAAATATAACAATGGTATCACCTTTATCCAACCTTGTTTCATCACTAAGTCCTATGTGGTCATAATCTGCCCAATATTCATTATCAACAACAGCTTTTTTGATTTTAAATGAAAGTGCTACCTTATTGTATTCCTCAATATCATCATCATTATAAAGAGGCAGTACATCCGGAAGCTTTATAAGTTCCTGCGTTTCGGGAGCTTCATAAGTTACCGTGTTACCACTTACACTTTTAACCTTAGCATATACAACCTTGTCCTCTGAATAGTCAACATACTTGTCTGTACGTTCTGTAGGCTTAACTCCTTCATATATTGAAATTATATCTCCTGTTTTAAGACCATCAGTATCTGAAGAACTAGCATATGTGATTGTTCCTGTTCCACCCTCTGTTGTAATCGGTGCAATTTTTGATATTTCGCTCTTAGCTACAAAATTAATATCATCATTATACTGTGCATTTAGAACTTCTTCCTTTGCAACATTAAATGTACAGTTTCTAATTTCCTTATCCATATCATGGAAGTAAAGTCCATCACCTAATGTAAGCTTATATGAAGAGCCTTCTCTATATCCATCCTTTGCCTTAACAACAAATTTATCTCCTGATTCTGTAACAACTAAATCTACATTAGATGGCGCACCTATTGTTTCAATAGTTATTAAGCCTTTTACTCCTTCTGCTGTCTTCCCATCTGCCGTAATCTCAAGAGCAAAGTCAGCTCCTACATCCTGTTTGGCAAATGAGTTGTCCTTTTTTTGCTGAGGCTTTCCAATTTCAGCATATTTTGCATATAGTGTTATATCACCTGTGACATTCTCACTATGATAGAACTTATCAGAGTCCAGTAATCCGGCATTTCTATACCATCCAAGGAAAATATTATCTGTTTTCCTTGCACTGGGAATATTTTCAAGCGTTGGATTTGCTTTTTTAACATAGATAGGCTCTATAGCTTCTCCACCGTTTGTATCAAATGTTATTTTGTAGCTATCTTGGTCTACTGGCTTCTCTGGTTCTACCGGTTTCTCTGGTTCTACCGGTTTCTCCGGATCTACCGGTTTCTCTGGATCTACCGGTTTAGTATCAGGCTTTTGATTTGGATTCCCTCCAACATTGGCAGGATCAGCTATAATTCCATTACCCTTTGCATTTGTTGCAACTGTTTTTCCGCCTTCTACAGCTGCTCCGCCTGCTATAGTTCCAACTATTCCCTTTGCAACCTCAACTATAGTATTAGGCGTTGAAATCACAACATTATCAGCATTAATTTTTACTTTGTTGACCTTTCCTTTACCTGATACCTCAGTACCATTATTGTTAATTAAAATAGTATCTACAATAGAATTATCATTTGCATATATAGTAGTTCTCGCAGAATTTCTCTCAACATTAATTATATTTGCAAATGAATTGTCATAAAACTTTAAAGCTATTGGATTTTCTCTTTGATTTTTAGAAATTCTAACATTATTTATTTTTGATGAGCCTCTAAAAACTATTGAATTTTCTCCTCCGCCTTGTATTAATGTTCTCCCTAATACTTTAGTGTTGTCAAGTATTGTTTCGCCGTCCGCTACCCCTGGTGCAACAAATAGATCCCCACCAACCGTTATTCCGGACAATGTAACATCTTTATTGCTTACAATCATATTTTTGTCAACACTGCTTGTATATTCGCCAGATTTATTAACTACCTCTTCAAATGCTCTGTCTATTATAGAAGCAACTTCACTTCTTGTAATAGTACGACTTGGTTGCAGGCTGTAGGTTCCATCAACATTTTTTACACCTGTTAAAAAATCTTCTTTAACTAAAGCATTTATTTTTCCTGTAGCCCAGTTTGCAATTACTGAACTATCAGTAAAATTTGAACTGTTTTTTTCATCCTCAAGTTTCATAACACGTGCTAATGTCACAAAAAATTCTTGACGAGTTATGTTTTTTTCAGGATTTATTTTTCCGTCTCCAGAACCTGTAAATATTCCCTCAGCGTTAGCCTTCAGTATTGCTTCCTCATACCATTTACTACTTGGTAAGTCTGTAAAAATATTATCAGCTACAGTTTTATATCCCATCATATTGGTGAAAATTGTAGCTACTTCTGCACGAGTTATTTTGTCATTCGGACGAAAATTTCCATTAGCTCCGCTAACAATGCCAATATCACTCAAGCGTTTTATTGAACTTTCTGCCCAATGTCCTTCGACATCATTCAGTTGTGCTGCAATAGCTTCCATTGGAATCATCGTAAATATCATTGATATTGCAAGCAAAAAACTTAAAATTCGCTTTTTCATCTGTATTCTCCTCATTTAATTCTTGTACTACATTTAAATTCATTCTTAATCATTAGTCACGGTGATCCAATATATTTCCTTAGTAATACCTTACCCCGATCTAACTCATGGCATTAATGATATTCTCATCCAGTACCACCAGTCTCTGTTGAGTAGAGATTGTCCATAGAACAATGACGCAACAATTGCGATGATTGTGATGAAAGTTGGTAAAATAGTAAAGCCATCCATGTTCACTTTAAAAAGATTAATTTTCCGTTACTACGATGGTATATTCCGCAATTTTATCACCTCCATACCGTATTTCAACCACTTTAGTTCCGGTTGTAGTGAATGGGCGACCTTGTGTTAGCTCCACTGTCTTGGAGGTATAAAAAGTGATTTTGTCATTGACGTTTTTATCGACTCCTCCTTCATTTATAGCCGCATTCAATCCAGTGATATCAAAGCCCTCTCCAACCTTGTATGTTGTTTTCGCAGGGTAGGATTGCATATGAACTGCTACCATTGAATTATTTGAGACAGCTTCGGTGAAAAAAGCGATTTTTGCGTTGTCAGGCACAGAACCTGTATATGATGAACCAATGATTTTAGTTTCACCTTTTCTCGTCTTTCCGCTGGCGTTGACAATCAGCTTTTGATTGCTGTAATCACTAATGGTACAGAAAGAGGAATACCTGTTGATTCTCCAATAATGAGGGGTGGTGCTGTTTGTAGATTGTAACTGCTCTCCATCAACAGACCCCGGCAGCATAATATAGGTTCCGTCATAAGCAATGGAATACATAGGACCTAAGTCTTTACTGTTTTTTACCAACTTGATGTTGAAAGGCTTATCTGGTCTTTTGTTCTGAAGTTCCAGCCAGTATGCTCCTCCTTTTACAGGATTAATATACTTGTCAGATATTTTTAAATAATAATCTCCGTCTGGCACAATCTCTCCATCACCTGTTAGTTGTTCAAGAACGGCTACAGGCACCTCGTATTTTGTTCCTGTATAAGGCACGCCGGGCTGAATGATCGCCTGACCTTCCACACTGTCCCAGTATAAATTAAACTGCGATGCTGTACCAGAGAGCTTCTGTGCAAACTCGCGCAGTTGAATGTAGTTGGTATTCCCGTTTATTAACCGTGCGTCCGCAAAGGAAAAAACTTCTCCATTCATTTTGAACTTTATATCACTGGTCTGGACATTCTTTGTGTTTTGCATCTTAGTCCCAGTAACCGAACCACTAAAAGGCTTGCCCGGTTCAATGACAGCATATTGACCGTCCCATCCCACATCAAACTGTGATTGTGTTCTGTTAAGCAATACTGCAATTGCTCGAAGCTGCAAGTAATTGGTTTGGTTTATCGTGTAGGCTAGAGTTACCAGTTGTGGTGCATCCATAACTGTATTTCTACTTTTGCCCTTCACAACAAAATCAGTCTTGCTAGGTGTGGCTGAAACATTACCTACAAAGGAGTCCGTTTTTTTAGCTGGTTTAGGACCTCCGAACTGAACCAGCGTTTCATCGTCTACTACAAAAATTCTTACATTAAAATTTCTGTAGTTCACACTGTCCGAAAAAGAATACTCATTATAAACCACTGGTGAAATACTACTCTCCTGAGTAAATGGCACATATATGTTGTCATCATAATCACAGGAAAATTCTACATTTGGATACATTGGACCGTCGGCAAAAACAATGTCATTAAAAGGTCTCAGAAGGTATGAATGCATAATGGAAGACTCCTCAAGTGCCTTCGTACATTTTATTGTTGAGGAAGCAGGTACGACAATGCAGTAAGTTGTAGTATAACCGTCCGACGAAGTTTTAGAAGCACTGTCCATGGCATAAACCTTGGAAATTTCAAGTGTAAAGGTGTTGCAGTTTATCGTCTCTGTTGTACTAGCTGCCAGCACGGGTGACGGTATCAGGGTCAGCACCAAGCACAGAACCAGCAGGATATTTATAATTCGATTTTTCATAATGTTGTTCCTCCTTTAGAGCTTTAGATTTATATCTTCAATCTATCAGAAATTTCCTTAAATAACCGCCTGCTGCATGAAACATGGTTTTTTCGACACGAAACATTGTGGCATTAACTTATTCAGCGTCCTCTCACACCGCCATACGTCAGACTGTCTAACAATTTAATTTCTATTTTTAAATAATTAAAAAGGCTATCAAATTTTCGATATCTTTTGCAGAATATTTAATAAGTCTTATTTTTTAGCCAGTAATCTTTATGATAACTAGCAAAATTTCTCTATTATTTTTGGAACTATTAATTTCCCAAGTAATCGTTTCAAATTATAGGCAACAAAAATAAAGGCTGCTTCTGCATTAACAGAATCCAACCCTTTTCTTAAAAAGTAGGTATAACCCATTGTCCTCTTTATGGTGAAAATACAAGTGTAGTATTTAGATACAGTATTCGACAAGTCGAAATGTCGAATACTGTTTATTTTATGCTGGAAATCAAGACTTTTTTTAACTTTAAGTATAGTTTGCCCTATTATGCAATATTATTTAAGAATTCACTTTCTGAGACATCTGGTTGTTCATATATTGTAAACGGATCAATATCTATGCATTCTCTTGGATTGTAGTTACCATTTATATCCCAGGCAACAGTATCGTTAAGTATTGTTAAAGTTTTTTTGAATATTTCTATATCCTTTATTTGTTGAAAGATACCAGAGTTAATTTTTTCAGTCATATCTAGACACTTTATAGAACCGTCATCAAAATATGCGTATACTTTATAATCATCTGTTGCTACTGCCTGAACGACTTTTGGGAAATATTGATTATCCATTTTTATCACCTCATTATATTAATGGATTAATTTCTTTAAGTGGTTTATCCGATTTAGATAATTCCCAATTTTGCATTAATTCATCTTTATGTATCTCGCACCAAGCAAGAACTATTTTTAATTGTTTTGCAGGCAAAATTCCTTTATAAACTTTACCATCTAATATATCTATCAGAGCCTTGTATCCTGCATATTCAGCATGAAAATGTGGCGGATTATGATCTGAGTAATACATTGTTATTCTAATTCCATAAAACAAAGATATTTCTGGCATAGTTTTTTGCCTCCTTTTCCCTTATTATATCATTATAGAGCTAATATTCAAGAAAATTATTCTTTACCAACAAACGGAGGATTACAAATAATATAAGGCAATTCATTATTTTAACTACACTATATATCCACATTCTATTATATCTATAGTTGTAAAGTTTTTCATCTATCTTTTAATACATATATCATAATACAAAATTCCAAAACAAAAAACTCTTCGAATTTGAAGAGTTTTTTGTTTTTCCATAATTTGGTATGGAGGCGGACCGTATCAGTTCATATCCACAATTAATATATTTTTTTATAGGCATAAAGCTATAAAATAATCAAATACTTAAAAATAAAATTGGAGGGCACTAATCGTCCTCCAATTTGGTATCTTTAACTATGTTTTATTATCCAATCAAGTAAATCCTTATCATCAAGTTTATTAGAAGCCAATCCAAGACCTAACTCTATAAGTTCTTCATTTGAACACTCTAATATAATTCCATTCATTTCAAGAAATGTCATCATGACTAATAAACCAATTCTTTTATTACCATCCACGAATGCATGATTATTTATTAATGAAAATCCAAGTCGTGCTGCTTTTGCCTGAATTGTTTTGTAAATATCTTCACCATCAAAACTTTGGAATGGAGAATTTAGTGCTGAATCTAACAATCCATCATCCCGAATTCCATCTATACCACCAGTTTCTTGAATCAACATACTGTGAATTTGAATAACTTGAAATTTGGTTAATCTTTTCATCTTGCAAGTTCCTCAAAAGCTTCTTTATGCTTAGACAATAATCTTTTAGCTATTACATTCACTTCTTCATCTTCGATTGTTTCCTCTTTTTCAAATTGACTTATTTCAATTAAAACATATCTTGGGACATTATTTTTTAATATAATTGCTGCTCCATTCTCGTCTACTAAACGTGCAACTTTTGAAAAGTTCTGATTAGCTTCCGAAATAGATATTAAATTTTTTGTGTTTATCTGCATACTAATACCTCCTTTTATATATTATATTCTGTGTTTAGGATAAATTCAGCCTAAATATTTTGTTTTAATTAAATCAGAACATTATTTTGCGACATAAGTAAAATAAAATTTTCTATTTTAGAGAGCTTTGATATGCTTCATCTTTACTAATTACTGTTCTCTTTAGTAGTTCTTAATGTTGCAATTAAGATTTTTTCTATTTCTTTACATGAGTTTATTAAATTAATAACTTCTTCTTCTTTAACGTAACCTGCTTTATGTAATTATTTAAGCCAATATTCACTTTCTGAAGCTTCTTTCAGTGATATTTGCATTTTTGCAATAAAATCAGCACGGCTTACTCCCACCTCCGATATTTAATTTAATATAATTAAGAAAAGTAATATACTTTAATAATTAATAAAAAGTAAACAGTAAATACAATTGAACAATGAAAAATGAACAATGAACGTTGAACAATAAAATATGCGGCTAACTTTAAGCTGTCATACTTTAACTGATCATTGTTCATTGTTCACTGTTCCGTGTTCATTGCGGCATCAGCCGCATATTTATGGAGGCGGTGGGAGTCGAACCCACGTCCGAAAATATTTCCACAAGACTTTCTCCGAGTGCAGGACATAATTTTAGTTTCGC
>CAZJKK010000025.1:0-3793 GCA_964546605.1 uncultured Clostridia bacterium
TTGCGTTACATAAGTTAATGATTGTTTATAGATAAAAGCATGGAAATTTTATTTAATGGATGTTTGTACAACCAGAAGGGAGTGTTGCTTATGCTTAAAAAAACTATATTTATATTATCTATAATAACTGTTTCTATTTCAATTTTAGGATCCACAATAAAAAATAACAAGGAAAAATTAAATCAAACAGAAGAACAAATTAACAAGGATTATAATTTAAATATTACATGGGTCAATACAGATAAAACAAATTTTATAGCAAGACATGAACAGACAGGAAATGACAACAGATATGTTGTTGAATACATGGAAGATGGCTTGGCTTATCCTTTGGTTATAAATAAAGAAACTGGTGAAGTAATAAAAACTAAACAATATGATGGCATATATGATTTTACAGAAGGTATGGCTGCCGTATATTATGCTGATAGAGAGCTTTTTAATGGCGGAGGTTATACTATAGATAACTATAGATGTGGGTTTATTGATACAGATGGAAATGAAGTTATAGCAACCATTTACGACAGAGCATATCCATTTTCTGATGGACTTGCTGAAGTTGAAAAGGAAGGTAAGTTTGGCTATATTGATCATGATGGAAAGCTAGTGTTGCCTTTAGAATATGATTTTGTGCAACCATTTAGAAAGGGATATGCAGCAGTAAAAAAAACAGATGACAATGGAAATGAAGTATGGGGTATTATTGATAAGAAGGGCTGTTTTAAAGCATTGGAAGGAGTTGCTGGCATAAGTGCCTTTAATAATGGAATTGCAAGAGCATGGAGAAATAATGCTGAAATTTTTATAAATACTGATGGAAATGAAGTCAATGCTCTTAATACAAAGCCAGAAATATTAAATAAATATGATGTGGTAAGAAATTTCGTGGAGGGTCGTGCTGTAGTGGCGAAATCAGTCTACCCAGAGTGGCAAACCAAATATGGAGTCATAGATGAAGTGGGTAATGAAATAATTCCCATGGAATTCAGCTATATATCTGATTACTGTGAAGGAATGACTTCGGTAAATCTTAACCGTGGAAAGAATGCTTATTTTGATATTAATGGAAATAAAGTTACTCAGTTTAAATATGATGTAACTCAAAATTTTCATGAATTATGTTCAATGGTTGGAATTGGCAATTATAAAGAAGGGAGCCTAGTGCTGGGAGTTATAAATAAATATGGAAATGAAATTGTGCCGCTTATTTTTAATCATATTTCTAATATTTATGATGGTTATGCTTTAATCGGCTATGAAAATGGTGATAACCAGTATGTGAAGACATCTAAAAAAATAGGTATATTGAAGCTTCCTGAAAATTATGATTTAGATAATGGAACTACAAAATTTATAAGTGTATTGATTAATGATAAAAAAGTTTATTTCGATCAAGACCCCATAATTCATTCTAACAGGGTTTTAGTACCTATAAGAGCCGTAATGGAGTCTATGGGTGCTAACGTAGCATGGGATGAAAACAATTATGTTACTGTAACAAAAGGCGATAGGAAAATTGAGCTTACAATAGGAGAAACTGAAGCTCTTTTAAATGGTGAAATAGTTTATTTAGATGTTCCTGCTGAAATTATTAGTGGCAGAACCTTAGTGCCAGTAAGGTTTATAGCACAATGCTTAAACTATAATGTAGAGTGGAACCCAGACACGCAGACTGTAAGTATTACTGAATAAAGTTCAAAAATAAAGAAAATTGTAGGTTGAATATTTTAAATTCTTTATTTTGAAAGACGGCTTTAATTTGAATGAATTCGAAAAAAAAATGAGCTTTAGATAAATCTATAGATGTTAGTAATGAGATAAAAGGATTTATTTGGAGCGGTGTAAGGAAATATTTAGAGATGTAGTTAATAAGTACAATATACAGTAAAGGTATTCAATAGTTGAAAAGGATAAGGAAATTACAATGGCAAATAAAAAACTTAACTTTTACTTTTTCGGTGAAACAGGTGAATATGACAGTTATAACCCCGCCTATGTTTTAAGTGAAGAATATGTATCTGAAATACTTTATTTGATTGCTGAGAATGAGACATTTACAATATCTAAATTTAAAATAGCAGAATTTTTAAATATTAAAGAAGAAGCAATTGAGTATCTTATTAACAACCTTGAGCTAATTAATGCAATAGAAATAAAAAACAATGGATACAGAGTTAAATTTCCTGTTTTTTTAGAGAAAGATATTATAGAAATGGAAAATTACATAAATAATTCAGGTGAAATAATTGGCAGAAGAATAATTGAAATGAAAGATATACTTTACAAAAATGTATCGGAATTAAAATGTTCAAAGTTCCATAGTTACGAAAGGATACTTTATCATGTTATTTGTGATATAATTTTTGATGGATTTGCATTTGAGTTTTTTACTGAAAAAGATACTTTTTGTGCATCGAAGCAGCAACCTGGGGGCAGGGATTACATTATTATTGCATATGAAGACAATGAATTAGTAGAAAAGCATAGCAATAAAATATTATGCAGCAGCAATAACTACAGATCTTCGGGCTTTATTTTCAACAGCTTTGGAGATTCAAACGGCTTAAGAAAGGATATGTATAGGGTTCTTAGACAGATACAAAAAAGTGTAGATAGCGCAAGCCCTTTTAACAAGGTAAATGAAGCTTACAATAGAGTTTTAGATAGCAAGAATAGAGAAATTGCTGATGAATGTGGCAATTTAATATGTAATATTACAAACAAGAATATTAAGTATAGTCAATTGTCTGAAAAAGAAAAGAATTTATCAAGGTTTTTAAATGAATTAGAATACATTAATATAAATGAGACTGATGACATTATGTCAATTAATATTCCAGTGTTTTATAATTCTGAAATATCAACAATTATAAAAGAGTTAGCAGATATTATTCTTACAAATATATTTCCGTTAGCAAGGGAGGTTTTTGATAATTTAGAAAGAAATTCATCAAAATTGACTCCAATACAACATAGGGTAGATATAAAAGAAACGGCAAATGAATTATGGCATCAAATCTTTGGTATAACTAATGAATATTTAGTAAAAGAAGGATTTGTTTCATCTCCACAAAATGTAGATGGACAAGGCAGGTATTTAAGGAGTCTCATAGTACTTTAAAATTAAAATTTAAACAGAATTTTATTGTTTTGATACCTTGTTAAAGGAAATTAAAGATAATAATTTTACTTTGCTTAAAAGTGGCATTACATCAATTGAGCCAGATTTCCCTACAATAATGTATGCTGTTATTAAAAAGTGCAGCAAATAGTTATTACATTAAATAAGGATTGTAGATAATGATGATTTGAAAACTAATAAAAGTAATGTTTGGTGAGGACAAATGTATATACAAGAAATTCATGATAACAAAGAAAAGATAGAAATATCTACTAAAATCTTAAAGTTACTTCCAAATTGGTTTGGAATACCTGAATCTACTCAAGAATATATTGATGAAAGCAGTAAATTACCTTTTTTTGCTGCAATCAATGAATCAAACCCATTAGGTTTTATTTCAATAAAAGAAAACAATAAATATACTGCTGAAATTTATGTTATGGGAGTTCTTCCTGATTTTCATAAACAAGGAATTGGTAAAGCGTTATTTAATAGAATTTTGCAATGGGCTAAAGAAAGGGGATATGAATACTTACAGGTAAAAACTCTTGATGAATCTCATCCTGATATGTATTATTCAATCACAAGAAAATTTTATTTATCAATTGGATTCAGACCTTTGGAATGCTTCCCAGTATTGTGGGGAGAAGCAAATCCTTGTCTTATAATGAT
>CAZJKK010000025.1:3893-18390 GCA_964546605.1 uncultured Clostridia bacterium
TATTAATTATATTGCTATCATTTTCGCTTTTTATGTTATTTTCAAAGTACGATTCAATGCAAAAGGGAGTGGATCAAATATTTTATACAGCTATAAATGATTCGACCAGCGAATTAGCTAAGGATTATAGTAAATTAAGCAATGATGAAAAGACAAGGATATATTATCAAACAATTAATGGCTTAAAAACTGCACAAGATACTTTTTACCTTACCTCGTATAAGGAACATGAAGGTGTATTTCAAGTGATAAATGAATTATATATATATTTATTGATATATGATACCAAAAAAGATGATTATGAAATAGAAGATAGAACATATATATACGACACCATATGGAAAATGGTTTGGCAGCCTGAAAATGAAGAATTGGTTAGAGAATTTAATAAATTTATTGATGATAAGAAAAAGATTTTATATAATAATTGATTAAATAACAGAGGGAGCATGATTTTATGAAAGCAGATAATAATTTAAAACCGATTAAACGCAGCAAGCTTAGATTAATTGCCGGCAAGACATATTATTCTCTTTCACGCTATATGCTCTGGTATTCAGGAAAGTTTAAATTTGCTAAAAATAAAAGCAATAAGTATTTAGAGCACGTTCACTATAAACATAAAACTCCATTGTTGAGGCAGCTTAAAGATGTGGATATGAAATATCAGTATAATAAAATAATAAATCTCAAGATAGCTGTTTCTAAAATTGATGGAATTATAATTAAGCCTGGAGAAACCTTCAGCTATTGGAAACTTATTGGCAGACCTACAGCTAAAAAAGGTTATGTGATGTATTCACCTTTTTTAAATTCAGGTTTAAATAAAAATGAATAGATAGTTTGTAATGGGGGCACCAATTAGAATGATTGAAAAATTTGAACAGGAGTATTTAGAGTATTATTGGAAAAATAAGATGTTTCAATGGAAGAATTATTTTGAGAATGGTAAAAATGATTTGTCATATATTGACGTTAATATTTATAAAATAGTAAATAAATATAATGGCTTAATAATACCTTCTAATAGGAAATCCAAATTGGCACACTCATTGATACAGAAGGATTTAATAGAAAAAAATCCTATGGTTTCAAATTTGAGAAACCGTATTGACAATCTTGATAACTATACACAAAACATTCCGGTTAATTTGGATAGAATCGATTATTTAATTGAAATATCATCAAAAATGAAACATGATGTTTTAGATTTAATGAATAATAGAAATTATCTAGCTAATGAATTAGGATATTCATCATATCACGATTTAATATTAAAAACTGAAGAAATTGATAAAAATACGTTAATAAATTTATTAAATGAATATGTAAGTGCAAACTTGCCAATAGTAAAAGATTTAATTGACAAGTATAATATTAAATGGGAAAGTTGGCATTCTGATTTAAACAAAATATTTATACATGTGGACCAATTAAATTATATCGATATAATAAATAATTTTGCTAACAAATTGGGCTTTGATTTAAATCACAATAACATACAAATTATTTTTAAAGAACATGAAATCAGCGGAGCAGCATATGAAGTATCTCCTAATGATATTAGAATTGTTACCGCTCCTATAAAATCTCTAGAAAACATATCAACGTTATTTCATGAATTAGGACATGCAATATCTTATTATTATAATAAAGAAGAAGGGCTCTATAAAATTATTCCGCCTTGCTATGATGAAGCAATGGCAGTAGTAATAGAACATATTGCTCCAAAAATCCTATTTGATGAAAATATTCAACAAAAAATAGCTGATATACAACTTTTAGAATATACAAGGTGCGCTATTAGTTCTTTATTTGAGTTTGAGTTGTGGGAAGGCCCGGAACACGCTGAAGATTTATATGTTAAGCATTACAGCAAATTAGGGTTTAATATTAGTAATCCTGTAATATGGGCTTTTGATAGCTTTAGAAGCATTGATCCAGTTTATATACATAACTATGTAATAGGTGCTGTATTAGCAAAAAATTTAATAACATATTTTACACAAACTTATTCAAATAACTACGAAAAATGGGGAGCTTGGCTAATAAATAATATTTATTTTGATGGTAATAAAAAAGTATTTCAATACGGAGGAAAAATAGCTTATTAATAAATGTTACGAAAGGATCATTTAGAGACCGTTTCTAAAAGGATACAAAAAGAAAAACAATTCACAAGGAGAAAAATATATGAGTGCTTCAGTTAAAAGCAATATTACATTATATGTGCTTGACAAAATTGACATTAGGGTTGGAACAATAATATCAGTTGAGGACATTAAAAATTCGAGCAAGTTGGTTAAACTTACAGTTGATTTTGGTGATTTTACGAGGACTATACTAGTTGGAATGAAAGGGGAAAGAGAAAACCCAAAAGAAATAGAAGGACAGCAGGCATTATTTGTTGTTAATTTGGCTCCTAAGAAAATGGCAGGAGAAGTTTCTGAAGGGATGTTATTTGATATTGGATATGCAGATGGTATTGTTCCTGTATTGGCTCAACCAGAAAAAACTGTGCCTAATGGTACAAGGGTTGGATAAGTATTATTATCATAAAATTATTTATGTAGAGGTGTAGAATGACAAATTCTAAAGCATGGAATTGGAAAGAGGAAACAGGGGCAATTTGGTTAAAACCAAGTGAGGACAGTTATTATATTGCAAATCGCTGGAAGGAAAGTGGATATAAGCATATTCTTGATTTTGGCTGTGGATTGGGGAGGCATTCCATATTTTTTGCTAAACAAGGATTTAATGTTTCTGCATTTGATTTATCGCAAGATGGGATAAATAATTTAGAACAATGGGCAAATGACGAGAAGTTGGATATAGAGACAACAGTAGCAGATATGCTTAATCTTCCATATAAGGATAACTCGTTTGATTGTATATTTGCTTATCATGTTATATCACATACTGATACTATAGGAATGCAAAAGATTTTATCAGAAATTAGCAGGATTTTGAAGCCTAATGGTGAAATTTATCTTACCCTGTGTTCAAAAGAAACGTGGTCGTTTAAAGATGCAGGATATCCTAAGCTAGATGAGAATACAGTAGTTAAAACGGCAGAAGGTCCTGAAAAAGGAATACCACATTTTTATGTTACATTACAAGATATATTAATGCTGTTTATAGATTTCAAAATTGACAGAATACGTCATACAGATGATTGTTACTTTGAAGGAAAAGAACAAAACAGTAAACACTATTTTATTTTAGCAAAATATTTAAATGCAGCAGATAATAAGCTTGTATCAGATTCTATGTAGAAGCATATAATATATAGAAAATAATATGAATTAAATTACAATGTATAAAAATTCAGCAATATCTAAAAAAGAAAAGCATAATGTAATGCCCAACGGCGATGAAATGCATTTTTAATAAAAAAATACTTCAAAAAACTTGCTAAACAATTGAAAAACCAAACAAAATAGCAGTATTAAAAAATGCAGATATTTATTCGTGCTATACATAATTATAAAATTCTTAATAAAAAGCACCAGCGTAATTGTTGGTGTTTTTGTATTGGAAATAATGTTTATTCATATTACCAATTTGTTTTTTTTGAATTTTTCTTCAAACTCTTTACAAATGCGAGCCTAACTTAATAAAAAATCAAATATTGAGAATAGTATAAAAAATACTGAAAACAAGGTGATCATATGAAATTATTTATGCCCAACAGAGTTATTTTTGAACCCTCAAGCTTGGAATATCCTTTGGGGAAGGAAATATATGAGTTTTTTAAAAATAAAAATGTTGATGTAATTAGTGCTACTTCAAAAAATGCTGCACGTCATATACCGGGTACAACAGCAGCTGAAAAATACGCCAATTCTAAGAAAACAATTTTAATTACAACTAATAAAAATAAAAAACTAGATGTATGCAAACCTTCGGCAGATTATCAGTTTTCTCTGGTAAGCAATTGTCCGGGAAATTGTGAATATTGCTATCTTCAAACAACTCAAGGCACCAAACCTTATATAAAGGTGTTTGTTAATATGGAGGATATATTTGAAGTTATAAAGGACCATATAAAGCAGGATACAGAAAAGGGCACTACATTTGAAGCAGCAAGTTTAGGAGATCCTTTAGCTTTAGAACACATAACAGGAAGCTTAGCAAAGACAATAGAATTCTTCTCTACTCTTGAAAAGGGAAATCTCAGGGTGGTTACTAAATATAACAATGTAGATTCTTTTTTAAATATTAACCATAACAGAAAAACTCAATTTAGAATAAGCATTAATTCAAGCTATGTAATTGATACCTTTGAACATAATACATCAAGCTTAGATGAAAGGATTGAAGCTGTAATTAAGCTTGCCAATGCAGATTATCCCTTTGGGTTTTTAGTTGCCCCTATAATGCAATATGATAATTGGAAACAAGAATACGAAGTGCTTTTTCAAAAATTAGAAAAACAATTAGGTTCAGAACTAAAACATAAGGAAATGACATTTGAATTAATTCAGCATAGATTTACGGCAGTTGCTAAAGAACTTATTCTTGATAGGTTTCCTAAAACAAAACTTGATATGGAAGAAGAAAAAAGAAGTTTAAAGTGGGGGAGATTTGGCAGATATAAATATGTATATCCTAAGGAACAGGCAGATGATATAAAGCAATATTTAGTATCCCTCATCGAAGAAAGATTTCCTAATGCACATATTAAATATTTTACTTAACATGAAGATTTGCTCATATTGTTTGCGGGTATAATAGCAATATCTTAAATTGAAAGGACTAACTATGAAAATAGGATATGCTTGCAAGACAGTGGGTGTTCCAAATACTCAAATGAAAAGCTGCTTGCTTAAAAATGCCAGTAATGAGCAACTAACAGAAATAATAAAACATAACTTAAATTCACTTAGCAACATAATTGATTATAATATAGAAAACAATATAAAGTTATTCAGAATAAGCTCCGACTTAATTCCCTTTGGTTCAAGCGACGTTAATCAATTAAAGTGGTGGGAAATTTTTTTAGAGGAGTTAGCTTTTATTGGGGAGAGAATTAAAACCAGCAACATGCGTGTTTCTCTTCATCCCGGACAGTATACAGTTTTAAATTCCAATAATGAGGATGTAGTGACAAGAGCAGTTAAAGATTTAATATATCATACCCGTATACTTGATAGCATGAAATTAGATTCAAAACATAAAATTGTTCTTCATATAGGCGGTGCTTATGACAATAAAATGCTTGCAATGGAAAGATTTGTTGAAAACTACAAGACGCTTGATGAAAGTGTAAAGAAACGGCTTGTTATTGAAAATGATGATAAAATATATAACATAGAAGAAGTGCTTCATATTGGCAATAAGCTTAATATTCCTGTAATTTTTGACAACCTCCATCACAACATTAATGCACCTTCAGAAAAACATATAAGTGAGAAATATTGGATTGAACGATGTAAATTAACATGGAAAAAAGAAGACGGCAATCAAAAAATTCATTATTCTCAACAAGCGCATAACAAGAAAATAGGTTCACATTCTGATTTTATAAGCGTAAATGAATTTATGGATTTTATTAAAATGTTAGATAGAAATGATATAGATATAATGCTTGAAGTAAAAGATAAGAATTTGTCCTGCATGAAATGCATAAACTGCACAACTGATAAATTAAATATAAGTGTACTGGAAAAAGAATGGAGTAAGTACAAATACTCCATATTGGAGCGGTCACATGGAGATTATTTAAAAATCAGAGATTTATTAAAAGACAAAAATGCTTCTATTGCTGTTGATTTTTATAAACTTATAGAAAGTGGACTTGCTAGTGATGGGAACGTGGGAAGTTTTGTAAATGCTGCCCTGCATGTATGGGGTTATTTTAAAGATGATGCAACAGAAAAGGAAAGTATAAGCTTTTTTAAATATTTAGAAAAATATAAACTTGGAGATACAGGAATTAATACTGTAAAAGCTTATCTTAATAGATTATCTCAAAAATATAAACAGAGGTATCTTATAAATTCATACTATTTTATAATGTAATTTTAAAAACAGCATAAATAAAAAAACTTGTTGCATATATGGTTTTAAATCAATTTAACAAAAATTTAATGCGGGACTATGGATTTATTAAGAATTATGTTGTATATTCTTTTTGATACACTACAATAGTAAGATATACTTTTAGAATTTAGGTGATATTATGGGTTTTAAAAAATATAAAAAAGCATTTGGATTAATTTTTATTGCATTATCAGCAATAATTATGGTTGGAATATTGCATAAAAATGATGACTTAATTAATTTGTTGGAAGCAATAAAAAATATTAATACAAAATATATTTTTATTGCAATATTATTTATTTTTATGTTTTGGTTTCTTGAGGCTTTAATGATTTATAAATTGATAGTTAAGTTTACAGGGCATAAAGAAACGTTAAAAACTTTTTGGCTTGCAGTAAAAGTTACATTGATTGGGCAATATTATAGCAATATTACACCATTAGCTACAGGAGGACAGCCTGTCCAGCTATATGTACTAAAGGATGATGATATTTCCCTAAGCAATGGAACAGCTATTTTGATATGCAAATTTTTGTTTTTTCAAATAGGAGTAACTTTTTATTCTTTGCTGCTGGCAATTTATAAATTAAAGCTATTAATTGCTTATGATAACAATGCTTCTGTTTTTATAGTTGCAGGCCTCATATTAAATATGATTATGCTTAGCGCAATTATATCCATAGCCTTTAATAAGCAAACTTTGTTTAAAATAAGCAAAGTATTATTTTCCTTTTTGTATAAAATTCATTTAATAAAAGATACGGATAAAATGATGAAAAAAACCGAGAAATTCGTTTCGGAGTATAAAGAAAGCATTAACAAATTAAAAGAAGATTACTTTTTCACAATGAAATTGTTTTTAATAACATTCATACAGCTTACAGTGTTCTTCAGCATAACGTACTTTGTTTATAAGTCCTTTAACTTAAGTAATTCCAGTATAATTGATATAATTTGCCTTCAATCATTTTTGTACATGGCCGTATCATTTATACCCACACCCGGCACAGCAGGTGCAAGTGAAATCGGATTTGTGCTCTTGTTAGGACATTTGTTCCCTGCACAAATAATATCCACGGCATTATTGTTATGGAGAGGTATTAACTTTTATTTTAGTTTAATATTCAGCGGAATATTTTCATTTGCTGTTACAATATTGGGAAAGAAAAATAAATTCATAGAGGGATAAAAAGAAGGAAGTTATTGGGATTTGCCTTGTTAATATATATTTATGCTCAAATAAAAAATCTATAAGCTAATAAATTACAGCTTATAGATTTTTTGAATAAAAATGTTAAAGGAAACTGACAATTATAGATTAGAAGTTTCCTGCTTTGTTTAAATTGGCGGATTTGTTATAATTTCTGCTCTTTCTAACTCTGTACATTACAATTGAATAATAGTTTTCATACTCCTTAGCCAGTTTGATTTTTCTTTCAGCTTGATCTTTAAGAAAAGCTGCTTTAAATTCTTCTCGTGACATTCCCATACTATTCCTCCATGTAATTAATAAATTTTAAAAGCAAAGTACAAATTACTAATTGAATTAATATATTTCAATTGTACACCATGTAAGTAAAAAAATTTCATGAATAATGTAAATAGAAAATATTTTATTGGAAAAAATATAGATATATTATTTTGAAGGACAACTTACATAAGCATATGTTGATTTATAGTTATATAAATTTACTTAATATTTACAAATATATTGTTGTATCTTTACTTTCAGGAAGTATAGTTAGTCCAAGATAAAAAATTGAAGGAGAAAATAATTATATGAAAGCAAAAAAAATATTATCTATAGTATCAATAGTATTAGTAATGGCATTAGCATTTGCAGGATGCTCTAAGGAAGAAGGGCCAGAAGGACAGACAGCATCAGGTTTTAATGCAGAAAAAGATATAACAGTAGTAGCAAGAGATGCAGCCTCAGGTACAAGAGGAGCTTTCCATGAGTTAATGAAAATCAAAGTTAAAGAAGGCGACACTGAAGTTGATAAGCTTGTAGTTGGAGCATTAGAGTTTGACGGAACCGACAAGGTTATAACAGCAGTTGAAGGCGACAAATACGGAATCGGTTATATTTCTCTTGGCTCTGTAAGCGACAGAATTGTTGCAGCAAGCGTAAATGGAGTAGAGCCTACAATTGAAAATGTAAAAAGCGGTGATTATAAAGTAGCAAGACCATTCCTTTTAGTTACTAAAGGATCTGAAAATGACTTAGTAAAAGATTTCTTAGCATTTACAGAATCTGTTCAAGGTCAAAAAATAGTTGAAGATAAAAATTACATTGCATCAGTTGACAGCCCGGTTGAATATAAAGCATCAGGCTTATCAGGAACAATTAAGGTCGCTGGTTCAACATCAGTATCACCAGTAATGGAAGTAATGCAAGAAGCATACAAAACACTTAATCCAAATGTAACATTTGAAACGCAAGCAAACGGATCATCACAAGGTATTAAGGCAGCTATTGACGGTTCATATGATATAGGCATGAGCTCAAGAGAATTAAAAGATGATGAAAAAGCTGAATTGAATGAACATACTCTTGCAATTGACGGTATAGCAGTAATAGTTAATAAAGAAAACCCTATAACAGACATTTCTTCAGAAAATATTACAAAAATATACACTGGTGAAATCACTACGTGGGAAGAAGTAAAATAATATAAAATAGCCTCCAAATTGTTTTAGGCAAAGCAATACGCTTTGTCTTTTTTCTTTAATAAAAAAGACGAATTTTTATATTCGCCTTTGATACTATATTGAATTAAGCAAGTTTTGAAAGCTCGACTGCTATTTGTGCTCCTAGTCTTGCATTGTTATATACAAGCTGGATGTTGGATTCAAGGCTGTCACCGCCGGTAATTTCTTTAACCTTAGCTAAAAGAAACGGAGTTGATTCCTTTCCGTGTATTCCTTTTTCATCAGCTTCTTTGAGAGCCACTTCAATAGCTTCAGTTATTGTGTCATAATCCATTTGATATTGTTCCTCAATTGGGTTAGCAACAACCATTCCACCGTTAAGACCTAAATCCCACTTTGCTTTTAAAGCTCTGGCAATTTCTTCAGGGCTATCAACTTTGTAATCCACGCCAAACCCGCTTTTTCTTGTGTAGAAAGCAGGCATTTCCTCAGTTTGATATCCTACAACAGGAACACCATGAGTTTCAAGATACTCAAGAGTTAAACCAATGTCTAAAATAGATTTAGCTCCTGCGCAAATGACAGCAACATTTGTTTGTGCAAGCTCTTCTAAGTCCGCAGAAATGTCAAAAGTTTGTGTTGCACCTCTATGAACGCCGCCAATACCACCTGTGGCAAATACTTTAATTCCTGCAAGTGCTGCAATTATCATGGTGGAAGCAACTGTTGTAGCACCATCAGCTTGTTTTGCAATTATAAATGGAATATCTCTTCTTGATGTTTTTATTACATTTTTAGCTTTTCCTAAGTATTCTATTTCTTCTTTTGTTAAACCAACCTTTAATTTACCATTCAATATGGCAATGGTTGCAGGTACAGCGTTATTGTCTCTTATGATTTTTTCTACGTTCAAAGCTGTTTCTACATTTCTAGGATAAGGCATGCCGTGTGAAATTATTGTTGATTCTAATGCAACAACAGGTTTTCCATTTTCTATAGCTTCTTTTACTTCTGGATTCACTACTAAATATTTTTCTAACATAATTCTAACTCCTTTAATTTTAAATTTATATTTTCTATTGACATGTTTGGATTTATGGTGTTTTCATGGGATAATGCTATTACAGATGCTGCTGTGGCTATTTTAGCAGTTTCATGAATATCCTTATTGTTTAAATGGCAATATACCAATGCTGCCATAAATGCATCTCCTGCACCTGTGGTATTAATAGGCGTAACACTTTTAGTTTTTATATTTCGTATGGTTGTTTTATCACAATAAATAACGCCATTCTTTCCAAGGGTTATAAATACCTTATTAACTCCTTTTTCAAGTAAATACTCACAATTTCTTTTTAATCCTTCATCATCTTTAATTTCAATGCCTGTTATAGCTTCAATTTCCATTTTATTTGATTTCAAGGTGTGAATATTTCCAATTAAATGCTTTACCTTTTTAGCTTTAGCAGTTGATACAGTATCAAGGAAAAAACCAGTGCTTTTATGATTGTTTAAAAGATACTCTATTACATCTACAGGAATGTTAGTATCTAAAACAACAACCTGTGAGTTGTCAATTACATGTTTTTTAGTTTTAATAAAATCAACAGTCATTCTTTCATATATGTCCATGCTTGATATGGCAACAGACATATCGTGAAGTTCATCTAATACAGCAAGATAAATTGAGGTGTTTTCACCCTTCAGTACCAGGCAGTCCTTAGTATCTAAACCAATGAGAGCTGACTCATCAAGAATTTTATTACCGTAAATGTCATCTCCCAATACGCTTATAAGCTTAGTTTCAATACCCAGTCTCACCATATTTTCAGCTATGTTTCTTCCTACTCCACCAAGAGACATTTTAACAGATCCAATATTTGAATCACCGGAAATCATTTGGTTTTTGGGAAATCCGTGAATATCCATATTGACTCCACCTATTACCGTTACATAAGGATTATCTTGAATAATATAACCCTTTCCAAGTATTTTTCCTTTTTTAACAAGATTTGTTATGTGAACAGCTGCAGACGACCTTGTTATTCCAAGAAGCTCTCCCAATTCGTTTTGGGAAATCATAGGATTTTTTTTAATTAAATCGAGTATTTCCTGTTCTCTGTTGGTCATCAATTCCTCCAAATTAATAATTGTTTATATAGTAAACTTTTGCTTATAAAGATATTATCACATGATTTTAAGGTTGGCAATATTTTTTTTATTATTTTATTATATTAAATCTCAATCTCAAATCATTGTTAGCATTAATATACCTTAAATTATGCTTAAAACAAAAAACAACTACTTTTCATGGTAGTTGTTTAAATTTTCTGTATATTATTTGTTCATTAACTTTTTGCTTGCCGAACCTAATAAAAATTTCATTACTAAGGCAAATACAGCTAAAATAATGATCATAATAAATGTAGAAGTGTAATTTCCGTTAGATTTTTCTAACAAGAAGCTTGATATCATTGGTCCTATTATAGCTGCAGGAATTAGTGCAAAGTTAATTATACTGTAGTTGGCTGAAAAGTTTTTTTCTCCATATATAGCATGTGTAAAAGATGATGATAAAGATGGTGCGCCGCCATATGCCATTCCTACAAGCAATAAACCAATAAATATTAATATAACATTATTGCTCAAAGAGCCCAAAGTTAAGACAATACCAGAGAGAAATAAGAACAAACAATCTATCGTAACTGCCGCATTATATCCAAACCTGTCAAATATCTGTCCAAATGAAACTCTTCCTAATCCGTTAAAAATTGAAACTAGTAAACCCAGTATTGCTGGAGCTCCAAATGTTTCAGCGATTGTTGCTGCACTGCCTACTACTAAAAGACCGGAAGCACTTACAGCTACAGCCCAAAGAAAAAAGAACCAAAATGGCAATGTTTTTATCATTTCAGCAGGCGTATATGATTTACCAGATATTTCCTCACGTTTTGTTTTTGTTTTTAAAAAATTAAGTTCTCCTTCCTTAGGTGCTCTAATTATAAAGGAGCCAAGCATAAGAACTGAAAATACTGCAAATGCAAGAAATAAGAATGTATTAGTTAAACCTACCGTGCCCATAAGCACCTTTACAATACTGCCAAGTACCATACCGCCAAAGGCAAAACCCATGAGCATAACGCCTGATGCAAATCCCACCTTATCAGGAAACCATCTGTTAATATTTCCTATTATCCAATTATACCCTATGCCAACACCGCTTCCGCATATAACACCATAGAAAAGGTATAGCATTTTTAAGCTTAATTCAGGTGTTTCAGGGTTTAATCTAGAAAGAGAAAAAAAACCAATTAATAACATCACTGCAGCAACTCTAATAAGCAAACTTGATTTTACTTTTTTAGATAAATTCCCGCTTGCAAATCCTCCTAAACAAAAGAAAATCATTGATATGGTAAAGGTTAATGATATGTTTGAACCGGTCCAAGTGGGATAAATTTTTCTGAAAGGACTGGCAAATATGGACCAAGCATATAAAAGACCTAAAAATAATAGCATTAAAGTACCTGTGGCAAGATAACGCCATCGAATATTGTTGTTTAAATTAGTATTGTTTTTTACCATGTTTACTCTCCGTAGTTTATAATTGTTATTAAGCTTATATATTACAACAATGTTAAGATATCATCTGCTTCTAAAGTAGTGTGTAACCTTTAATAAACAAGTTTGAAGTTGCACCTCATTATAATAATATATATTAAAAATATCAATAATTATATTGCAAAAATTGTGCCGATAAATAATATGCAGAAATTCAATGATTTTTTAGCAAATAATATTTTTAAATTTTCAAAAATGTTAACTAAACTGAACATGTGTTTAAATTTTAAAGCATTATTATTACCTCATTATTATTACAATATATTTCGAAATTACTAATTAAGGATATATTAATGAAACTGTAACAAACTTGTACTATTATTGTGTTACAATGTAGAAAAGTAGAAAAAAGAAAAAAGAGGTGAATTTATGATGAAAAAAATATTTAATTGGAAAGCAGTAGTCTTGCTGGCGATAATCGTAATGATGGTAAATATATCCCCTGCGGCGTATGCTGAAAGCCCAATTAAAATATTGATAGACGGTAAGGAAATTAAAGCAGAGCCTGAAGCGTTTATTAAAAATGATAGAACATTGGTTCCTATAAGGGTTATAGCAGAAGGATTAGGTGCAGAAGTAACCTGGGATAATGATAATAGAACAGTTCATATTTCAAAAGAAGATATGCATGTAGCGTTGCCAATAGATAGTCATTTAATACAATATACTCTAGATAATGAAACTATGTATAATTTAAGTGATGTGGCTTCCATTATAAAGTATGACCGTACATTTGTACCTATTCGTGTTATAAGCAATGCTCTTGGTGTTGGCATAGATTGGGACAATAATAAAAGAGCAGTTATTATTGATTCATCAGAAAAATCTGATATAGAACCTTTTTTTGAAGCAAAAATTTCATCATTAAAATCAGGACAAGTTATAACAGGAAAAACTTTTCTTAGTACAGACTTTAAAAACAGTTTGCCCGCAGGTGCTGCTGAAATTAAATATTTACTAATAGATTCAAATTCTAATAAGGGATTTATAGTTGCTAGAGGAAAAGATTTAAATGCAACATATGAATGGATTCCTTCAATGGAGGAAAAGGGCAATAAGGCTCTTGTTGCTGCTGTTTATGATAATAAGGGAAACTTCATTGCTGGAGACGCTATACCTGTAATGGTAAATATAAAGCCTGAAATTAAGCTCACAGGTCTAAAAGAAGGACAGTTGGTTACAGAGGACAGTGTGCCACTTGGAGCAAGTGTGAATTTTGTTGCAGCATATGTTAAATATGAAATAATAAACCCTGACAATGGTGCTTATTATATATCACCAAGCCTTGATCCAGAAGGCGGTTTCACAATGATACCTGTCATGGAGGACAACGGCAATATGTCCTTGAGAGTAATAGCATATGATACTAAAAACAACCCTTACTATGGAGATTATGTAAATGTAAAGGTTGATGTTGATAGATACATTAATTTAGGAGGAGTTGCTGAAGGACAGTCAATTGATAATACTGTAACCCTCAGAACATCAAGAAACTTTAATGTCACAGAAACAGAATATGTTATGGTTGATAATTTAGGCACAGAAACAGTTTTGTATAAGGCAGGCTATGGAAGCTACAGCTGGTTTCCAAGCCCTGACATGGCAGGCATGAAATCTCTTTATGTAAGAGTTAAGGATACTGCAGGAAATGTGTATATAAGCAATAAGATAAATGTAAATGTTGTGGGCAGTCCAAAGATATTGCTGCAAGGGATTGGACCTAACCAAGTAGTAACAGACACTATTAATTTGAGTTTAAAAACCAATATTAAGCTTGAAAACATAAAATATATATTAACGAATTTAAAAACGGGTGCATCTCAAATACTTAATGGTACTTCATATACACCAAGCAGCACTGATTCAGGCTCATGGAGCCTAAGAGCTGAAGCAAGCTATGGTGGAAAAACCTTGAAAACAGAAGAAGTTAAATTTACCATTTACCCAGGAAATATTTACACTGCAAAACCTGTTGTTCCAAAGGATCAATTCTTAGATTTTGCATCTGGTTTAGCAGTAGATGCTAAAAACAGAACGGGAATGTCTGCTGCTTTACAAACTGCTCAGGCAATTCTTGAAACAGGCTGGGGACAAAGTGTTCCTGTAGATAAATACACAGGACAGTTTTCAAATAACCTGTTTGGAATCAAGGGAACAGGCTCTGCCGGCTCAGTTACAT
>CAZJKK010000026.1:0-18350 GCA_964546605.1 uncultured Clostridia bacterium
CGCAACGACTCGCTTATCTTCCTTCTATATCCCCGTCGAAACCATTTACGCCCCCGAATTTTAATCGTCTTGTCTTAGAATTCGACGCTCAGCATCTTTTTTGGCAATATCCTGACGTTTATCGTGAAGCTTCTTGCCTTTTGCCACAGCCAATTCCATTTTGACACGACCATTTTTCAGATATAAGCTTAATGGTATGAGTGCATAGCCTTTTAAGGTTACTAACCCTATTAGTTTTCTTATTTCTCTTTTGTTTAATAAAAGCTTTCTGGGCCTTAGTGGGTCAACATTGTAAATATTTCCTTTTTCATAAGGACTTATATGCATACTGTAAACAAATGCTTCTCCATCTTTTATGTTTACGTAGCTATCCTTTAGATTAACTTTTCCCTGTCTTATGGATTTTACTTCAGTACCCACAAGAACTATCCCTGCTTCATATTTATCTTCTACAAAATATTCATGATATGCTATTTTGTTGTTAGCAACAATTTTAAAATTATCAGCCAAATTTATCACCTGCCATGGAGTGTAGGATGATTATAGCATTAAATTTTTCATATGTCAAATGTCAGATTATTTACTAAATATGCAACAATTATTTTTTTATACAAGATATAGAAATTGTATATCTGTTTATATATATATAACTGTAATTAGGAGATTCCTCACTTCGTTCGAAATGACATAATTAAACTTATAAATAAAACCATATCTTACATTAGAGAACGACACAGGGTCGTTCTCTTCATAATTGTTTTAATCTGAAATACTCAAATGCACAAAACCATTACATTCTTACATTATTATAGTCTTATTACCTTAAAGTAAGTTTAATTTTTTTAATGTATACCAGCAAGCGCCTTCTCTTCATCTTTTGCTTCAACATTTGAAAATTCATCAATTAAAACAAAATCTATTTCGGCTCTTGCAATACTTACCTTTTCGACTCTTACCTTAACCTTGTCACCAATTTTAAATACCTTTTTGCTGGTTTTTCCCCATAGCTCTCTTTTCTCATCATCGAATATATAAAAATCGTCTACCATGTTGGAAATATGAACTAATCCTTCAACGGAATTTTCAAGCTCAACAAATACTCCAAAACTCATTACCCCTGCCACAACTCCATCATATTCATTTCCGATTTTATCTGACATATATTCAGCAATTTTAATTTTATCGCAATCTCTTTCAATTTCATCTGCAATTCTTTCCATTGTAGATGACTGTTCTGATACAACAATAACTCTTTCAGCAAGTCTTTGATAATCTTGTTCTGAAAATCTGCCATTTATCTGGCCTT
The DNA here is from genome assembly GCA_964546605.1 of uncultured Clostridia bacterium. Classification (GTDB taxonomy): domain Bacteria; phylum Bacillota; class Clostridia; order Tissierellales; family Sedimentibacteraceae; genus Sedimentibacter. Next base: position 1,307 of record CAZJKK010000026.1, read on the forward strand.
TTATTATACGATGTATTTGCAGGTCTGGGTATCTTCTTATAGGTGATGTAAAATGGCAATAATATTGTGCTGCTAGACCAAAGTGCTCAGTGCTTGAAGATGAATAAATGGCTTTTCTTAAGGAACGTAACATCATGTTGTTAATTAAGCTTTCTTCCTTCTTGCCTTTTATTTTTACTAAAAGCTGTTGAAGCTCTCTTGGGTGTATTTCATTATTGACACCCTTCAAGGAATATCCTAAATTATGAATCATCGTATTAAATTCAAACATTTTTTCTTCATCAGGGTCTTCGTGTATTCTGTAAACAAAAGGCATATTAAGCCAATAATAATGTTCAGCCACTGTTTCATTGCATACAAGCATGAACTCTTCAATAATTTTGTTTGAAACTCTTCTTTCATACTTTGTTACATCAATTGCTTTTCCTGTTTCATCATATATTATTTTTGTTTCCGGAAAATCAAAGTCAATTGCTCCTCTGGCTTCCCTTTTCTTTCTTAATAGAAGGCTTAATTCTTCCATATTTTTTATCATTGGAAGAATTTCTTTATACTTTTCCTTTAATTCCTCATCGTCATTTTCTAATATATTTGAAACATCTGTATATGTCATTCTATAATGATTTTTAATAATGCTTTCAAATATTTTGTAATCAACCACATTTCCCTTGCCATTTATTTTCATTTCCACAGACAGTGTAAGCTTATCTTCATTAGGATTTAAGCTGCATACTCCGTTTGAAAGTTCCTTTGGAAGCATGGGAATCACTCTGTCAACCAAGTAAATGCTTGTTGCTCTTTTTAAAGCTTCCTTGTCAATCTTCCTATCTTCTTTTACATAATGAGTGACATCAGCAATATGAACTCCCAGCTTATATTCATTGTCGCCTATTTTTTCCACATATACTGCATCATCAAGGTCCTTGGCGTCCTCACCGTCAATTGTGATTATTACTTGTTCTCTTAAATCTGTTCTTCTTTCATATTCCTTTTCATGTATTCCTTCAGCTGAAACCATTATGGCTTCCTTAATAACATCCTCCGGAAATACCTGTCTAACCTTTTTATTTAATAAAATTGCTTCAATATGAGTTTTAGTATCCTCAATATCTCCAATGATATCTACAATTTTACCTTCTGGATTTTTTCTTTGACCAGGCCATTCGGTAATTTTTACATTAACCTTGTCATTTGTCTTTGCACCATTAAATTCATCTCCCGGTATGAAAATATCATTGGCAATGCGTTTATCATCAGGAACAACAAACCCAAAATTCTTGCTTTTTTGGAATGTACCAATTATATATTCATTAGCTCTTTGAATAATTCTTATAACCTTGCCTTCAGGACTTTTTACTTCTTCAGTAACCTTCATTGGCCTTACAATTACCCTGTCTCCATGCATGGCTCCGTTCATGTCTACAGGAGAAATAAAAATATCATTCATACTTTTATCATCAGGTCTTAAAAATGCAAAACCCTTTTGATTGCCATCCAATGTTCCAATAACAAGATTCATTTTTTCAGGAAGACCATATCTTTGTGAACGGGTAAAGATAATGCTTCCTTCGTTTTCTAATTCGTTTAAAGTTTTAAGCAACTCCTTTTTCATGTTGCTTTCAACTTCAAATACATGCATGAGTTCATTGATTGTTAAAGGCTTGTAGGCTTCTTTTTTCATGAATTCCAAGATTTTTTCTTTAAAGTTCATATGTATCTTGTCTCCTTTATAAAACAGGCGGGTAAATACCCGCCCCCTATTTTTATTTATGTTTTCCGATGCTTCCCATCTTATTCAACAAATCAATGTCATAGGAAACAATATTATCTTTTTTTTGCTGCTGTTGTATTTCTGCAAACTCTATTATTTTTGAAACTAATTCAGTAAATGATATTCCCATGCCTTCCCATAGGTAAAAAGCTATTGAGCCTGGGATTGTATTTATTTCATTTACATATATATTGTTGCCATCATAAAGGAAATCTATTCTTGCATCTCCACAGCAATCTACTGCTTTAAATGTTTCTTTTGCATAATTTTTTATTGAATCTTCTACATGCTTATCTATGTCTGCAGGAATTCTTCTTTTTGATTCTGTTGCATCTTTCTTTTTGTTTACATATTTATCTTCATAAGTTAAGAATTCCTTCCAACCTACCGGCTCTTCACACAAGGAAGCAGTTAGCTCATTTTCATAGCCCATTACTGCACAATTAATTTCTCTTACATTTTCAACGCACTTTTCAATTATAAGCTTCCTATCATAAGCTGAAGCTACCTGTATTGCAAACAAAAGCTCTTCAAGGTTCTTAGCCTTGCTTATTCCCACGCTGGAGCCTAAATTAGCAGGCTTCACTATCAATGGATATCCTATTTTCTCAATATCAGCTAAAATTTGTTCTTTTTTTTCTTCAAACTCACTTCTAAAGAACCATACATAATCAACAATAGGTAAATTGCAGCTTTCAAATACCTGCTTCATTACAATCTTATCCATTCCAACTGCAGAGCTTAAAACTGAACCAAATGCACAAGGAACGCCGTTCATTTGAAACATTCCATGCAAAGCACCATCCTCAACATTTGTTCCATGGACTGCCGGAAGAACCACATCAATTTCATATGTATCATATTTCTTGCTGAAAAATCCTTGCTTTATGTCTGGATGTGGATATAGAATTAGCTTGTTATTTTTAAAGCCCGGCAATACTTCATAAGCATCGTCAAATTTTTTAGCTTTGTAATTGTTAATGTCATGAAGGCTGTTTCCAACATACCACTTACTGTCTTTTTGTATATATATTATCCTAGGTTCATACTTAGCTTTATCTATGTTGTCTAAAACTTGAAGACCAGTTATTATTGAAACCTCATGTTCAACTGTCTTGCCACCAATAATTATGCCTATAGCCTTTTTCATATTAACCTCCACTTTAAATTAATGTTCATTGTATGTGTCCGGTAGATCATTTTCAAATAATACTACATCATTAACGCGAGTCAATGTTTCTAAAACCTTTGTAGCTTCAACCAATGAGTTAACCACATACAAATTCTCCTCAACAAACTGATGCTTTTTTAATCCTCTGTATATTGGTTCTGTTTTCTTTTTACCTACCAAGATTGCAATATCGCATACTCTTGCTATGTGCTCTCCAAATATTTCGTTTTCTTCTTCTTCTAATTCTCCCAGTTCAATCATACCTGGGGTTACAATTATTTTTCTTTTTCCCTCAAATGATTCTAATACATCTAATGCCGCTTTTGCACCATCCGGATTAGAGTTAAATGCATCATCAATAACTATAACACCTGTACCCGGGTCTATGAGCTGTAATCTGTGCTCAACACTTTCTACCTTTGATATTCCCCTTGCAATTTCTTGTAAGGACATTCCTAAAACTCTAGCTGCTGCTGCACCAGCCAATAAATTTAATATATTGTGTTCACCTAAAAGCTTAGTTTCACACTTTATTGTTCCCAGACCGTTAATACATAATGTGAATTTAGAACCTGTAGAGTCAACCTTAATGTCGGTTGCAAACACATCTGTATTTTCAATGTTTTTTATACCGTATAGTAATTTTTCCTTAAATGTTTTATCTGCAAGTTTTTTTACATATTCATTGTCATAATTAAAAATTGCAACACCATCATCAGGTAATCTTTCAATTAATTCATACTTAGTTCTCATAATATTATCAATAGACTTAAAAGTTTCCAAATGACATGGTCCAATGGATGTCAATATTCCAATTTTCGGATTTGTTAAAGCTGCAACCTCATCAATATCTCCAACCTTTGTTGCGCCAAGCTCTGAAATAAAAACCTCATATTCATTAGTTAATTTATTATTAATTATTTTACTGATGCCCATAGGGGTGTTGTAGCTTTCAGGTGTGTGTAAAACATTGAATTTTTCCTTTAATATAGCTGCTGCTGCAAACTTAGTGCTTGTTTTTCCATAGCTTCCTGTGATACCAATTGAAGTAAGGTTATTCATATTTTTAATTTTATGATATGCTTGGTCGTAAAAGCCCTTATTTATTTTTTTTTCAATAGGTTTAGCTATAATATTTGCTCCTAATATATAATATGAACATAGCAAATAAACTACTGCTAAAATTCCAGCCCATAACGGAAAATATTTAATTACATCTTTTGTTATAATATGGGTTAAACCAACCACAATAGTGTAATCTGCCACTAAAAGAAGTATTGCTATAAACATTAGCCTTTTTGCTCTTTTAGTCATAACAAGGGGCTTTTTAGAGTCGTATTTTTTTCTTGTTGTAATTATTAAATAAACTGCAGTTGCTATTGAACCAAGCATTTCAAAATAATCTAGATCCTTTGCTCCATTTCTTAGTGACAGCATAAATACTATTGCTGTTGCCACTAAAAACGCAGTATAAATTTTATCCTTTTGACTATATATTTTCTCCTTATGGTTTTTTATCCACTCTAAATATATTTCATTTTTATATCCTTCAATTTGAAGCATATGTAGATTAAATTTTAGCTTATACATACATAGTAAAAACCAACACACTGAAAATAAAATCACATTCAATGACATTCTATCACTCCTAATTATTTAAATAAGGGCTTTACCCGTTATTCAAGTTTTCTAATTATAATCATCTTTTAAAAACACATTAATTACTGCTTTAAATTGGTCATAACCATCTAAATAAGAATAATGACCGGCACCATTTAAAATTATCAAGCCGCTGTCAGCTATTTTTTCTTCCATTATTTTTCCCATATAAAGAGGTGTGTCCTGATCTTCATCTCCCCATACGAGAAGTGTAGGTACTTTAATATCTGAAAGTAAGCTTTCTAAATTATCATGTATTACCTTAACCATTGTCTGCCGCATTACGCCTTGTGCTTCTTTATAATCAGTAGAACCGTATTTTTTATAAAATTTCTCTATTTTTTGTTCTTTATTTCCTATGGAAAATGTAATATATAGTTTTTTTAATAATTTAAATGAAAATATCTTTATGTAATATTTCACGCTTCTTTTAGGAATTATTCCTGCTGAGTCTATTAATATCAGTTTGTTTGCAATATTATATTTGCTTGCTAGTATTATTGATATTCTTCCGCCATGAGAATGACCAAATAATATAATATTTTTTAAATTCAAAGTATCAATAAAGTTTTTAATGCAATTAGCATAATCATATGAATTCCATGGTTCTTTTGGTGTGTCGCTTTTTCCAAATCCAGGAAGGTCTAATGCTATTACCCTGCATTTATCTTTTAAAATATTTGCAATGGGTATCATAGTTTGAGTGCTCCCTCCCCAGCCATGAAGAAGCAAGACTGTGCTTCCAGTTCCTTCATCTATGTAGTTCACATTTAATCCGTCAATATTAATAAGCATTACTAAGCAATCAGTCCCTTCATTTTATTATCAAATTACTTTAAAATAATTTAGAATTTGTGCTAACACAAATTCTTTACTAAACTGTTTAAATATTCATAATCATTGTTTACTGTTCATTGTATTTATATATTATATGTCAGTTTTTACAAAACTGCAACAAAAAAAGACCTCTCAATACGAGAAGTCTTTAAATTAACTCTTTAGAACAATCCTAAAAGTATTCCGCCATATTCAGCCAATAATGGTCCAAATACAAGTGAAACAACTGTCATAAGCTTTATAAGGATGTTAATAGAAGGTCCTGAAGTATCCTTGAATGGGTCTCCAACTGTATCTCCAACAACTGCAGCCTTGTGAGCCGCACTTCCTTTTCCGCCGTGATTGCCACCTTCAATATATTTTTTAGCATTATCCCAAGCTCCGCCGGCATTTGACATGAATATTGCCATAAGAACACCTGTTACCAATGCACCTGCCTGTAATCCTCCAAGAGCTTCAGTTCCCAATAAGAAACCAACTATTAAAGGAACCAATACTGCTAAAAGACCTGGAACTACCATTTCTCTTAAAGCTGCTTGTGTAGAAATGTCAACACATCTTCTGTAATCTGGTTTTTGCTTTCCTTCCATTATACCTGGCATTTCTCTAAATTGTCTTCTAACTTCTTCAATCATTGAGAATGCTGCTTTACCAACTGCACTCATAGTTATAGCTGAGAATAAAAATGGAAGCATACCACCTATGAATAAACCTGCTATAACAGTAGGTTCTGTTAAGCTTATTGTAGTAATTCCAACTGCTTGTGTATATGATGCAAACAGTGCAAGAGCTGTTAGTGCTGCTGAACCGATTGCAAATCCTTTACCTATAGCTGCAGTCGTGTTACCAACTGAGTCAAGTTTATCTGTAATTTCTCTAACTGAGTGAGGTAATTCACACATTTCAGCAATACCGCCGGCATTGTCTGATATTGGACCATAAGCATCAACTGCTACTGTCATACCTGTTGTTGACAACATACCTACTGCAGCCAGAGCTATACCATAAAGACCTTTTATAGCATCTACTCCGTTTGGAGTATATCCTGCTATTACATATGCGCCAATTATACCTACTGCCAATACTATTACCGGATATGCTGTTGATCTCATACCAACTGACAAACCGCTTATAATTGTTGTTGCAGCTCCTGTTTCTGATTGGTCTGCAATTTCTTTAACATATTTATATTCATCTGAAGTATAGATTTCAGTGATTTTTGCAATGATTAATCCTACAGCTGATCCAAACACAATAGCCCAAAATGGCAATAAACTTCCAAGTATTGATTTGCTCATGAAAAATGCAGCTATCATAACTATGGCAGAGCTTGCGTATGTACCCATGTTCAAAGCTTTTTGAGGATTTGAACCTTCTTTGCCTCTTACAAATAATGTTCCGATTATTGATGCTATAATACCAACAGCAGATATCATCAATCCAAACATTACACCATTTTCACCTGGATAAGCTATAACACCTAATGTTATAGATGAAACTATTGCTCCAACATATGATTCAAATAAGTCGGCTCCCATACCTGCAACGTCACCAACATTATCACCAACGTTATCAGCTATAACTGCTGGGTTTCTTGGGTCGTCTTCTGGAATACCTGATTCTACCTTACCAACAAGGTCAGCTCCAACGTCTGCAGCCTTTGTGTAAATACCACCGCCAACACGTGCAAACAATGCAACCGAAGAAGCACCAAGACTGAATCCTGTTATAACACTTGCATTTTTAAATATCATCCAAAATAAGCCTGTTCCTAATAATCCAAGACCAACAACTGTCATACCCATTACTGAACCACCTGAAAAAGCTATATCTAAAGCTTTGTTCATACCTGATTTCATTGCAGCATTTGTAGTTCGTACGTTTGCTTTTGTAGCAACTGTCATACCAAAATATCCTGCAAGAACAGAACAAGCTGCACCAGCAGCAAACGCCAATGCTGTTGGCCAGTTAATAGCAACTCCTAATACTACGAACATTATTATTGCGAATATACCAACTGATTTGTATTGTCTGGCTAAAAATGCCATTGCACCTTCGTGAATATAAGAAGCAATTTCTTTCATTCTGTCATTTCCCGGTTCAGCCTTGCTTATTACTGATGCTTTATAAAAAGCAAACAACAAAGCTGCTACTCCCACTATAGGAGCGAATAATAAACTACTCATTTAAAAATTTCCTCCATTGTTTAAAATTTAATTTGTAAGTGAACAGTTAATACCGTACACTTACACACATGAAAATAATACTAAATTCGATTTGAATTAGAATTCATAATTATCATTTCCAATTAATAACAAATTATTACATACTAATTTATTACTGAATAGCAACTAAAATAAGTGAAGCAATCAAGAAAACAATTGCTGATACTGCTGTAGCTTTTTCAAGCTTAGCTTCATAGCTTCTGCCTTTGTTCTTACCCCAAATAGATTCTGCACCGCCTGCTATTTCACCAGACATACCTGCTTGCTTGCCTGATTGTAGCAAAATGCTTGCTATAAGAAATAAACTTGCTAATATCAATAAAATTCTTACTACTGTTTCCACCATTACACCTCCTGTTGCCTTCTTCTGAATAACATTAGAATTATAACATTAAAATGTTAAGTAATCAACAAATTTTTTACAAATGATTACAAATACAGTATCAATAAAAGAATTTAGTAAATCCAGTTATTTGTCATTCTGAGCGTCAGCGAAGAATAGGCTTCTTCACTGCGTTCGGAATGACATAAATATACATTGTCAAATCAAGAAATAATATTTTATTTATTTCTTAATGTTATAGAAAACTTCCATTCCATCATATTGTGCTGCATCTCCTAGAATGTCTTCTAATCTTAAAAGTTGATTGTATTTTGCAACACGGTCAATTCTTGAAGGAGCACCTGTCTTGATTTGGCCTGCGTTAGTTGCAATAACCAAGTCTGAAATTGTTGTATCGTCAGTTTCTCCTGAACGATGAGATACAACTGCTGTATATCCAGCTCTTTTTGCCATTTCAATAGCATCTAATGTTTCTGTTATTGTACCGATTTGATTTAATTTTATTAATATTGAGTTAGCTACCTTTAAGTCAATACCTTTTTTAAGTCTTTCTGTATTTGTAACAAATAAATCATCACCTACTAACTGAATTTTATCTCCTAATCTTTCAGTAAGCATTTTCCAACCTTCCCAGTCTTCTTCATTCATGCCGTCTTCAATTGATATAATAGGATATTTTTCAACCATTTCAGCATAAAAATTAACCATTTCAGATTGAGTGAATTTTCTTCCTTCCCCCTCCCAAGTGTATACTTTAGTTTCAGGGTCATAAATGTCGGTTGCTGCAACGTCTAATGCAAGCATAATATCTTTTCCAGGTACATATCCGGCTTTCTCTATAGCTTCGACTATTGTTGCTAAAGCTTCTTCGTTAGATTTAAGGTTTGGAGCAAATCCACCTTCATCTCCAACAGATGTGTTTAGTCCTTTTGCTTTTAAAACGCTTTTTAAACTATGGAATATTTCAGCTCCCATTCTAAGCGCTTCCTTAAAACAGCAAGCTCCAACAGGCATAACCATAAACTCTTGAATATCAACGTTATTATCAGCATGCTGACCACCGTTTAATATATTCATCATTGGTACAGGCAGGGCCTTTCCGTTAACTCCTCCCAAGTACTGATAAAGTGATAATCCAAGCACGTCTGCTGCAGCCTTTGCACATGCTATGGAAACTCCAAGTATTGCGTTAGCGCCAAGCTTTCCTTTATTAGGTGTTCCATCTAATTCAATAAGCAATTTGTCTATAGAAACTTGTTGTGAAGCATCTCTTCCTATTAATTCTGGAGCTATGATGTTGTTTACATTGTCAACTGCATTTTGAACGCCTTTTCCAAGATATCTTGACTTATCTCCATCTCTTAACTCTACAGCTTCAAAAGCACCTGTTGATGCTCCTGAAGGAACTCCTGCTCTTCCATATCCCCCGCTTTCAGTCCAAACCTCTACTTCTACTGTTGGATTTCCTCTTGAATCCAATATCTCTCTTGCATAAACATCTGATATAATTGTCATTGTATCCTCCCTTATTTAATTATGAACTATTAAACTTTTCCCAGTCATTTCTACAGGTTTTTCAAGCCCCATAAGCTCCAACATGGTTGGTGCTATGTCAGCTAAAATACCTTCTTGAAGCTTAAAATTCTTTGTATTTTTAACAACTATAAATGGAACCTTGTTAGTTGAGTGCGCAGTTAATTTAGATAAATTAGCAGGATCTAACATTTCCTCACAATTACCATGGTCTGCAGTTATAAGGGCAGTGCCGTCAGCTCTTATTATAAAATTAACAATTTCACCCAAACACTTATCAACTGCTTCAACTGCCTTTATTGCAGCCTCAATGTCTCCTGTGTGACCTACCATGTCAGGATTAGCAAAATTGATAATCATAACTTGGTACATATCTTTTTCAAGTTCCTCCATAATCATTTCCTTAAGCTCAAATGCACTCATTTCAGGCTTGAGATCATATGTGGGAACATCTGGAGATGGAATTAATATTCTTGTTTCATGTTTAAATGGTTCTTCAATTTCCCCATTAAAAAAATATGTAACATGTGCGTATTTTTCAGTTTCGGCAGCTCTAAGCTGCTTATAACCATTGTTGCTTAAATACTCACCCAAAGTGTTTTTTACATAATGAGGTTTAAATGCAATTTCCACATTTTCAATAGTTTTATCATACATTGTCATACATACATATTTTACATTAACTTTTTGTCTGTTAAAATTATCAAATTCCTCATCAACAAATGCTCTTGTTATTTGCCTTGCTCTATCAGGTCTAAAGTTAAAAAATATTACTGCGTCATTATCCTTTATTGTTGAAACATTACCGCTCTCATTTTCTATTAATAAAGGCTTTATAAACTCATCCGTAACACCGCTTAAATAGGACATTTTAATTGCTTCAAGGGGCTCTTTAAACTTTTCTCCTTCAGCTTTTACCATGGCATTATAAGCAAGTTCTATTCTATCCCATTGTTTATTTCTATCCATGGCATAATATCTTCCCATGATTGTTGCGATTCTTCCCACATTAAGTGATTTTATTTTTTTCTTAAGTGCCTTAATATAATTTGGACTGCTTGTTGGACTTACGTCCCGACCATCTGTAATACAATGTATTGCTACATCATCAATTCCATTTTTCTTAGAAAGCTCTAATAAGCTGTATAAATGTGTATTATGGCTGTGAACTCCGCCATCAGACAATAGACCAATAAAATGCAGTGTAGAATTATTTTTTTTAACAAATTCAAATGCAGAATTTATTGCTTCATTTTTGTCGATTTCGCCTTCCTCAATTGCTTTTGTAATTCTTGTAAAATCCTGATAAACTATTCTTCCTGCACCTATGTTTAAGTGACCTACCTCTGAATTTCCCATTTGTCCTTTGGGAAGTCCAACATCATAGCCACTACATGATAAAACTGTATTGGGAAACTTTCTCATGAGAACATCAAAATTTGGTGTCTTAGCTCTTTTAATAGCATTTCCTTCATAGTCATTTCCTATGCCCCAGCCGTCGAGAATAATCAATGCTGTTACTTTATTCATATTACCCACCTTACTTAGCGTAATTAATTATTTTTAAAAATTCATCTGCTTTTAAGCTTGCACCACCAACTAAAGCACCATCAATGTCCTCTTGATTCAATATTTCATTGGCGTTATTTCCATTTACACTACCGCCATATTGAATTGCTATAGTTTGAGCTACTTGGTTGTCATAAATTTCAGCAATGCAAGATCTAATATATGCTGCCATATCATTAGCTTCCTTGCTTGTTGCAGTTTTTCCTGTTCCAATTGCCCATATGGGTTCATAAGCAACAACAATTTTTTTTGCATTATTATGCTCTATATTTTCAAAAGCTTTAACAATTTGATTTTTAACTGTTTCTTTTTCTATACCTTGTTCTCTTTGAACCAGTGTTTCGCCTACACAGACTATAGGAATTATATCATATTCCAAAGCTGCCTTCAATTTTTTATTTACAGATTCATCCACTTCATTAAAATATTGCCTTCTTTCAGAATGGCCGATTATAACATATTCAACACCCATGTTTTTAAGCATTATGGGAGAAACCTCTCCTGTATACGCTCCCTTGTCTTCATAGTGCATGTTTTGAGCCCCTATTTTTATATTATAACCCTTTAATGCTTCTTTAACAGAAAAAAGAGATGTAAATGGAGGACAGACAAGCACTGTAACCCTATCATCAAAATCTTTAGACATTGATTTAAAACTTTCAACCAACTTAAGACTTTCTTCAATGTCGTTATTCATTTTCCAGTTTCCTGCTATTAACTTTTCTCTCATTTTTCCTCCTATTTATTATCTACCGCATCAATCCCAGGCAGAACTTTTCCTTCTAAAAATTCCAAGGAAGCTCCTCCACCGGTAGATATATGAGTTATTTTATGTGCAAGTTTGGCTTTTTCAACTGCCGCAGCACTGTCTCCTCCACCGATAATAGAAATTGCTTCTTTATTTTCTGCAATAATATTAGCAATAGTATTTGTACCCTTTGCAAAGTTATCCATTTCAAACACTCCCAAAGGTCCATTCCATATTATGGTTTTAGATTGGTCTAATATATCTTTAAATTTCTCAATAGTTTTTTCACCTATATCAAGCCCCATGTACCCATTAGGCATTTTATCTGATTCAACTGTATAAAATTCAGTGTCATTTTTAAATTCTTTAGCCACAACATTATCAACAGGAAGAACTAAATTTACATTCTTTTCTTTAGCCTTATCAATTAATTCCTTAGCAAATTCAACCTTATCTTCCTCAAGCAATGATGTTCCTATGGAATAACCCATGGATTTAAAGAATGTATAGGCCATTCCTCCGCCTATTAAAATATTGTCTGCAATATTTAAAAGATTTTCAATTACTGCAATTTTATCAGAAACTTTAGCCCCACCTAATATGGCAGTTAATGGTCTTTTAGGGTTCTCAAGAGCCCCCCCCATGATTTCCAATTCTTTTTCTATTAAAAATCCAACAGCAGATGGAAGATTCTTGCAGATGCCCGCATTAGACGCATGGGCTCTATGAGCTGTTCCAAATGCATCATTTATGTACAATTCTCCTAAAGAAGCTAAGTCTTTGGCAAATTCTTCACCATTTTTTTCTTCTTCTTTTCTAAATCTTGTATTTTGAAGAAGCATAACATCCCCGGATTTTAATGCTAAAGCATGATCTTTAACACTTTCATCAACTACTGTGTCGCAATCTTCAAATATAACTTTTTTTCCTAAAAGCTCACTTAGTCTGTTTGCAACAGGAAGCAAGGAGTATTTTTGATTTGCTTCTCCCTTTGGTCTTCCTAAGTGAGACATTAATATTAAAGCTGCTCCATTGTCTAATAAATATTTAATAGTTGGCAGTGAGCTTGTAATTCTTATGTCATCAGTAATATTTTTATTTTCATCGAGAGGAACATTAAAATCACATCTTACCAATACCCTTTTACTATTTACATTTAAATCCTTCAAAGTTCTTTTATTCATATAGCCCTCCTAGTAACAATTTGAGCAATTAATATGCCTATGTAGATTATACTACTTTTGCATATTAATTGCCCAGTAAACTTATTATTTTTAAATTTTCTTTACATTGAACCCCAATATTTTGCTAATCTCACTAATTGTGCAGTAAAGGACATTTCATTGTCATACCACGCTAATAATTTCACCATTTGTTTGCCATCAACTTCAAGAATTTGAGTTGATAATGCATCAAATACACATGCATAATGGCTTCCTATTACATCGCTTGAAACAATTGGATCTTCAGTATAAGCTAATGTTTCATTGGATGCCTTTTTAATTGCTGCATTTATTTCTTCTATAGAAGTGTTTCTGTTTAATTCAACAGTTAAATCCACTATAGAGCCAGTTACTGTAGGTACTCTTAATGCCATACCGTCAAGCTTCCCTGATAGTTCAGGTAACACTTTACCAACTGTCTTTGCTGCTCCTGTGTCTGCAGGAATTATATTTGCTGCTGCAGCACGTCCTCTTCTTGACATTATTCCTTTTTTATGAGAATTATCATGAATATTTTGATCATTAGTGTAAGCATGTACAGTTGTCATTAAGCCTTTTACTATTCCAAATTCATCATTTAATGCCTTTGCTAATGGTGCAAGGCAATTTGTAGTACATGATGCAGCTGATATAACTGTTTCAGTTCCATCAAGTATATTATGGTTTACATTGTAAACAATAGTTTTTAATTCTCCCTTGCCAGGTGCAGAAAGAAGTACCTTTTTAGCTCCAGCCTTAATATGAGCCTGTGCTGTTTGTGCATCATTAAATTTACCTGTGCAATCTATAACCAAATCAATTTCAAGCTCTTTCCAATTGCAATTTTCAGGTTCCCTTACACTTGATGTAACAATTTCATTTCCATTAACTACTAAAATATTATCTTTGTAAGAAATTTTATCTGTCATGAAGTTTCCATGAGCTGTATCATACTTAAGTAAATACGCCAATGTTTCTGGTCCAGAGTTTGTATTTATTGCAACTACTTTAAAGTCACTGTCCTGTGCCATTAATCTTAATGCTAATCTCCCTATTCTTCCAAATCCGTTAATTGCTACTCTTACCATATCGTCCTCCTATTTTAAAAAACATTAATTATATTTTATTTTTATAACTCTAATATCCTTTTTGCAGCAGCTTCATCTGTTACAAGGATAAAATTATCATTAAATTTAGAAAGTGAATATATTGCTTCAGCCTTAGAGCTTCCACCTGCAACTCCAACTGTATTTTTAATAGCAGTGAAGTTTTCCATTGTTATGCCTACAGAATTAGTCTGCATTTTAATATTTCCATCTTTATCAAAGAAATACCCAAAGGCTTCCGCTGTTAAACCTTCATCATCAATTTTTTTCAATACATTTATTTCTGCGTTTCTTCGCACAGCCATTTCCTTTGCATTTCCAAGCCCAAACACTAAAAGATTTATTCTTTTAATATCTTCAAGCACCTCACTAATGAGCTTATTATTTTTTAATATATTTAATTCTTGCTCATCTAAGTTATCGGGAATGTGAAGCAATTTGTATGTGGCATCCAGCTTTTCTGCTAAATTTGCAGCTATGGTATTAGCTTGTATTTGAAGTTCCTCGCCTAAACCACCTCTCGCGGGCACAACTAACAAATTTTTAATTCCTTTTTTTCTTTTCATTTGATTTACGACACATGCCATGGTTGTGCCACCTGAAATACCAAGAACATCATCATTTTTTATTAAATCCAGTACAATTTCAGCAGCCTTCTTACCTAGTTCATTAAATGCTAATCTGTCATTTTCAACATCCCCTGATACAACTGCAACTCTTTTTAACTTCAGTTTTTCCATTAAACTTAATTCAATATCTGATAAATTTTTTATATAGTAGAAAGTATTATGTACATCTGATAGCAATTCAGAGCCTAAAATGGTTAAATTAACTCCTGCTGCTTGAATTTTAATCAAACCCATTTCATGTAGCCTATCAATTTCAGAACGCATAGTTCTTTCAGACATGCCAAGCTTTACTGCTAGATTTCTTCTGCCAATTGGAGAAAAATCATGTATCGTTCTTAAAATTTCATATCTTTTTGTAAATAAATCCGAGGTCTCAGGAACCAGTTTATTCTGTATTTCCATTATGTTATTTATATTCATAATACCCCCACGGGATAACTTTTGTCCCACATAGCATTTTTTGTCCCTATGATTTATTTTACCACATATTATTTTAAATGCAATAGTTTTTGGAAATCTTTTTGAAATTAATTTGACAATTAAATAAGAGAAAACGTTCGAAATGTGTTATACTATTTATTTTTCACAAGATAAGTGTGTCCTACTAATTAAATTATATCACAGTATTTACATGTTGTACAGTAGTAAAATATTAAAATAAAAAAACAAAAGGATATACTATTGTATATACTTTTGCTTAATATATTTTTGTCATTGCCGCGCTCTGACTGATACTAATATCTTCTTCTCATTGATGAAGATGGAATTCTTAATTCATCCCTATATTTTGCAACAGTTCTTCTGGAAATACTAATACCTTCTGAACTGAGCATTTCTGCAATCTTTTGATCGCTTAAAGGTTTTTGTGAATTTTCTTCATTAACAAACTTTTGTATTTGTGTTTTCACGCTGGTTGATGAAATTTTATCCCCATCAGATTCATTAATGCTGCTTGCAAAGAAGTATTTAAGCTCAAACAAACCTCTTGGTGTTTGCACATATTTCCCATTTGTTGCACGACTAACTGTTGATTCATGAACACCTATGTCCTCTGCAACATCTTTCAAAACTAATGGTTTTAAAGCATGCTTTCCTTCATCAAAGAACTTTCTTTGAAATTTTAAAATAGATTCTGTCACCTTGTACATTGTCATTCTTCTTTGCTCTATACTTTTTATAAGCCACATGGAGGAATTTAATTTATCAGATAAAAACTTATTAGCTTCTTTATCATCAAGGTTCTGAATCATGTTCTTATAATAACTGCTTATGGTAAGAGTAGGGAGGTTATTATCATTAACTATAATTATATATTCATCATTTATTTTTTCTATTGTAACGTCAGGAACAATATATCGAATGTTGTCTGAATCAACGATAAATCCTCTCGATGGCTTTGGTTCCAACATCTTTATTATATCACATATGCTTTGAACACGAGTAACACTTATTTTTAAGTCCTTTGCTATTTTTTGAACTTTATTGGTAGCAATGTCTTCTAAATAATTTTCTGCAATAATGTAAGCGTTTTTATCCTGTATGCCTTTTTCCTTAAGCTGTATCATTAGACATTCACTTAAGTTTCTTGCACCAACACCTATAGGGTCAAATGTTTGTATGAGATTCAAAACTCTTTCAACATCAACTATTTCCTCATTTAATAATAGACTTATATCCAACAGGTCGCATCCAAGATATCCCTTGTTATCAAGAGATTCAATAATAAACTCGCCTATTCTTTGTTCTTTGTTTGATTTTACAGAAACCCCCAGCTGCAGCATAAGATGATCCTTTAAAGACATCTTTTTAGATGTGTAGCTTTCAAAGGATTGCTTTTCTTCTGAATCAACCTTTTTTTCATAGGCCTTGTAACTTAAGTCATCATACTTTTCAGTTATTTCTTTCCAATCGATTTCATCATTCTTGTCATTCTTCTCAAAGTTAGTATCATTTTCTCTTTCTTCGCCTGAGATTGAATCTTGGCTTTTGTTATCTGCAGATTCGAGAAAAGGATTTGTCTCTAATTGCTTGTATATAAACTCCATTAACTCTACATTGTTGAATTGCAGTATCTGAATTGCTTGTCTTAGTTCAGGTGTCATTATTAGCTTTTGAGTTTGTGACAGGCTTAGTTCAAAACCCATTTTCATATTATCACTCCTTGCTAATATATTATATCAAATATTCTTAATATTTCAATAATTATTATACTTAACATAATTAATAGATGAAAAGATAAAAGATAAAATAT
>CAZJKK010000027.1:0-18300 GCA_964546605.1 uncultured Clostridia bacterium
GCGGAATAGCAAGAGGCTATTCAACTGAGCAATACCCATCAAAATTTATATTAGAGCTTATAAAAGAAAAAAACATTCCTATTGTTATAAATTCAGATGCCCATACAGCAGAAGGTATTGACTGCAAATTTGATGAAATGTATGAGTTAATTCAAAGCATGGAAATGACTGGTCTTCTTAGAAATCTTCTTGGGGACGGTCTTTTTTAAGACTTTTTGTGGATTTGCAATGTGAGACTTTACTCAAAAGTACTTTTGTCATCCTGCATTTATGTTTATTTAATTTTTTAGTTTTAATTAAGAAATTGTTGGTAAAATATATATAAATATCTTAATATGTACATAAGAGATTTCATCTTATGAACAAATATATTTCACAGTTTTATCACATAATTTATGTATAATAAAAATATAAAATTATATTAAATAAATCAAATTATCAAATATAGGAGGAAAACATAATGGATAATAATGAAAGAAATAATTTTAATGAAAACAATGAAAACAGCGAAAACAACATAAATAACGTAAATAACGTAAATAACATTAACAACGAAAATAACTTTAACAATTTAAACAACAATGAGTATAACAGCAATAACGACAATAACTACAAATTCAACAGCTTTGAAAGCAATGATTACACAAGTAATGACAATATAAATAAATCAAACTACAATAAAGGCTACAGCGAGATTAATTTTGTAATGCCTACTATGGAAGAACCTAAAAAGAAAAAAGATAAAAAAAGGTCATTTTTCTCATATGTGGCAGTAGCTTTAGTGGCTGCTCTCATAGGAGGCTTGTCAGGAAGCTACATAGTTGCAAGCCAGATGAAATTAGCAGGTACAAACAATGATTCAAAAAGCTTAGTAGCTCAGGATGTAAATATTAACCTTACAGATGATGTTTATTTTGCTGTTGCAGTAGCAGAAAAGGCTCAAAAAACTGTTGTGGGAATTACCACAGAGATTGTCCAACAATACGATACGTTCTTTGGACCTCAAACTCAAAAAGGACAAAGCATGGGTTCCGGCTTCATAGTAGACTCTAACGGATATATTGTTACAAATGCTCACGTTATTGGTGACGGGAAATATGAAAACATAACAGTATCACTAATAGATGGTTCTAAGGAAGTTGGCGAGGTTTTATGGTATGATACAGCGTTAGATTTGGCAATAGTTAAAATTAACAGAACAGGGTTGCCTGCAGTTGAAATTGGTGATTCTGATAGATTAAAGGTTGGTGAACCGGTTGTAGCCATAGGAAACCCAATGACATTAGATTTAGAAAGAACTGTTACACAGGGAATTGTAAGTGGACTTAACAGATCCATTGCCTTTGAAAATGGAACAGTTATAGAACCATTAATTCAAACAGATGCATCAATTAATTCAGGAAACAGCGGTGGACCATTATTTAATGCAGAAGGCAAGGTTATAGGAATTAATACAGCTAAAATGAACACAGCTGAAGGTCTTGGATTTTCTATTCCTATAAATACAGCAAAACCTATTATAGATCAAATAATGAAAGATGGAAAGCTTACTCAAGTTTATGTAGGTATTACTGGGGTTGATGTAGAAACATTTGAGAGAGCTTCAGGAGTAGATATAACAGCTGAATATGGTGTGGTAGTCCTTGAAATAATGAATGGCTCACCTGCATCACAAGCAGGCATAAACCCACAAGACGTTATAATTGCCATAGACGGTGATAGAATAGAAAGTATGTCAGACTTAAAGAGAAATTTGTATGAATATAAGGAAAATGAAAAAGCTGAGTTTACCATCATGAGAGGTGGTCAAGAACAAAAGGTTAACATAACCTTTAAAGAAAAACCTACTAATTTGCAATAAACGAAAATTTAATCTAGGTTCATAGGCTTAAAAAGGACCGTCCCAACCAGAGGGGACGGTCCTTTTTAGGTCTTTTATATTTCAAATTTATATCCAATTTTCCTTATGGTTACAATGTTCTTTCCATATTCCCCTATCTTGGAGCGGAGGCATTTTATGTGGGTGTCAACTGTTCTGTCATCTCCGAAATAATCCCAACCCCATACAGTTGATAATATTTGGCTTCTTGTGAGAACTATATTTTTATTTTGCATTAAATAATATAATAAATCAAATTCCTTTGGGGTTAGAATGGCCTTTTCTCCATCACATAGAACTTGACGCTCTCTGTATTTAACGGTTATTCCACCAAGTTCAATGTCCTGCATGCTGTTTTGTGAGCTTCTTTTAAGAAGGTTTTTAATTCTTGCCACTAGAATTTTCGGACTGAAGGGCTTAGAAATGTATTCATCGGCTCCGGAGTTAAAGCCCGTAATTTCATCGGCTTCAGTGTCTCTTGCAGTAAGCATTAATATGGGAACATCTGAGTTTTTCTTAATATAAGAAGCAACATAATAACCGTCAAATTTAGGCATCATAACGTCTAAAACTACAAGTGAAAAATCATACTCATCATCAAATTTTTTTATTGCTTCTTCACCATTAGAAGCTTCCACTACCTTGAAACCTTCTTTTAACAGGTAGCTTGCAACTAACTTTCTGATATTTTCTTCATCTTCAGCTAACAATATTTTAGTTTCCATCCGAATCCTCCATATCTAAATCCATTTCAACATTTTCAAGCTCAAACCAGAATTCCACACCATCAGGTAAGTTCTTTACCCCATAATTTTCTCTGTGCATATCCATTATAGTTTTAACAATAGCTAAACCAAGGCCGTAGCTTCCCATGTTTTTTCTTGATTTATCTGCCCTGTAAAAGCTTGTAAATATATTTTCCAGATCATCATCAGATATTTTATTACCTGTGTTAAAAATACTTACCCTGCATTTATTGTTTACAACAAAGGTATTAATATTAATAAAGCCTCCCTCATTGCAGTATTTTACAGCATTTTCATACAAGTTTTGAAATACCTGCTCAATCCTGGAATAATCAGCATAAACAATGAAATTATCATAAATATTTTTTTCAACCTTAATATTTTTTTCCTTTGTAATAATTGAATTGTTATTAACTATATCTTCAATAATTTCATTTATGCTGAAGTTTGATTTTTCCAGTTTAATTAATCCCGTCTCAAGCTGAGAAAGCTTTAAAAGCTGTTGAACAAAAAGGGACATTTTATTTCCTTCACTTATAATAATATTTAAATACTCATTTTTAGTAGGTTCATCTATGTTTTCCATATCAATTAAGGCTTCGGAGTAACTCATAATCAGAGTAAGAGGCGTTTTAAAATCATGGGATACATTAGCTAAAAATTGCTTTGTCATTTTATCAGCCTTTTCCTGCTTAATTAAATCATCCTTTAGCTGTTCCACATACTCCTTGAGTTTATCAGCCATATTGTTAATGCTTAATGATAACAAGCCCACCTCATCATTTGAAAGTATGTTAGATCTTTCAGAAAAATCTAGATTTGAAATCTTATCAGCTATAATTTGAAGCTGACGTATGGGTTTTGTTGTTTTATCAGCTACAAAGTACATAATTATTGCAGCTATTAAAAGAGATAAAAATGAAATTAAAATAGAATATTTTATGGCAGAGTAGGAAATATCATTTATAAATTTTATTGGGGTTTGAACTAATATATAAGTATTGTCCATAATGTTGGAAAGAACAACAATATTGATTTCCTGTCTTCCTGTTTCTAAATTCCTTATATAATATTTGTTGTTTAACAGCTCATTAAATGCATTATTCTTGTAAAGTATATCAATTAATCGTGAAATTTCATTATCAAAAGGATTTATATTAAAATATTTTTGTCTGGAATAATACTCTATTTGCCCTATGGCAGTTTCTGTATCCAGATTAAATATGCATATAGTCATGTTTTGCGCTTCAGAATTTATTATTTCTTCAACAGTCTTGTTTATGTTTTCAGATATATAACCATTTTTAATACTTTCTGTACTGTTTTTTAAGCTTTTAATTTTACTGCTTGTATAAAGCTTATCAAAAAGTGATGTACCTAAAATTGCAGACAAAATAATATTAAAAATAAGAACACACAATATTACTAAAAATAATTTATTTTTTAGACTAAATTTTATTTTCATTTATTTTCACCTTATTAATTAATTGATTGTTTATTATATAATACATTTGTAACTTAAAAGGTATATATGTCATTCCGAACGAAGTGAGGAATCTCCTAATAGTTCAAGTAATGAGATTCTTCGCTGACGCTCTGAATGACAAAAAAGGGTATGTTTAAATATAATATATCATAAATGTGATAATAGAGTGAAAAATTTTGAAAAAAAAGAGTACTTTCGTACTCTTATTAAAAATTAATCATCTAATCCAAATCTCTTTAAATCAGGTGAAATTATTAAGTTAGCGTCTGTTGCAGCAATTACTTCTTCAACTGTTGCTTCAGGACCAAGCTCTTCAAGAACCAATCCTTTATCAGTTACTCTCATTAAGCCCATTTCAGTAACTATTATGTTAACTTGTTCCTTAGCTGTTAATGGAAGTGTACATTGTTTTAATATTTTTGGTGCTCCTTTTTGAGTATGAACCATTGCTATTATAACAGTATTAGCTCCAACAACCAAGTCCATTGCACCGCCCATGCCTGGTACCATTTTGCCTGGTATTTTCCAGTTAGCTAAGCTGCCTTTTTCGTCAACTTCCATAGCACCAAGAACTGTTGCATCAACGTGTCCACCACGGATAATTCCAAATGATGTTGCACTGTCAAAAAACATTCCGCCAGGTACTATTGATGAAGGCATACCACCTGCATTTACAAGCTCCCAGTCTTCTTGACCTTTTTCAGGAGCAGGGCCTAAGCCTAAAAATCCATTTTCTGATTGAAATGTAATATCCATTCCTTCAGGAATATAATTTGCAACCATAGTTGGAAGACCAATACCTAAGTTTACCACATCTCCGTCATGTAATAACTGAGCCACTCTTTTTGCTATAACTACCTTTGCATCCATTACATGCCACCTCCAACTATATAGTCAACAAATATTCCTGAGCACATTACTTGCTCTGGATCTATTTCTCCAACTTCAACTATTTTATCAGCTTCAACTATAACTACATCAGCTGCTGTTGCCATTAAAGGATTAAAGTTTCTCATTGTTTTATTGAAAACCATATTGCCTTTTTTATCAACAACGGATGCTCTTAATAAAGCAACATCTGCTCTTAATGGAGTTTCAAAAATATATTCTTTACCGTCTATAACTTTCTTTTCTTTTCCAATTTCTGCTTCAGTTCCAATTCCTGTAGGTGTATAAAATCCTCCTAAACCATTACCGCCGCATCTAACCTTTTCAGCAAGGGTTCCTTGAGGAGTTAATACAACTTCAGTTTCTCCTGAATTCATTTGATTTGCAGTTTCTGGATTTGTTCCAACGTGAGAAGCAATCATTTTTTTGAATTGTTTGTTAACAACCATTTTTCCTACGCCTTTATCAGGAAATCCTGTGTCATTGCAAATAAGAGTTAGGTTCTTAACATTTTTTTCTACAAGAGCATCAATTAAGTTCTCTGGTGTTCCATTTGCAAGGAATCCGCCTACCATTACAGTCATACCATCTTGTACTTTATCTACGGCTTCCTTCATAGAAATAATTTTATTAATCATAGTATATCCTTTCCATATATATTTTTATTGGAGAAACTCCATTTTATCTTTGTACTAATAAGGATGTTCCCATTCCACCGCCGATGCAAAGTGTAGCAAGACCTTTTTTAGCATCTCTTTTTTCCATTTCATGAATTAATGAAACAAGAATTCTAGCACCTGAAGCTCCTATTGGGTGTCCTAATGCTATAGCTCCACCGTTAACATTTGTTTTTTCTGGGTCTAAGCCAAGATCTCTTGTTACTGCCAAAGCTTGTGATGCAAATGCTTCATTAGCTTCTACTAAATCTAAATCTTCAACTGTCCAGCCAGCCTTTGCTAATGCCTTTTTAGTTGCAGGTACAGGTCCTAATCCCATAACTGTTGGGTCAACCCCTGCAGAGCCATATCCGGCTACTTCACACAAATATTTAATTCCTAACTCATCAGCTTTTTCTTTGCTCATTATAATTAAAGCTGCTGCACCGTCATTTATACCTGAAGCATTACCTGCTGTAACTGTTCCATCTTTTTTGAATGCAGGTTTTAATTTTGCCATTTTGTCTAATGTTGAACCATGTCTTGGATACTCATCAGTGTCTATTACTATAGGATCACCTTTTTTCTGAGGTATTACCACAGGTGCGATTTCTTCTTTGAACTTTCCGGCCTTTTGTGCTTCTTCAGCTCTATTTTGACTTTGAACTGCAAATTTATCTTGATCTTCCTTTGTTAAACCATATTGTTCAGCAACATTTTCTGCAGTTATTCCCATGTGGTATTGATTATAAACATCAGTTAATCCGTCATATACCATGTAGTCAACTATTTTTCCGTCTCCCATTCTTTGTCCCCATCTTGTTTTAGGTAAAAGATATGGAGCATTTGTCATGCTTTCTGTTCCGCCGCATAAGATTACATCACATTGTCCGCTTTCAACAAATTGTGCTGCCATGCTTACAGCTCTTAATCCTGAACCGCATACCATGTTAATTGTTAATGCAGGAGTTTCTATAGGAATACCAGCTCCTAAAGTTACTTGTCTTGCTACGTTTTGTCCAAGTCCAGCACCTAATACATTTCCGAAATAAACCTCTTCAACAGCTGAAGGCTCAATTCCTGCTCTTTTAATTGCTTCTTTTGCTGCAATTACTCCTAATTCCACAGCTGATAAAGGAGCCAATGCTCCGCCAAATGCTCCTATAGGTGTTCTAGCTGCTGATACTATTACTGCTTTTTTCATTTATTTCCTCCTAAATTTTGATTGTTTGTTATATACATTAATTATTAGCAAAATCCATGCCAAATAACCAAATTAAAAAAACATTGAATTTAATGAGAAAAAATATTACTTTTAAATATCATATATGCAATACTGCATATACTTGTAATAAAGTTATTGCAAACTTGCATATTTTATAATATAATCATCGCATATACTATTGTAACACATTGTTTTAAAAATATCAAATCAAATATGGTACTTGAAAGGGAGATAGCATGAAAATTGAAGGTACTGGTTTTGCTTTAGGCTTTGTTATAACAGACACAAAATACAATATTTTATATTATAATGACTATTTTAAAAGCAGTATTTATAAAAGCAATGGAGAATTATTAAACAAAAAATTAACAATCTATTTTCAAGGTATAAGGGATGATGAAAGTCAAAGTTTTTATTCAGTAAAGTATATTGACAATTCCATATATTATGTTGTACAAAATGAATTTAAACTGCATGAACATGATTTGATTGTATTTTTCTTTTATGATTTTACCATAGATAATGAATTAGAAAAACAAATACATAGATTAAGCAGTCAGCAATATTTATATAATGAAATGCTTAATAAGCTAAAGGACGGTATTTATATCACGGATGAGAAAGGTATTACCACTTATGTAAATGATTCCTTTCTAAATTTATCTGGATTAAGCAGAGAACAAATTATTGGAAAATCGGTATATGATTTAAAGAAAAATGATATTCTTCCTAATTCATGTTGTGCTAAAGTTATTGAAACAAACGGTCCTGTTTCTACTATAAATAATTACTACAAGGGTCAAAGGTGTTTAGTTTCAGGTTCTCCCATATATGACGAAAATGGAGAATTAAAAAAAACCATCGCAGTTATAAGGGATGTATCAGAGCTGGATGTTTTAATGAAAAACATTACAAAGGAAAAAAAGCTGTATATTATTAATAAGGGATATGAAAATAGCAATGAAGTAGCGAGTAAAATTGCTAACAATGTGCCCATAAGCAACAATGGTAGAATGGTTGGAATATACAATAAGGCTAAAAAAATAGCAAATGTGGATTCAACAATTCTTATACTTGGTGAAACAGGTGTAGGAAAGGATTTTATTGCAACCTACATTTACAATATAAGCAAGTATAACAAGGGAAAATTCATTAAAATAAACTGTGGTGCTGTGCCTGAGCATTTGTTGGAATCAGAATTTTTCGGATATGAGGATGGAGCATTTACAGGAGCCCATAAGGGTGGGAAAAAGGGACTGTTTGAAGAAGCAAATGGGGGAATATTGTATCTTGATGAAATAGGAGACATGCCGTATACTCTGCAAGTAAAGCTTTTAAGTGCGATTAATGACAGAATGTTTTATAGAATAGGCGGCACAAATCCAGTAGAATTTAATGCCCGAATTATTGCTGCAACCAATGTTGATTTGTGGCAATTGGTAGAGGAAAAAAAGTTCAGGGCAGACTTATATTACAGATTGAATGTTGTATCATTCCTCATTCCTCCTCTTAGACAAAGAAGAGAAGATATAATCCCTCTTGTTCAACAATTTCTGGATTATTACAATAACAAATACGGAAAAAATTGTTATTTTACAACGAGATGCCTTGAAAATTTCCTGATTTATGATTGGCCCGGCAACATAAGAGAATTAAAAAATATTATTGAGCGAATGCTCTTAATGGCTGATGAAGCATCAATTGATATTGATCTTTTCAGAGAACAGCTTGAACCTAGCGATAATGCAAATGAAAGATACAGTGATTTATTTGAAAATAAAACGTTAAAAGATAAGCTGGATGAATATGAAAGAGCAATTATTGAAACAACATTGAATTCATCAAGCAATATGAAAGAAGCAGCATCTAAGCTGGGTATAGATATATCAACACTTGTGAGGAAAAAACAGAAATATAAAATGTAATAAAAAGTGCTTTTGAAATAAAACTTATTTCAAAAGCACTTTTTTAATTTAAAAAAATTGGGGACGGTTCTTTTTTATTCTAATTATTCTGAATGTTTGTCCTAAAATTCATAAAAATATTTGGTATAAAACCACTATAAATTGTAAATATTACTAATACAAAATTACGCCGGGGAGATACCATGTATTTTATTAATTTTTTAAAACCCATATTAAATTATGATGTAATAATAATATTTTTATTAATAAGCTATATTTTAATATTTAGAACCAGCAAAGGTTTAAAAAGAAAAAACTATCACAAGGATTATAAAATTGTGAGATTTACGGGTATTGTTTATGGATTGATTGCAATAGCAGCAATAATTACGAAATATATTTAGGAGAAGATATGAACATTTATCAGGAATTAACAAGTTTAAAAGTTGATAAAGACATAAAGAAAAACGAAACTGTACTAAAAGAAGTTTTTAAGGATGCCAATGATATAATTTTTCGAAATTTAAATGTAGGACAAAATAAAAAATTAAGTGTCTTGCTTGTTTATGTTGATGGAATGACGACAAAGGATTCCATAAGCGAATATGCAGTTCAAAATATGATGGAATCCGTTAATTTAGAGGAATTCGAAAAAAGTCCAGAAAAAGAGTTGCAAAATGCTGTAATGCAAACAAGCATAGCCATAACTGAAGTAGGTACATTGCAAACATTACAGGAATGTGTGGATAAAATGTTGTCCGGTGAAACAATATTGTTTATAGATTCATGCTTAAAGGCAATATGGCTTTCATCAAGAGGCTGGCCTTTAAGAGGCATACAGGAACCAGCAGCGGAAACTCTCATCAGAGGTGCCAGAGATGGTTTCATTGAAACAATGAAAATAAACATAACCCTCATAAGAAGAAGAATAAGAGATCCAAGGCTTAAAATAAAGTACATGATGGTTGGAACAAGGTCAAAGACTGATGTTGCCATATTGTACATAGAAGATGTTGTTAATAAAACGGTCTTGGATGCTGTTGAAAAAAGGCTGAAAAACATAGAAATAGACGCAGTGCTTGAAAGTTCATATATTGAGGAAATGATTGAGGATGATAATTTTTCTCCCTTTCCGCAAGTTGAAAATACTGAAAGACCTGATGCTGCAGCCTCGGCACTCCTTGAAGGAAGAGTTGTTATAGCAGTGGATAACACACCAACTGTGCTCATGGCTCCTGCTACATTAGTATCATTTATGCAGTCTTCAGAAGATTATTATGAAAGATGGATGTTAGCTTGTTTAATCAGATTCTTAAGATATATAGCATTTCCTATAGTAATGCTTTTACCGGCTTTGTACGTTGCTGTTGCACAATTTCATCCTAATTTGTTGCCAACTCAGCTTGCTTTGTATGTTGCTGCATCAAGGGCCAATGTTCCATTCCCACCATATTTTGAAGCTCTACTTATGGAACTGGTTATGGAGCTTGTAAGAGAAGCATCCTCGAGAATAACAACTCCTGTGGGCTCCACTGTAGGCCTTGTCAGTGGTTTGGTAATCGGCTCTGCCGTAGTAAGTGCAGGATTAATAACACCCATTTGTGTTGTAATAGTTGCATTGACAGCACTTTCTGCTTTTGCCATACCAAGCTATAACTTTAGCACGGCCTTAAGGATGATAAGATTTGGTTTTATAATACTTGCTTCCATATTTGGATTGTTTGGGGTGTCTGTTGGCCTCAGCATACTAATTATTCACCTTTGTACTTTAAAAAGTTTTGGTGTTCCATATTTAACTCCGCTTACTCATTTCATTGAAAGAAAAGAAGATTTAAAAGACACCATAATAAGGCCAAGAATTAATAGCATGGTGCGCAAACCAAAATATTTACAAGTTGAAAAGGGGAAAGGAAAATAATGTTTGATGAAAAAATAACTCCATATCAAAATCTGACAATGTTAATACTGGTGTCATTTTCATTTCAATCTATGCTCATGCCTTTGTTATTGTCAGAAGTTGACGGACCCGTGGGATGGATGACCATAATTATTGCAGCATTCATATTGTATATGGTAATTAAGCCCATAAACCATATGTTGTTAAAATACAAAGATGACACCATTATTGTAATATCTGAAAGATTATTTCCTAAATTTATATGTAAAGTAATTGGCATATATTACATACTTATGTTACTCACTGCCAACAGCATACTCATGAAGGATTTTGCGGAACAAATAAAGTTGATGATGTTGTTTAAAACACCGCTTAGTTCAATAATTATTGTAATTTTGCTCTCTACAAGCTATGCAACAAAAAAGGGAATAAAAACAATAGCTAACATTGCATCGGTGACATTATTGATTGCTTTTATTCCATACATGCTGTTAATCATATTTTCTACTTATTATGCTGATTATTCAAACTTGTTTCCTATTTACCCAATTGATACGAACGGAGTTTTAAAATCAGTGCCGGGAGCAATACTTGCCTTTTTTGGATTTTCAATATTGATGTTTTCTAATTCTAAAGTAACTGTTCAAGAAAAAAACATGATGATTAATAGAAAATTTATTGTTATGAGCATGTTTTTATATGTTGCAAGCTATGTATTAATAATAGTTAAATTTGGGATAAAGGAATCGGTACACTTGGTATGGCCTTTTTTATCCGTGATGAAATATACCAATATACCGGGATTTTTCTTTGAAAGCAATGAAATAGTGGGTTTGTGTTTCCAATTTATCATTACATTTTCATGTATATGCATTATTGCATATTTTACAAATTTATCAATGCAGGAAACATTTAAAACTAGAGAAAACGGATATTTTATATACATTCAAATACCCATATTATTTATTTTATCTGCATTATTGCCGGGAATGTACATGATGTTTCCCCACATTCAATGGCCAATACTTGCGTTAAGTGGATTAAACTTTTTAATACCTTTGGTTACAGCATTGGTTGACACAAAATTTAAAAGAGCGAAAAACAATAATTAAAATGATGTTTAATAAGAAATTTTAAATAGTAAAATTTCCAACCATAATTGTTCATTGTTCACTTTTATAAGAGGTTAAAATGAAAAATATAAAAATATTATTTATAACTTTAATAACGAGCTTAATGCTTTCCGGATGTTGGGACAGCGTGGAAATAAACAAAAGGGAATACCTATATGCCTTAGGCATAGATAAAAACCCTAACAACCTGACATTTACAACTGAAATACCGAAAATAAATGAGGGAAGCGAAGAGCAAAGATTGGTTTATTCCAAGGAAAGTGCTGATTTTGCAGAATTTTATGCCACAAGCTACCTTCATTCAGAAAAAGCAATTTCAGACAGATTAATGCAGGTAATTGTATTGGGTGAGGATGTTGCAAGAGATTCTGAAACAGTGAAAAGAATTTTTGATGAAATACAAAGATCTCCTCAAATAAACAGAAGAGTTAAAATCTGCATAGCAAAAGGCAAGGCACAAGATATTATTAACACTGAAATACCCAGCAACCCAATCGTGGGAAGATTTTTGAGCGATATGCTTGTAAAACTTAAGCGAGAAAGTTATCAGGATATTTTTACCTTTGATGAAGCAATTTTAGATCTTGGCAAGACAGGCAATGCTATGATTCCTGTTGTAGAAACGAATGATAAAAGCTTAAAGATAGAAAGAGCCGGCATTATTAAGGAATATGAGCTGAAGGGATTTTTGGAGCCAGAGGAAGTGGCAACAGTGATGGTTTTATTAAATCCAGCCAGAGCCAAAATTCCTAATATTAATATAAATGTTGAAGGCACCAATGTTTCACTTGGTGCTGCAAGCATAAGTATGACCAAGGATTTTAATTTAAACAATGATAAATTGACAGCAGACTATTATATTACAATGTACATTTATATTGATTCATTCATCATTGGAAGCAATAAACTGGCAGATCAAAGCTACTTAAATAAAATTAAGGATGAAGCTAAAAAGAGCTTTTTAACAGTGGCAGAAAAAACAATAGATAAGCTTCAGCATACTTACAGAACTGATTTATTAGAAATAAAGGATAATTTATATAAATACCACAAGCAGGACTATGAAAAAGTAATGGATAAATATGATGAGGTTTTTGAAGCTGCAGATATAAACATACACTTAGATTTGCAAATTAAAAGTACCGGTTTAGTTAAGTAAAGTGAAAATAAAGGGAGGACAAATGAGTTATTATAAAAAAATATTTATTTCGGTTATATGTGTGTTTGTTGCAGTAACTATTGCATACACAGTTGAAGCGTATACAGGAATGGCAAAAATAAACGATAAGGTCATACGACTTCACGTATTGGCTAACTCAAACACAGTTTTTGACCAAGAGCTTAAATACAAGGTAAGAAACCAAGTAATAAATAAGTTTAACAAAGAATTTGAAAACACAATATCAAAAGAAACAAGCGAAAATCTTATTATTAAAAAAGTTCATGAAATTCGAGAGGAAGCAGAATGTATAATTAGGGAAGAGGGCTATGATTATGAAGTTAATGTTTATTACGGCAACTTCAAATTTCCTCGAAAAATATATGAAGACATAGTTCTGCCGGAAGGCTACTATGATGCAGTTCGTATTGAAATAGGCAAGGCAGAAGGCAATAATTGGTGGTGCGTCATGTTTCCACCTTTATGCTTCGTAGATTTCGGACAAGATAAAAATTCAGATCCAATATTTGATATAGAAACAGAAAAAAAGCTTCAAGAAGTTCTCACAAAGGAAGAAATAGAATCTATAAAAACCAAAAGAGGAATAAATGACATAAAACTAAAATCAAAAATATATGAATTCATAGAAAAAGGCAAAGTTGAAAATACAGGCGTAAATGCCACATACAAAAGAAGCATTTACACCCAATCTCTAGCCAAATAAGAACAATGTGGACGGTTCCAAATGAAAAGAACCGTCACCATTATTTTTAGCTTGGTATGTCAAGCTTTTTGATTTTGTATTGAAGTGTTTGTCTTGGTACATTTATGAGCTTTGCTGCCTTTGAAATGTTGTAATCTGTTTTTTCTAAGGCAGATATTATTATTTCCCTTTCAACCTTTTCAACCGCCACATTAAGAGGTTGCAATACGCTGGTATCTAAGGAAGTATTATTTGGTTTAAAATTCTTAAACTGAAAAGGTAAGAATTCTTCCCTAATTAATTCTCCATCATAAAGAGATATGGCACTTTCTATGGCATGCTCCAGCTCTCTTACATTCCCCGGCCAGCTGTATTCCGTAAAAATGTCCAGCACTTCTTTGGATATTCCTGTGAAATACTTATTGCATTTTTCATTGTATTTTTTAATAAAATGATCAACAAGAAGAGGTATATCTTCTTTTCTCTTAGCTAAATCAGGAATAAGCAATGTTATTACATTTAATCTAAAAAATAAGTCTTGTCTTAGTTGCTTAGTTTCCACTACGGTATTTATATCAGTATTTATTGCAGAAATTACTCGTACATCAACGTCTGTTGTGGTGGTAGAACCAACTCTTCTCACTCTTCCGTCTTGAAGAACTCTAAGAAGTTTTGTCTGCAGCTCTAGTGGCATGGAGTTTATTTCATCTAAAAACAATGTTCCTCCATTTGCAAGCTCAAACAAGCCTGGTCTGTTTTCTGCTCCTGTAAAGCTTCCCTTTACACTTCCAAACAATATGCTTTCCAAAAGGTTGTTTGGCAAAGCAGCACAGTTTTGAGCTATGAAGGGTCTGTGTTTTCTGTTGCTTGAGTTGTGTATGGATTGAACAAATAATTCCTTTCCTGTTCCCGTGCTTCCTGCTATCATTACAGGAGATTCTGACATGGCGGCTTTTAAACCCAGAGACTTTAGCTTTAGCATTTCTTTGCTTTGTCCTATAATATCTAAGAAATTAAATTTTGCCATGGGCTTAGAGGTTTTATCACTGTTGCTTGAATTTTTTTCGTACAATTCCTCTTGCAATTTAACAATTTTTTCAGTTAACTCTCTCATTTTTGTAATGTTTCTTGATACTTCGAGAGCACCCAATATTTTATTGTTATAATATACAGGAATTGTTGAGTTTAAAGTTGATAATTTATCACCCTTGTAATTAATAAAGTTTTGCTCAACATTGTAAATAGGCTTACCAGTTCGTAAAACATTTAACAATGTGCTTGTATCAAAATTAAGAGAAGGATAAACCTCAAGTATGTGTCTTCCCACAGATTTGTCCACATCAATTTCATCCAACTCCTTAGCTGCCTTATTGTAGTAAGCAATTTTTCCGGAGGCATCAACTATGTGAATTCCATCATTTATTAAATCTATTGCATGAATTAGCGCATCAAAATATTTAGTATCCATACTTTCCTCCTTTGTGCCGGATTTTAAGCACCTAATGCCGAAAAATCAGCTCTAACGTTCGTCTTTAATAAAATTAGCTTAAAGGTTGTTTAATAAATATCAATTTTTAATTTATTATAACTTTCATCAGCATTACCAAAAATAATGCTGTATTCAATAAAGACTGACCCTTTTCCATGTTCATTTAATTGGTTATCATAAACACGCGTGTCAAAGTTAATATCAAAGTTACCATAGGGAGTTGAATAAATATTGTTGTACTTTTTACCTTTTTCAAATTCCATCTTGGAGGATAAAAACCCCACCTTTGTCATAATCAATTTGTTTTTATAAATTTTAAGCCTTGTCTTTGTTCCCTCGTTTTCAGTTATTTCACTTTCATCATAGTTTATTATTATAGAGTCTCCTTCAAAGCTTCTGGTTGCTTCGGTTACAAGCTCCATAACATCTTCGTTGCCTGCTTCGTCTATTGTCTGCGAGGTTGTTATTTTAACTTTAATCTTTTCCATAGCCTTCCTTCTTAAAGCTTATCTATTGCAATTTCATATAAATTGTCTATATCCTTCTTTAAGAAATTTCCTCCTATTCTTCTTAAACGTTCAGGTGCATCAGAAGCGTAAAATTCATACCTTGGTTTTCCAACATTTTCACTCAACATATTTTTTTCAATAAGAAGCTTTTTTAAATCCTTTGCTGTTTCATAGGCAGGATTAACTAATTTTACATTTGGGCCAACAACTGTTTTAATAGTGTGTCTTAAAATTGGATAATGGGTACAGCCTAGCACCAAGGTATCTACTTCATGTTCTATAAGTTCTTCTAAATATTTT
Organism: uncultured Clostridia bacterium; assembly: GCA_964546605.1. Classification (GTDB taxonomy): domain Bacteria; phylum Bacillota; class Clostridia; order Tissierellales; family Sedimentibacteraceae; genus Sedimentibacter. Next base: position 15,975 of record CAZJKK010000027.1, read on the forward strand.
TCAGCTGTTAAAATAGCCACATTAGAATGTTCCCAGCCTTCTTCAACAATGGGCACAAACAAAGGACATGGTATTCCAATAACCTCTGCATCATGAATGTATTCCATTATTTTAGACTGGTAAGCATTGCTGTTTATTGTTGCAATGGTACCAATGACGCCTATTCTTCCGGTTTCTGTTATCGCTGCGGCACTTCTTGCACCCGGATCAATTACTCCAATTATGGGTATGTCAAAGTTTTTCTGAACATGCTCTAAAGCAATGGAGCTTGCTGTATTACATGCAATTACAATGGTTTTTACATCCTTGCTTTTTAAAAATGATGAACATTGATTAGAAAACTTTTTTATTGTTTGTTCTGATTTTGAGCCATATGGTATTCTGGCTGTATCTCCAAGGTATATAATATCCTCATAAGGAAGCTGTTCCATAACCTCTCGCATTACAGTAAGACCGCCCACACCTGAATCAAAAATTCCAATTGGTCTGTTATCCATTTAATTCTATTTACTCCTCTATATAAATATTTATTCATATTTCAATATTATGTTGTAATCAGTAATATTATGATTATAACCCATTAAGTATAATTTCTTTGATTTGTCATTCAGAGCGTTAGCGAAGAATCTCATGTTTTGAGTGATTTGGAGATTTCTCACTTTGTTCGAAATGACATAAAAAGACTTTCTGGGTTTTAATCATATTATATCAAATATATAATAAATGCACAATATTAAAAGCTGAAAATTCGGCACTTAAGAAAAATTTAATGATGACAAGTATTATAAATCTACTCAAAAATAGCCATTCATAAATTAGTTAAAATATTGGCATAATAATTGCACTATATATTATCAAACCATAAACTAAACCAAAAGCAAATTAGGAGGAACTATGTTCAAAAAAGGAAACCCATATGGAACACACAGAGTAATTGAGCCACAAGGAGTATTGCCACAGCCAGCGCTTAAAATTGATAACACAATGGAAATATATGACAATGAAGTTCTTATAGATGTTCAAACATTAAATGTTGACTCTGCAAGCTTCACACAAATAAAAGACCAGGCTGAAGGTGATGTAGAAAAAATTAAAGAAATAATGAAGGGAATTGTTGCTGAAAGAGGAAAGCACCAAAACCCTGTAACAGGTTCTGGGGGAATGCTTATAGGAACTGTTGCACAAGTTGGACCTGCACTTGAAGGAAAAACTGATTTAAATGTTGGTGACAAAATAGCTACATTGGTTTCTTTATCTTTAACACCATTAGTGATTGAAGAAATAAATACAGTTAGAAAAGATATCGACCAAGTAGACATAAAAGGACAGGCAATATTATTTGAAAGCGGAATTTATGCAAAAATCCCTTCAGATTTACCTGAAAACCTTGCATTATCAGTACTTGATGTAGCAGGAGCTCCTGCACAAACTGTTAAGTTAGTTAAAGAGGGTGACACTGTACTAGTTCTTGGCGGCGGAGGAAAATCCGGACTTCTTTGCTTGTATGAAGCTAAGAAAAAAGCTGGCCCAACAGGAAAAGTAATTTGCTGGGCACACAGAGCTGCATCATTAGAAAAAGTAAAAGAACTTGGTTTAGCAGATGTATGCATATCAGGTGATGCAACAAATGCAATTGAAGTTTACGAAAAAGTAATGGAAGCTACAGATGGAAAATTATGCGATTTGGTTATAAGCTGTGTATCAAGACCAAATTGTGAAATGTCAGCAATACTTGCTACAAAGGATGAAGGAACAGTTTACTTCTTCAGTATGGCTACAAGCTTTACAAAGGCTGCTTTAGGAGCTGAAGGTGTTGGTAAAGATGTTAACATGATTATAGGAAACGGTTATACAAAGGGTCATGCTGATACAGCTTTACAAATTATGAGAGAAAGCAAAGAAATGAGAGAATTATACACTGAATTATATGCATAATTAAAAATACTAGTTAAGTATATTAAAACAAATAATTTTAATATGCTTAATTAGTATTTATCCTGTAATTAAACAAGAATATTATTTTTATGAAAAGCTTTTCGCTTTATTATAAAATATTAAATTAAATGGAGGTATAAAAGTGGCTTACTACAACGAAATAGAAATGTGGAAGGATGTTACTCCTGAGGATTGGAATGACTGGAGATGGCAGGTAGAAAACAGAATAGACACAATAGAACAATTAAAACAAATAATAAACATGACTGATGAAGAAGCAGCAAACATATCAAAGGTTTTGGAAAAATTCAGAATGGGTATAACTCCATATTATGCAGCACACATGGATAAGGATGATCCAAGAGATCCAATAAGAATGCAAGCAGTGCCT
>CAZJKK010000028.1:0-2625 GCA_964546605.1 uncultured Clostridia bacterium
GAGGTATTTATGTGCGGAAGATATTATATAGATATTGATATGAAGGAAATAAAAAAGATAGCTGAAGAAGCCGGAAGGAATATTTACAAAGATTTTAAAATGGGCGAAATATTCCCTACGAATATAGCGCCCATATACATACAAGATGAAGAAGCAATGCGTCCATTCCTTGCAAAGTGGGGTCTCCCCAAATGGGATGGCAAGGGTACCATAATCAATGCCAGAGCTGAAACAGTAGAACATAAACCCATGTTTAAAAAGCTCATGGCAGATAAGCGCTGCCTAGTTCCTGCTTCAGCTTATTTTGAATGGAAAGAAGTACCCGGAAGCAAAGAAAAAGATAAATATATTATTAAAAAGCATGATTCTCTTTTATATTTTGCAGGACTGTACAACATTGTCCCAAAGCACAAGCAAGAACAACTCAGCATGTTTGACACAAATGCAAATGAATATGACATGTATTACACCATAATAACCAAGGATGCCGACAAATCAATTTCCCATATTCATAACCGCATGCCTGTTATTTTTGACAAGCAGAAAATTAGCGATTGGCTGGAGGGCAAGAGTATTGATGAAATACTCAATAAAGAGATTGAATTAGAATCTGAAATAATAAAAAACGAGAAATGTGGTGGTGAATGTGAAAAAAAACTTTGATTATTTTGTAAAAAAAATCCCAAGTAATATTCATAATAATACAAAATCGGTTATTGCCAGTCGTATTGCAATTTTTATTCCTGAGAACTTTGTTATTAATAAAAAAATGTATGTGGAGGAATACCACTTTGTAATCTGTTTCACCACTCCACCGCTAGCCACAATTCGATCAACGAAACATCAGTTTAAGAAAGGTAGTCTAATTTGTATGGCTCCTGGCGATGACATATTAGTTCACCAGCTAAATAGCTCTTACCCGGCTAATTATATGACAGTCTGCATCAATAGGGAATTCATGCAAAATATATACCAACAAGTGGGAGGAAAGGGAAACCTAACATTTAAGAAGCTAAATAATTCGTATAGTCATCAACTATTAGAAGGAATAGAAGCATTAATATCTGAAGTCTTAAACTACGAGGAAACCACTCCCATAATGATTGAAAGCTTGGAAAATCGTATTGCTATACAATTATTAAGAGATTCTCACTCAGTATTTAATGCATCCGTTTATAATAAGCAAAATCTACAGGATGTTGTGCAGAAGGCCGTTAAATATATTGAGACTTATTACAGCAGCAATATTACTATTAAAAGTATTTGTGATGCTATCTATATCAGCCCCCCTCACTTGCAGAAGATATTTTTGAAGCATGTTGGCATAACTCCATACCAATATATAATGGATTGTAGGCATAAGAAAGCAAAAGAAATGTTGCAAGCAACAGAGTTTTCTATTGAAGAAATCGCCAGACTATGCGGTTTCGTAAATAATGCCCATTTCTCAACTGCCTTTAAGCATAAGGAAGGCGTGTCACCTTTAATATATAAAAAGTCATTGATTGTAGATGAATAAATCTAAAGTTATGACTGTTTATTAAAAGGTACCGCTACTTAAGAAGTAGAGGATATCTTCACGTCGTTATAATAGGTCTAATGAATCTGAGAAGCATTTGTTTTTTATAAACTGATGCTTTTTTTACATTTATGATAGTTTTTTACAAAAAAAATAATCGCTTTTGAAACTGAAGAAATGGTTATGTTTGATATTATTATTAATACTAGTAAGAATTGTTAGAATTAATGAGGTTTATTTCAATAATATAATGATTGGAGATATAATATGAGAAAAATTATGATTTGTACTTTTGTGCTTGTAATGATGTTACTCTTTTCCAGTTGCGGAGATAAATCAACCGATATTAGGAAGGAAAGCGGCGGAGCAGCTAAAGAAGTATCCAGTAATAATAATGAAACTACCACTGATGTAGGTTCATCTTCGAGCACAGCTAAAAGTGATGAATTAATCCTGCCAGATAGCTATCCTACAGAAATTTTGCCACTTGCAGCGGATGCTGAAATTATTGATGTGAGGGAGAACCCTGCGAATAGCTGTCTGGAAATCATGTATGTAAGTGACAATGACATTGGTACGCTTCGTGACTTTTATGAAGGTGTTCTGAAGGATGCAAAAGATTTAAGTACAGACGAAACGTCAGAAGGTTATATGATTTCTGCCGAGACGGATGGTGTCGGCTATACCATTTCACTTAGTAAAGATGCTATGAATTCCATCCCCAAATATGCTGGCAAAATATCAGTATACCTCATCCTCACAGGATTGGAGGGAATCTCCGACAGTCCACAAATGCCCATAGGTGAAGGAGAAGAGTGGCCTTCCGAAGACCTGCAGGGAGTTCCGCAGCTTAAGGGTCACATTAACCAAATCCTGCGGGAAGATGACATCATTCGGCTTGAAATAACAGTAGAAAATGCTGAAACAGTGAAAAGCTACATTGGCGAATTAACAACAGCAGACTTTAGCTTTGATACAGAGCCAGATTTGGAAAGCAATCACATGGAATTTCTCGCTTTTAGGGGCAGCAGCATGATGAGCTTTGCACTTAAAGGTGACGAAAACCTTGTGTCCATTGAATATCAAAAATAGGGCAGCTACAAAAC
>CAZJKK010000028.1:2725-12971 GCA_964546605.1 uncultured Clostridia bacterium
AGCTACAAAACAGCAGCATTGAACTGGATGACTCCCCAGCAGAAACTGCAAAAAAATCCTATGAAAAAACTTAATTTTGGAGGTAAAATTATGAAATTTAGAATTTTGATATTTACATTTGTCTTATTATTCGCAAGTTCCATGCCATTTAGCGCCTTAGCAGCAAATTCTGCGCCATTTAAACTGGATGCGCCCAAAAATCTGACTGCTGAATTGAAATTTGACCAGAACAATTGGCCTTACTTTGCTATTAAGTTGGATGTGCCCGAGAGTGTTCAATCAATCAACAAGAATATAAATGAGGACTCTCAGTACTATACCGGCACAAACTGCTCACCCATAAAAATAAAATTTGAATCCAAGTATAGGAATTATGATTGGAATCAAGGTCCTTCTCTCTATAATATTACTGAAATGTCAGTAGATGATCTTTTGGATGGGAATACATTTGCGTACTACCCTTATGAAGAGGAAGATGCAATAGGGGGAATTAATTTAAAGGCTGAGGTCTATACCTTTCGAGCATACTTTTACTCATCATGGGGCTATGTGAATAGCTTTATCGACAAAGAGGTTATATCCGACTATTCCAACCTGATGACCTTAGGCAATCCCGCACAATACAAAGGTGCGTCAGATTGGGCAAAGGAAGGTCTTGATAAGGCTATTGGATATGGTTTTATTACAGATAAAATCAAGGACAATATGAGTGGCTACATCACCAGAGAGGAGTTTGCAGAAGTAGCAGTCAAGCTATATGAACTGTATACAGGAAAGCAAGCTGAGGCAGCTCCTTCGTCAACCTTTATAGACACAATAAATCCGGAAATACTTAAAGCATATCACTTAGGGATCGTCAACGGTATAAGCAACAACGAATTTGCGCCAAAGGTACTAATTAACCGAGAGCAGATGGCGGCTATGCTCTATCGTGCTGTAACAGCCATAAAACCTGATGCAAATATGTCCATTGAAGGTGCACCAGTCTTTAGTGATGAAAATGAAATAGCATCGTATTTTGTAGATAATGTAAAGTTTATGGCAAAAAACAATTTTATTAATGGTACTGGAAACAATAAATTTGCGCCTAAAGCGACTTCTACCCGCGAGCAGGCTGTTATCGTAGCTGTGAGGGTATATGAGATATATTCAGGGCAAACAGAGTAAGATTTTACTATACTAAATGCATGAGTTTAAGTAGCAACATTAATTGAAGATCCTAATAAACGACAGAAGGCTGGAGTGTCATCTCCAGCTTTGTTTTGTGAGAAGGATATTTAAGAACGCATAAAAAAAGCGTATATTTCAACGCCTATCATTATAGAGACAAATCAATATGGCAATAGCCGTTTGGATTTTTATCTAAGTATTTTTGATGATATTCCTCCGCTGCATAAAAGTTTTTAAGGGGAATTACCTCAGTAACCATTGTCTTATCATATTTTTCTTGTTCATTTTTATAGGATTCATTTATAACAGGTAAATCCTCTTCGCTAACATAATAAATACCAGTTCTATACTGTGTACCAACATCTCCACCTTGCCTATTAAGCAGAGTTGGGTCGATAACCTTCCAAAAATCCTGAAGTATTTTAGTTAGAGTTATTTCATTTTCATCATATTTTATGTATACTGTTTCAGCATAACCGGTGGTGTTAGTGCAAACTTGTTGATACGTAGGATTTTCCGTATTTCCATTTGCATAACCAACAACTGTTTCCATCACACCTTTTCTTAAATCAAAATACGCTTGTAAACCCCAGAAGCACCCTCCTGCTATATATATTTCCTTCATATTATCAGCTCCTATTTATTAAATTATATATATTATAATCACAAATATGAAATTTAACAATTACATTTTACATACAGTTGTTTTTATGTAAATCTTATAATACAATATATATTATTTCTTACGAAGGTGATAGCTTGATTAACATATCGGATAAATTGAAAAATAAATTAAATGAAATACCTTCTTTACCCGGTATTTATAAAATGCTGGATTCAAGAGGTAACATAATTTACGTTGGAAAAAGTAAAGCATTAAATAAAAGAGTAAAAACATATTTTGCTGATAATCCAAAGTGGGAAAAAGTAACCCGAATGGTGCACTTAATTGATGACATAGAATACATAATTACTGACACTCACTTAGAAGCCAGACTTTTGGAATGCAGCTTGATAAAGGAAATCAAGCCTATTTTTAATTCTCAAATGAAACATGACAGAGGATATGCATACATAAAAATTGAGAACTTCAATAAATACAGGTCATTGTCTGTAGTAAATACAAGAGAAGAAAATACCTATGGACCTTTCAGGAGAAGATTTCATTTAAACGAAACTGTTAATTTTCTAAAAAATTTATATCCCATAAAGAGCAGCAATAATTCATACGAATTTGAATACCATCTGTTTCCTGCACCTATGAATAATGAAGCATTTAATGATAATAAAAAATCACTGGAAGAAATATTGTCAAATAAAGATAAATTTCAATTGTTCATGAAAACAATAGAAACCAAAATGAAATATGAAGCATCCATTGATAATTTTGAAATGGCTTCAATGTACAAAAATATTTTGGACAATGTAAGCTATATATTCAGTTCCATAAAAAAATACGATGAGCTTATATATAGCAAAATCCTTCTTAACATACCTGTAGAAAATGAATACATATTATTTTATATAGAAAATTGCGAAATAATTAAGCGAAAAAAATATAAAAGGCTGAATAGCAATATAATAAATAAATTTATTGAATGTCAAAAATCAAAGCCTAATAAATATTTTAGTATGGATGAAAAATCCATGATGGATTTTAAAGACATAGTATATTCAGAAATTCTATCCTTACCAAAAAGCATGGTTACGATTATATAACATTACGAAAATTTCAAAAGTACTGTCCCATAGCTTAAACAATTAGAAATAATTGTTTATTTTTTTACAAAATATTTCTTGACATTATATTCAATTTAAATCTTCATTTGTATTTCCTCTTGTTAAGGCTAATATGCTTCTCTTTGCTAATGCTTCATGACCGGGAGTCAGATATCCTAATTTACATATAATAATATCTGCTTCTTCAGGTTTTAAACCTAAGTCTGTATATATTTCCGGATCTGTAAATCCAACATGCGTCTCAGCTAACACTATATCTACTCCACCTGTATTAAATAAAGCTATATCTCCTTTAGGGAAATTAAATTTACCCCAGTCTTTGTAATAGCTTTTTACAGTACCGGTGGCGATTACAGGTGTTGAAGATTCAGTATCAAAGGCAGAACCAAATTTTATGGTTATTTCTTCTCCCACCTTTCCTTCACAGGCTCTTGTAGCTGCCGGGTCATAGAATCCTCCATATATAATTGGCGTTTTAAGGCTTTCTGCTCGTTTGTCTTCTAAAATATGTCTTATAAAGTCAGTATTATCTGCAGATGCTCCGGCTGTTGGATTGTCTCCTGAGTCAGATATATAAACCGGTGTGATTCCGGCTTTAACCCCTTCAAAGGCTTTATCAAGTGCTTCTTCTTGGGTGTATGTTTCAGTTAGAAAATCAAAATCGTTTCTTTTGTTCCAGATTAGTTCAGCTAAATCCATAGCTGTTTTATCTGCCAGTTCTTGATTATTTTCTGCAACTACATAGACTGCTGTAGCACTATCCTCATTGTCTGCCCATGGAAATCCCATTAAATACGAGGCTGCCATTATCCCTGGTCTTTTTTCTACTTCTCTTAGGGCATTTATCAATGTTATCATTGGCTCTGTTGATGTGGCTGACTGCTCACCAGCTATTAGTATAGGCACTTTAACCCACGCAGATTTTCCCACAACATTTTCCTCTAAGGCTTTTATTGTCATCTTTGCTGCATGTACCCCTGTTTCAGTACAGTCCGTATGAGGTGCACATTTATATCCTACAAAACCATCACAATTGTTATGCATCTCTTTTGTCATAGTAGTATGCATATCTAAGGATGAATATATGGGTATATCCGGGAAAAGTTCTCTTAATTCCTTTAATAATACTCCTTCTGCTTCTCCTAAATCTTTAACTCTCATGGAGCCATGTAAAGATAAGGTAATAGCATCTAATGGTTTTTCTTCATTGGCTTTCTTTGCCATCTCTATAATGTCATTCTTTATACCCATATAGAAATCATAGTCTACTAATCCATTAGGTACTGCTCTGGCTGATACTGTAGGTATAACTTCATATCCTGCTTCTTGTAGTGTTACTATCACTCCTGATAGGGAGTCGTTATATATTCTATTTACTAACCTAATTATAATTATTTTATTTTTGTTACATCCAATATGAATTAACAAATACAGTTTCAAATGCGTACTTTTGAATATAATTATTGGATAATCCTCTTCGACTTACAAAACTCCCCAATATACAAATAGAAATAATTGTTTATTTTTTTACAAAATATTTCTTGACATTATATTCGAATATGCTAATATATTAATATAATAATATTAAGCGAGGTATTTATGCTAGATTTTAACAACAAAGAAGAAACAAAAAATATTTTGGCGGAAAAAGCTGAACTGTTTAAGACACTGGCTCATCCTGTGAGACTGTGTATATTAGCTATGCTCATTAAGGAAGAATCGAGCAATGTAACTGATATTCAGTGCTGCTTAGATGTTCCTCAGCCTACTGTTTCACAACATTTAGCTAAATTAAAATCATCAGGTATACTTTCTGCTGAAAGAAATGGAACTGAAATTATTTATAAAATAAAAAATCAAGAAGTAAAAAATTTGATATTACAAGTTTTAACAAACTAATTTGGAGGATGTTATGGGTAAAAAAATTTTAATTATCGGCGGTGTTGCCGGCGGCGCCAGCACTGCAGCAAGACTTAGAAGATTGGATGAAACTTCAGAAATCATAATGTTTGAAAGAGGTTCTTATATATCATATGCAAATTGCGGACTTCCTTACCACATAGGCAATGTTATTAAAGAAAGGGAGTCCCTGTTACTTCAAACTCCTGAAGCAATGAACAAAAAATACAACGTGGATGTTAGAGTTGATTCTGAAGTTATTAAAATTGACAAGGAAAATAAAACCGTTGAAGTGAAAAAAGCAAAGACAGGTGAAACTTATACTGAAAATTATGATGTGTTGGTGATTTCAACAGGCTCCACACCTCTTAAGCCGCCTATTGAGGGCATTAATTCACCTGGAATATTTACATTATGGACCGTTCCTGATACTGACAACATTAAAAGCTTCATTAAAGAAAACAATCCTAAAAATGCAGTGGTTATTGGCGGTGGCTTCATAGGTCTTGAGGTTGCTGAAAATCTTCATGCTGCCGGAATCCATGTAACTGTAGCAGAAGCAATGGATCAGGTAATGGCTCCCATTGATTATGAAATGGCACAGCTGGTTCAAGAAAACATGGTTGAAAACGGCGTAGATTTAATTTTAGGAGACGGAGTTTCCAAATTCAGCAATGAAGGCAAATCAGTTACAATTACTCTTGCAAGCGGAAGAACTCTTACAGCTGACATGGTTATATTGTCTATTGGAGTAAGACCTAACAGCATTTTAGCAAAAGATGCAGGCTTAGAGCTTAATCAAAGGGGCGGTATAGTAGTTGATAAATATTTAAAAACATCTGACCCTAACATATATGCTCTTGGTGATGTTATAGAGGTTGAAGATTTCGTCAACAAAGGCAGAGCAATGATAGCTCTCGCTGGTCCTGCAAACAAGCAAGGAAGAATATGTGCTAACAACATTTACGGTGCAAATGAAGAATATAAGGGCACCATGGGCACTTCTGTAGCAAAGGTATTTGACTTGACAGTTGCTTCAACAGGAGCTAATGAAAAAACTCTTAACAGAATGGGGCTTCAAGCAGGTCAAGATTATTACACTGCAACAATTTCTCAAAAATCTCATGCAGGTTATTATCCTGAATCATCAGAGCTTATTTTAAAGCTGGTTTTCTCCACTGACGGCAAAAAAATCTATGGGGCACAAATTGTTGGAGAAGATGGAGCAGACAAGAGAATTGACACCATAGCAACTACAATGCGTCTAAACGGCAGCATTTATGATTTAAAAGAGCTAGAGCTGGCATATGCTCCCCCTTATTCATCTGCTAAGGATCCTGTTAATATGCTGGGTTTTGTGGCTGAAAATATTATTCAAAACAAAATAAAATTAGCAAAATGGAATGACCTCGATCCATCAAAGCCAAGCGACTTCACAATTTTAGATATTCGTGAACAAATGGAGCTAATGGTATTTGAAATTCCGGGTGCTAAACATATACCACAAGGACAGCTTAGAAACAGATTAAATGAGCTTGATAAAAATGACAAAATAATAGTATTTTGTGCAGTGGGAGTTCGTTCCTACAATTCAGCAAGAGTATTAATGGAAAACGGATTTAACAATGTATGGGTATATCCAGCTGGAACTTCATTTTACAAATCTGTTTATTATAATTATTTTAATAAAAATGACAGCAACAATTTAAAAATTGACGAATCAAAATTAAACCCCATTGACAATTCGCCAAAACAATCAGCGATAAATATGGATAATTTAAAAGCAACAATTCAAGTAGATTGCAGTGGACTTCAATGCCCTGGTCCTATCATGAAAGTATATGAAACTATCAATAAAATAAATGATGGTGATATAATTCAGGTTTCAGCAACCGATGCAGGCTTTGCAAAGGATGTGGAAGCTTGGTGCAGAAGGACAGGAAATACTTTATTGAAAGTTGAAAAGGAAGGCAAAAACAACATAGTATTTTTACAAAAGGGCAACTCAGAAAAAAAGCCTGAGCAATCATTGGCAAATACCGTTACACACAACGTTACTGCACCCGCCAATGATGGTAAGACAATAATTGTTTTTAGCGGAGATATGGATAAGGTGTTGGCATCCTTTGTTATTGCCAACGGTGCAGCTGCCATGGGAAGACCTGTTACAATGTTTTTCACCTTCTGGGGACTTAATGTTTTAAGAAAATCAGAAAAACAAAATGTTAAAAAACCATTCATAGACACAATGTTTGGAATGATGATGCCTCAAGGAGTAACTAAGTTAAAGCTTTCAAAAATGAACATGGGCGGCATGGGAACAGCCATGATGCGCAAGGTTATGAAGGATAAAAACATTGATTCATTAGAGGATTTAATTAAAAAGGCAATGAGTAACGGCGTTAAAATGATTGCTTGTACTATGTCCATGGACGTAATGGGCATAACAAAAGAAGAAATTATTGACGGAGTTGAATTTGCAGGCGTAGGAACCTATTTGGGAGACGCTGAAGAATCAAATGTAAATCTGTTTATTTAGAAAAAAGATAGTTCATTGGGCTATGCTTTCTGAAGGACAAAAATTAAGGATTTGAGTCTCATGACTCAAATCCTTAATTTCATTGTTCAATATTCACCATTCATTTTTTATTGTTCATCGTTATTTCACAGCACCTGTATTTCAAATGCTGTCGTCTGGGGCGGAATACTCATAGTCATGAATGTTGCATGCATAACTCTTACGAAATCTCCAGGTCTTAAATCTCTAAGCCTTATTGTTCTTCCTCTCCTGTCTCTTATGGTTGTTGAGTCTGTTACTACATAACGGATTTGGCTCATAGTATCAAATGGATTTCCGGTTAATAAAAATCCATTTCTTGTATCTACTTCCAACACCCTTCCTTCAGAAAAAGCAAAGTCGCTTTCATCGCCTATTACAGTTATCCTATATGCTCTTGATTGTGGCGGAATACTTCTTGTCATAGCAGCTGAAAATACTGCATCAATTCTCATTCCTTCTCTTAAGTCTCTTGGATTTAAAGCATTGCCAAACATGTCTCTTATAACTGTGTTCCTGTCCACTACCAGCCTAACCAGTTCCATATTTATCATGTTCCGATTACCGGGAACTCCATAGGAAATAGTTACATAAATTGTTCTGTTGTCTCTTTCAATACTTTCTATAAAAGCATCTTCAGCAGTTATTGTATTTCTATTTCTATTGCTGCCAAATAAAATTTCTCTTGCAAGTTCTCTTTGCCAGTTTCTCATCCTTAATTCTTGTACATCATAATTATCCATATTAACACCTCGCTTACATTATATATATTCATGAGAAATTAATATGTTATTGTCGAAAACGATATTTTGCAAAGAAAAAACTGCCAAAGAGGCAGTAATTTCTTTATAATGCTCCATTATAAGACTTATCACTTAGTTGAAATTTATTAACAAGCTTGTTTAGCAGTAAAGCTTGACTAGAAAGTTCCTCACTCGCTGCTGCACTTTCTTCTGATGTTGCAGAGTTTGTCTGTACAACTGCAGAAATTTGCTCAATTCCTATGGCAACTTGGTTAGCACCTTCAGCCTGGTGAATGCTGGCTTGAGCTATATCATCAATTAATCTTGTAAGCTTTTCAGTTTCTTCAACAACTGCGTTTAAAGATAAAGCAGCCTTTTCTGCTATATTTGTTCCTGAATTCACAGCATTAACAGTATCACTAATTAACAAGGTGGTATCTTTAGCAGCTTCAGCAGATTTTTGAGCAAGGTTTCTCACCTCGTCTGCAACAACAGCAAATCCTTTACCTGCACTGCCTGCTCTTGCAGCTTCAACCGCTGCGTTAAGTGCCAAAATATTTGTTTGAAAAGCAATATTGTCAATAGTTTTTATTATATTATTAATTTGATTTGATTTGGCGTTAATATCCTCCATAGCATTCATCAGATGTTGCATGTCAGTATTTGCTCCTATGATTCCTTCTTTAGACTTATTTGAGAGAGCATTTGCATTTTGAGCTGACTTAGCATTTTCTTCTATTTGTGTAGATATGTCTTGTATGGTTGCAGTAAGCTCTTCAATTGAAGAAGCTTGTTCTGTAGCTCCTTGGCTAAGTGCTTGAGCTCCTGCAGCAACTTGATCAGATCCACTTGCAATTTGATCAGATGCATCCTTTATTTCATTCAAAGTATCAGTAAGTGTCGTTGAAATATTTATTAACGCGCCTTTAATTTTACTGAATTCACCCATATAATCATATTTAAGTTCAAAATTCATTTTTCCATTTGCTATTTCATTAAGAACACTTGATATTTCCTCTATATATGATTTATATGTTACTAGAGTTTTTCCTATAAGTTTAAAAGAATCAATCATTAGGCCAATTTCACCTGTTGCTTTTGTATCTAACGTTACATTAAAGTTACCGCTTGCCACTTCATTTGCAGATTGTGCAACAGCTTTTATTGGCTTTGTAATACTCTTGCTTACAAACAATGCAAAAGCAATTGCAATTGCAAATATCAGTAAAGCTGCTATGTAAATAAATATCTTCATATTTGCTACAGCTTGAAGCATAGCATCCTTATCCACTACTGAAACATAATTCCAGCCGGTATTCTTAGAAAACACGCTTTTTATCAAATAGGCATTTCCATTATTCTTAAGTTCTTTAAATTCTGCCTGTGCAGAAACTGCTTCTGAAAATTCAGGACTGTACACGTCAGATATACTTTTAAAATTATTTTCTTTATTTTGTGAATCCGTTAATATAATACCATTTCCATCCACCAACATATAATATCCATAAAAATTTTGACTAGCTTCATCAAACATGGCTGAAATCTTATCTAAGCTAATATCCATTGCCATAACACCAATAATTTTGTTATTCTTTTTTACTGCTTGTGAAATTGATATACCAATTTCCTCATAACCATCAGTAGCAAAACTATATGGCTCGCTTACTAAAGCAACATCCGGATTTGCAATTGAATCAGGATACCAAGGCCTCTGACGCGGGTCGAAGGCTCCATCCAAACTGACTTCAGGATACATTACATATCCACCTTTATCAGTACCCATATAAATATACATATAATTAGGATGCGTTTCTCCAAACCCTTTAAAATCTTCATAAATTTTTTGCTCGATTCCACCATTTCTGCTTGGAGTCATCTTAGCACCGGATGTTAAATTTGCGTAAGATGTAATAGTTCCATCCGCTTGTTTAATAGTGCTGTTATTAGCAAAATAACCTACATTATTTTTCATGTCATTAAAAAAAAGATTAATACTGTCGCTTACCAGAGTTAACTGCTTTTCAACAGACTTTTTCTGCTCTGAAATTAAACTTGATTCCATTCTATTTACAAAAATAACACTTAGTAATAAAACAGGAACTAACGCAAATAAAATAATTATAATGCTTAATTTAAA
>CAZJKK010000028.1:13071-18156 GCA_964546605.1 uncultured Clostridia bacterium
TATTTTATTTATTAAAAGATGAACAGTTTTTTGCTTTGCTGCATCCGGCACAACCGGAGTGGCAGCCCGAACCGTTCTTTTTTTGTTTTTTCATGAATAATACTACACCTGCAGTTATAGCTGCAATTATAGAAATTATTACTATGTCTGCTGCGTTCATATTCTCTTCTCCTCCTACATAAACAATGATCCTACTTGATACACAATTGTTCCTACAACATATGCAGTCAATGTTTGATAAGCGGCTGTCAAAACAGCATACTTCATGGAACCAAGCTCTCTCTTAGTTGCTGCAAATGCGGCAATACACGGCAAATAAAGCAATGTAAATGTTAAAAATGCAAAGGAGCTTAACGGATTAAATATTGTTCCTAACGCTGCTGATAACTGTACATCTGTAACTGCACCTGTCAACACTGATAATGTGCTTACAACTGCTTCCTTTGCAGTAAATCCTGTTATTAAAGCTGTTGCTGCTCTCCAGTCATTAAAGCCCAATGGTATGAACAAAGGTGCTATTAATGATCCTAGCGATGCAAGAATACTTAATGAGCTATCCTCTACCATGTTAAGACCAAAGTCAAAGCTTTGTAAGAACCATATTACTATAGTTCCCAAGAATATTACTGTAAATGCTCTTTCAATAAAGTCTTTTCCCTTATCCCACATGTTAAGCATTATACTTTTTCTGGAAGGAATTCTGTAAGCAGGAAGCTCCATAACAAATGGTACAGGCTCTCCCTTAAATATTGAGCTTTTTAACAACAATCCAGATAATATGGCTACAACTATGCCCATTAAATATAAGGCAATCATAACAAACGCTCCATTTTTAGGGAAGAATGCCATAGTAATCATTGCATAAATAGGAAGTTTAGCACTGCAAGACATAAAAGGTGTCAACACAATTGTCATCTTTCTATCTCTTTCACTTGACAATGTCCTTGTTGCCATAATAGCAGGAACACTGCATCCAAAACCTATTAACATAGGCACAAAGGAACGTCCAGATAAACCGATTTTTCTCAAAAGTTTGTCCATTAAGAAAGCCACTCTTGCCATGTATCCACTATCTTCCAAGAATGAAAGGAAGAAAAACAATATAACTATCAAAGGAATAAATGACAGCACACTTCCTACACCTGCAAATATTCCATCAATAACCAAGGAATAAAGCCAGTCGCTAACTCCGTAATAAATCATCATTTCTGATGTTAAGTCGGTAAACTTTCCGATTATTACTTCTAAATATTCTTGAAGTGGTGCTCCCAATAAACTAAATGTAACCCAGAATATAAAGAACATTATGCCGACGAATATGGGGATTCCAAAATATTTGTGAGTTAAAACTTTATCTATTTTTTCCGAACGAATTTGTTCATTTGTTTCTTGTTTTTTAATTACTGTATCCTTGCATATTTCTTCAATATAAATATATCTCATATCAGCTAATGCAGCTTCTCTGTCTGTATTTAAAGCATTTTCCATATCTTCAACCACATGACCAACTATATGTCTTTGATTTTCTGTAATATTTAAAGCTTTAAATGTAGGCTCATCACCTTCAACTAACTTAGTTGCCGCAAATCTTAAGGGATATTTTGCCTGTTTAGCTTGATCCTCAATTAAATGAGAAATTGAATGAATTGCCTTGTGTACCTCACCTGTACAAAAATCTAACTTTTTAGGAGGCTTTTTCTCCCCTGCTGTCTTCATGGCTACTTCAATAAGCTCTTGAATTCCTTCCCCTTTGCTTGCTGAAATGGGAACTACAGGTATTCCTAAATGACATGAAAGCATTTTAACATCTATGGAATTTCCACTGGCTCTTACCTCATCCATCATGTTTAAAGCAATTACCATTGGTATGGATAACTCCATTAATTGTAATGATAGGTATAAATTACGTTCTATGTTTGTAGCATCTACTATGTTTAAAATTAAATCCGGATGTTCTTGCAAAAGAAAATCCCTGGTTACAACCTCTTCCATGGTGTACGGGGATAATGAATATATACCGGGCAAATCAACTAAGGAAGCATCCTTATGTTTTTTAATCTGCCCTTCTTTTTTTTCAATTGTAACACCAGGAAAATTACCCACATGCTGATTGCTTCCGGTTAACGCATTATAAAGAGTTGTTTTTCCGGAGTTCTGATTTCCTGCAAGGGCAAATACATATTTCATATATTAAATACCTCTTTCAGCTCTATTTTTGATGCTTCTTCTTTCCTAATGGTTAACACATAATTTCTTAAGCTAAGCTCTATAGGGTCACCCATTGGTGCAACCTTTCTTACACGAACCTGAGTATTTGGTGTTAAACCCATGTCTAAAAGCCTTCTTCTAAGTAATCCTTGTCCGCCGATTGTTGCAATAATGCCGCATTGACCAGGTTTTATATTATCTAATGTCATATCATCCCTCCTATATCGCGATACTGATAATCATTATCATTTCTTGTATTATAATTATAATCCAATTGATAATCAATGTCAATATAAAATTTTGCAAAAAAAAACTCCTGCGAGGAGTTAAATTTGTTTTAATATTTATTTTATATCATCTGCATTTGAACCATATACTTCTATAACAGGAATTACAAACATAAATCCTATTCCAGGTTCATCGAAATAATCAAGCTTTTCTTTAATTTCTTCTACTACTTCATCAAGCTTTTCCTTATCTCTTATTATGCTGAATACAATTTTGCTATATGGTTTTCTGCCGTCAATTAATTTTTTCATTTTATCAGGCATGGGTATGTTTATGTTATGATCTAATAGTACTTTTCCCATTCCTTGACTATCAATGGTAGTTGCACCTATTTCTTCTTTATAAAAAACCTCATGTATATCATCTAACTTGGAAATGTCATTTAATATTAATACTAAAGAGAACATTGAAACCTCCTTTGCTTTCTAGTCATTGGATTAATTATTCATTAACTCATTATATCATACAGAATTTTACTATTCAACATTTTGTCTAAAATAAATCAACTAAAAAAAGAAATCTCTGTAATGAGATTTCTTTTAAACTTTATACAATTCCTTGTTCCCTCTTTTTACCCAAGTATGCTTCTTGAACCTTTTCGTTTTTAATTAAATCTTTGGCGTATCCCTCCAAGGTAACAACCCCCTGCTCAAGAACATAAGCATAATCAGCAATGGACAAAGCCTTAAAAGCATTTTGTTCAACTAACAATATTGTCTTACCCATATTTTTAATTTCTACAATAATGTCAAATATGGTGTTTATTAATATTGGTGCAAGACCAAGTGACGGTTCATCTAAAAGTATTAAGTCAGGATTTGACATTAAGCCTCTTCCCATGGCAAGCATTTGCTGCTCACCTCCTGATAGGGTTCCGGCAACTTGCTTTTCTCTTTCTTTTAATATAGGGAATAATTCAAATATTCTGTTTAAATCCTTTTGAATTCCATCCTTGTCATTTCTTAAAAATGCTCCCATATGAAGATTTTCTAGCACTGTAAGGTTGGCGAATATTATTCTTCCTTCAGGAACCTGACAAATACCAGACTTAACTATTTTATGAGCTTGCTTTGGTAGCTTTTCACCCCTGTATAAAATCTCCCCTTCTTTGTACTTAACTATTCCGCTGATAGAATTTATTAACGTAGACTTACCTGCTCCATTTGAACCAATTATTGAAACAATTTGCCCTTGCTCAACATCTAAGGATACTCCCTTGAGAGCGTGAATTCCTCCGTAATATACATTTAAATTATTGACTTTCAGCATATTTATTCTCCTCTTTTCCTAAATAAGCTTCAATTACACGGCTGTCTCCTTGAATTTCTTTTGGTGTTCCCAGGGCAAGAGGAATACCAAAGTTAAGTACAAATATTCTGTCACATACACCCATTATTAAGTCCATGTGGTGTTCTATAATCAAGACGGTTAAATCAAATTTATCTCTTATTTCCTTAATAAGATCTAGGAGTTGCATTGTTTCCTCAGGATTCATCCCTGCTGCAGGCTCGTCAAGCAACAAGAGCTTTGGATCCAGAGCCAGTGCTCTTGCAATTTCAAGCTTTCTTTGCAAACCATATGGAAGGTTTGAAGCCACAATGTCCTTGTAATCCCAAAGCCCCATTAATTTTAAAAGTTCATCGGTTTTTTTAATTAAGACATCTTCTTGTTCCTTAAACTTCCCAAATCTTAATATTGGTCTAAAAATATTGTAATTTGCTGATTTATGACATGCAGTAAGCACATTGTCATATGCAGTAAGCTTCTTAAACAACCTTATATTTTGAAACGTTCTTGTAATTCCCAAGTTAGCTATTTCGAAAGGCTTTAAATTTACTAATCTTTTGTTATTAAAATAAATTTCTCCTTCAGTAATAGAATAAATAGCTGTAATTAAATTAAATATAGTAGTCTTTCCTGCACCGTTTGGGCCTATAAGACCAAAGATTTCACCCTGTTCAATATTAAAGCTTACCTTATCAACAGCAGTAAGACCTCCAAATCGTTTAGTTACATTTTTAAGAGAAAGCACACTCATGATTTGACCTCCTCTTTTTCTTTGTTAGTTATTTTCTTTATAAATCTTATAACAGGTTTTAAGCTGAATTCCTTTCCGCCCATAAGTCCCTGTGGCCTTGTAATCATAATTAATATTACTGCAACACCGTAAATAACAAGTCTCCAATTGTAGAAGCTTCTTAAAATTTCCGGCAGGAATGTTAAAAGTATAGTTCCTACCACACTTCCGGATACACTTCCCAATCCTCCGAATATTACAATAATTGTAAGTTCTGTTGATTTCGCCATTTTAAACATAACCGGCTGTATATAACCAAGGTAATGTGCCATTAAGCCTCCTGCAATTCCTGCATATAAAGCACTTACGGCTAAGGCTAGCATCTTATATTTAAAAACATTAACACCAATAGTTTGTGCTGCCAACTCCTCTTCTCTTATGGCAACCATATTTCTTCCGTGCCTTGACCTTATGAGACATACCAGCACATAAATTGCTATTGCATTTATAATAACCACATTAAGTAATGTTGATGTACCATTAGTAGCAATGCCTGATAGTCCTCTTGCTCC
>CAZJKK010000029.1:0-17821 GCA_964546605.1 uncultured Clostridia bacterium
AAACCGTTGATTACTCAACGGTTTTGTTGATTACCCTCCTCCTACCGGTGGGAAAATTGATAAATATTCTCCATCAGATGGGATGTCATCTAATTTAGCTGTAATGCCATTTTTTAATAAAATAGCAACTTCTGCTTTATTAATATTTAAATCTATTAAAATATCTTCTATTGTGGTGTTGTCTGGATAATTTTTTTCTAAAACTTTACCTCTACCTTCACGAAGGGTAGCAAAAAGTTTAATTGTTATTTGCATAGTATCCCTTTAAATATTCTTGATATTCCTCAATTCCAAGTGATTCAAGCCTTGCTTCGGTAGGTATTCCACTTTCGCTCCATCCTCGAGCTTGATAGTATTTTGGAAGAGTTTCGCTAAGTTTGTTTACCCATCCCTTGGAAGGCCCGTCTGCTATAGGATCTTCAAGTAATCTCTTAGGTAGTGTATCCATAGAAGGATCTATACCTGCTTTTAAATTAAATACTCTTTCAATATTCCAAACTCTTTCACCAGATTCTATAAAATCATTTCCTGATAAATTTGTACCGCTGATTGCATTGTACAAATCAGCATAATCATCAGCCCCAAGTGCAAAGGAAGTAAAAAGACATAATCCGACTGAATCAATTGCTGCTGTAAAGTCTTGGAATATCTTTGTCCATCCAGCCTTGCCTTCAGTTGTAAATCTGTCCAGAGGTTCAGGAAGTCCAAGTATTTCCGGAGAAATCATATAACCTCTTACATGGCAGCCGCCTCTGTTTGAAGTAGCATAATTAAGTCCGATTCCTTGGATGCCTCGTGGGTCGTAAGCAGGCATTTCTTGTTTTTTAACAGACATTGACAACTCAGGAACACCATAGCTTTCGCAAAGTCTGTAGGAACCTTCAGCCATTTTAGCTCCAAGGCCTTTTCCTTGACCCATACGCTTTGTCCATTCTATTATTGCTTCAGCATTTCCCCAAGTTAGTTCAGGTCCATCACCTAAATCTTCTTTTTTAATATAACCTTTTTGATATAGCTCCATGGCAGCAGCAATTGTGGTAGCAGCTGATATGGTATCTAGGCCATATTCATTACACCAATAGTTTGCTTTTATAATAGATTCCAAATCTGATACGCCACAGTTTGAACCGTAAGCCCAAATTGTTTCATATTCCGGTCCTGAGCCTTCAATTCCATCAACTTCGCAATATCTTCCACATGCAATTGGACATCTGAAGCATGGTTCCTTTCTCTTTAAGTATTTTTCCGCAAGAGTTTCACCGCTAATTGCCTCAGCCTTCTCAAAATATGATTGTTGGAAGTTATTAGTTGGGAGTGCACCGTGTTCATTAATTATATTAACCAATACAGCAGTTCCATAAGCAGGCAATCCTTGACCGGTAACGCCGTTTTCTTTTATTTTATTTATGCATCTTGCAAATACATCCTTAAGCTTATCGGGATTATTTACATTTACCTTGTTAGTCCCTCGAACTACTATTGCCTTAAGATTTTTAGACCCCATTACAGCGCCTACCCCAGATCTTCCTGCGGCACGACCTCTTTCATTCATTACACCTGAAACTTTAGAAAGATTTTCTCCTGCTGGCCCTATACAAGCAACTCTTACTTTAGAGCCATGAATATCTTCCAAAATAGTTGTTGTTTCAGCAACCAGCTTTCCCCATAAATTAGAGGCATCCTTAATTTCTACTAAATCATCAGCAATATTTAAATATACAGGTTTTTCTGATTTGCCTTCAAATATAATTGCATCATAACCTGCAAATTTAAGTTCGGCTCCCCAATAGCCTCCTGAATTAGAACTGGCAATTGTGCCCGTGAGAGGAGATTTTGTAACAACCATGTATCTTCCGCCTGTTGGCGTAGCTGTTCCACTAAGTGGTCCCGTAACAAATATTACTTTATTATCAACACTTAATGGATCAATTTCAGGACTTACTTCATCCATGAACATTTTAGTTGCTAAACCTCTTCCGCCAATAAATTTCACTGCATCTTCAAGATTTAAAGCTTCTTTTTTAACTGTTTTATCTGTTAAATTAATTCTTAAAACTACTCCCTGATATCCAAAATAATTGTTCATACCTACCTCCTTTATTTATTAAAGGTATTTATAGCAAGAATCATTCCAATTATTTTGCTCTTTGAATCTCTTTATTTTAGCTCAAGTAAACAGCGGTAAAAAAATACTGCTCCATTGTGGAGCAGTATTTTGATTTTTTCACTGTTCTGTTTTGGAACTGTGTATTATTATGTAACAGTCACATTGTATTCTTTTAACTTTCTATAAAGTGTATTTCTTCCTATGCCTAGGATATGAGCAGTTTGTGAAATATTGTTGCTAGTTGAATTTAGTACTTTAATGATATGTTCTTTTTCAGATTCTTTCAAGGTCGGGAGATTACAGCTAGGGGCGTTCATATTATTATCTTGTCTTACATTGTTCTTAGCATATAAATCATTAATATCTGGCACAAATTCTGTGTTAATAACCAGTTCAACGTAGTTTTCCAATTCTCTTACATTTCCAGGCCAATCATACTCCATTAATTTTATCATAGATTCTTCTGATATGAATACTTTTTTCTTATTAAGCTTTCTGCTTATTTTATCCATGAAATATTCTATTAAGGGTTTAATATCGTCTTTTCGCTCTGTTATATTGGGTAGTCTGAGAGGCAGCACATTTAACCTGTAATACAGATCCTTTCTAAAAGTGCCTTTTTCAACTTCTTGGTTTAAATTTTTGTTAGTAGCAGCAATAACACGTACATCAACTACTCTTTCATTCGAGCCTCCTATTCTGCTTACAGTGCCTTCTTCTATAACTCTCAACAATCTGGTTTGCAAATCCAGAGGCATTTCACCGATTTCATCAAGAAAAATCGTTCCGCCGTTTGCAATTTCAAATTTACCGGGATTACCCTTTGCTTTTGCTCCTGTAAAAGACCCCTCCTCATATCCAAATAGCTCGGATTCAATAAGATTTCTTGGAATGGCACCGCAGTTTAAAGCTATAAAAGGTTCTCCAGCTCTTTTAGAATAATTATGTATTGATTGTGCGAAAAGTTCCTTGCCTGTTCCACTGTCTCCCATTATAAGTATATTAGACCTACTGTCTGCAATTTTTTTTGCATAATTTATTACATTGATAAAATCAGTGTTCTTCCCTATTATTTTATCAAAGGTGTATATAGCTTGTCTTCCAAGTATTTTATTCATCATTTTTCTTTGCTTTTTCACTTCATTAAAAACTAAAATAATATTTGTAGTGTTTTTTTGACTCTTTAAAGGGTATGCAATTAGATTTAATTGCAGTTGATTTTTATTTGAAAGAACATCCACGTCATCCTTAAAGGGTTGATTGCTTTCTAATATTGTTTTTAATATGTCTTCCCAATTTTTAATTAAATTATCTAAGTTTATTTTTGCAATTTCATCTTTATTATATCCAAACAAATTTGATGCAAAGTCATTTATTTTAACAATAGAACCGTCAATATTCACAACAATGATTCCCATTAAGAGGGAATTAAGTAAAATATCACTTTGAATTTTTTCATTATTTAATTTCCAATTTAAATTGTTGCATGCAAGTTCATTTTCAATAGCCTTAGCACCTGCAACCGCTATACCTAAGGTGTGCAAGTGGACAGATTCATTGTATCCGGTTATATCCAGTGCACCAATAATATCACCATTTGCATCCATTATGGGAGAAGCTGAGCATGTCCAACGATGATATACAGTGACGAAATGTTCTTTTCCTGATACCTGCAATGGTTTTCCCTCTACTAAACAAGTTCCCATTGCATTTGTTCCCATATTCTTTTCATCCATATATGCTCCGGGAATCATTTTAAATGAAAAAGCTTCTGACAATATTTCTTCATCACCTATTACATTGAGTATACAGCCGTCCTTGGTAGTTAAAATTAAAAAGAAATTTGAACCTTTAACAAAATCATAAATTTTGTTCATTATTGGAACAGCTGCAAGTATTAATTCATTGTTTTCTTCTGTTATATAGAATAAATCTTTTTCATCCAAAATTTTATTAGAGTAAATTTGTGTACATTTAATATTATTTTTCTTGCATCTTTCATGTGAATTTTCAATAAACATAACATACATACTCCTTTCTGATGAGTTATAAACATATAATAAGTATTATTATTTTAACACAAGAATGGGTTAAGTGGTATTTTTTATTTATCATATTTGCAATTATTCAAAACAATGATATTATATTAATTAAGTAAATTTGGAGGGCACTATGAAAAGAAGCGACGGAACTTTGCTTAAAAATTTAAGAGCATTTGAAAAAATAATTCCTTATGTAATGGAAAAAAGAAGTGATTCACAAAACTTTTCAAAGCAGGTATTGTGCACAGATATGATTGATGATTACATAGCTGAGAAAAAAGAACAGGGATTAAGCATAACCTACATGCACTTGTTTATAGCTGCCTACGTTCGTCTCATTGCAGAAAGACCGCTGTTAAACAGATTTGTTATGAACAATCAAATATATCAACGAAATGGAATATATGTTTCAATGGCTGTCAAACGTTCTCTTAGGGATGATGGAGAAGAAGCAACAGTAAAGTTTGAATTTACAGGCAATGAAAATATATTCGAAATAACAGATATTATAGACAAAGAAATTGCAAAAGCGAGATCCTATGATAAATCAAATGAAACAGACAGGTTGGCAGAAAAGGTAATGTCTATGCCTGGGTTTGTAAAAAAGATAATGGTAAGAACGCTAAAATTTATGGATCAGTATAATTTATTGCCCGAAGCTGTGCTGAAGGCAAGTCCTTTTCATACAACATTATTTTTTACATATTTAAAATCAATTGATACCAGCTATATTTACCATCATCTTTATGATTTTGGAACTACCAGCATCTTTGTTGCTTTAGGTAAAACAATTAAGTTGCCCATGGTTGAAAAAGATCAGGTTGTTGTAAAGAAGTGCTGTGAAATAGGCTATACAATGGATGAAAGAATCTGCGACGGGCTTTACTATGCCAGGTCATTTAAGTATTTAGAGAAATATTTGAATAATCCACAATTACTAGAAGAAAGTTTTGAAACTAAGGCTATAAAAGCAACTGGAGTTTAGAATAATAGAATAATAAAGTAAAAAATCACAACTTACACAGTAATTTGTGATTTTTAAAATGTTCATTTATTTTTAAATTAAAACACAAATTGCACTAGAAGCATATAAGATATTGTTCCTGCGCTGATGCTTAAAAGCACATTATTTTTCCAATAATGTAAGACTGCTATTAATATAATTGCCAAAGCTTCCGGAGCCCAAAGCGATGGGGCAGTAAAGCTTACACCCTTTAGGCAATATACTACTAAAAGCCCTATTGCAGAGTATGGAAGCACACTTCCTAAGTAAGCTATATATGGATGACTTTCATTGTTGCCGCTAAAAAGAATGAAAGGCAAAAATCTTGTGATAATTGCGCTAAGGGCAACCATTAATATAATAATAATTGTTTGTACAGGTGTTAGAATCATTTTGCAGCCCCCTCTATTCTTTTTCTAAATATGGTTAATGCTGCCATTATAACAATCATAGCGGGAATAATGAAATTCTTTTGCCCGAAAATTATAAGGCATACAATGGAGCCTAATATACCTATTGAAGCAGGTGCGTGGTTTTTTTGACTTTTCCATTGTCCGATGAATATTATTACAAAAAGAGCAGTAAGCACGAAATCCAGACCTTTGGTATCAAAGAAAACCATGTAGCCCATGAAACCTCCAAGAGCTGAACCGGTCGCCCAATAAATATAATTTAAAAATGTTATAAAAAAGAAAAACCAGTTTCTGTCCACGCCTTCAGGTGGTTCTGTGGAACAAGTGATGGAGAATGTTTCATCACATAAGGCAAATATGAGAAATGGTTTAAATTTGCCTGTATTTCTATATTTATCAAGCATGGATATGCCATAAAATAAGTGCCTGGCATTTACCACAAGGGATATAAGAAATGCATTTATTGGATTAAATACTGATGTTAAAAATGTAATGGCTACATATTGTGCAGAACCTCCAAATGCTATGAGACTCATGAGCACTGTCCATCCAACGCCATAACCCTTGCTGTTCATTAATATACCGTAGGCAACTCCTAAGAAAACAAATCCTGTAAATACAGGAATAGTGTGAGGAAAAGCCGCTTTAAATGCTTTCAAGATTATATTTTTTTGTAAAGCTGTTTTTTCTTGTGTCATATCATACCCCCAAATGTTTAGATAATTATAACATTGTAAATTCATACAATCAACACGAAATTTTTTTATGGAACATAGAATATATTTATTTATTATTAAAATATGATATAATGAATACATAAATGAAACAAAGACTAACGTCTTTGTCTGATATGTATTCATTGAATCGGTGTGAAGCAAAACGAATTAACGTTTTGCTTAATGATATAATAAGTACAAATTTATTTAGTTCAGGGGCGATGAATTGTGAGTAACATTGTATTGAAGGTGGAAAAATTAAGTAAGAACTATCAAATGGGTGAGGTTACTGTAAAGGCCTTAGAAGATGTGAGCTTTCAGATAGAAAAGGGCGAGTTTATAGTAATACTTGGTCCCAGCGGCTCAGGGAAAAGTACCCTATTAAACATCATAGGAGGAATGGACACACCTTCTGAAGGAAAGGTGTACTTTAATAATGAGCTGATTACCAACATGAAGGATAAAGAACTTACATATTACAGAAGAAATAAAATAGGCTTTGTATTTCAATTTTACAATTTAATGGGTACATTGACTGCCAAGGAAAATGTGGAGTTGGCTGCAGAGCTTTGTGAAAATACCATTGATGTGGGTGAGGTTATGGAGGCTGTTGGTTTGGGAGACAGGGCGGACCATTTTCCTTCTCAAATGAGTGGGGGAGAACAACAAAGAGTTGCGATTGCAAGAGCTGTGGCAAAGAATCCGCAAATTTTACTATGCGATGAGCCCACAGGTGCCCTTGATTTTGAAACAGGCATACAAATACTTAAAGTGTTAAAAGATGTAAACACAAAATATAAAAATACTGTCATGGTCATAACTCATAATGCATCTATTGCTCAAATGGCAGACAAGGTTATTAAAATGAGGAGCGGAAAAATTACCGAGGTTATTTTAAATGAAAATCCTCTTCCAGCTGAAAGGATTGAGTGGTAATGAAAAAGCTTGATAAAAGACTTTTTAGAATGATTAAAACTACCAAGGGTCAATACATAGCTGTTTTGGCAATTATTGTTACGGGTATTTTTGTATTTACCGCTGTAAGCAACTCAGCTATTAACCTAAAGGATTCTATAAATGATTATTACAGCAAAACTAATTTTGCGGATATTTTTGTGCAGGGGAGAGGTTTTACCGAAAAGTTAGAGAAAGAGCTTACAGGAAATAATGATATTAAACAAGTTGAATTAAGGCTTGTTTTTGATACGAAATATATTACGGACAATGAGGATGACAATGTTGATATAAGAGTGGTTTCTGTGGATAAAAATGAAAATAAAATTAATGAATTGTTTATGAAATCCGGAAACAGGTCATTGTCTGAAAGAGATGCAATTGTCATTGAGCAATTTGCAGTTGCAAGAAAAATTAAGCTTGGTGATGAGCTTAATATTAAAATTAACGGAAAAAAACAAAGCTTTAGGGTATCAGGCATTGCTTCAAGTTCAGAATATATCTATATGTTGAAAGATGCCCAAACTATGTTACCTGATCCTGAAAATTTTGGAGTTGTTTTTATTGAAGAGGATACCTTAAGGAAAATTTATGGCTCAAGAGGCAACTTTAATGAAATATTAATTTCTTTAAATAGTGAAGAAAATATTGAAAAAACAGCTGATTACTTGGAGAACAGGCTTGATGATTATAGTGTAAGAGTTACAAAAAAGCAAGATCAGCTTAGCAATAACATGCTTAGCCAGGAAATTACCGGGCTTGAAGTAAGTTCCAAATCAGTACCTGTTGTATTTTTAATATTTGCCGGAATTATGCTTGCAACCATGCTTTCTAGGATTGTGAAAAAAGACAGGATGTCCATAGGTGTGTTAAAAGCAATGGGGTTTACAAATGAGGAAATAGTTGTACATTATTTAAAATATGCAGCTTCTGTCGGAATTATAGGTGGCCTTTTAGGTTCAATAATAGGCACTGCTTTATCAGGACTCATGACAAACTATTACTTGGTTTTTTTCAATATACCTATGTTGACTTTGAAGGTTTATTATTATAGAATAGTGGTTTCGGTGATTTTATCCCTGCTGTTTTGTATTGCTTCCGGTTTTTGGGGGGTAAGAGGTGTCATGAAAATAAATCCTGCAGAATCCATGAAACCAGAAGCACCTAAAAAAGGAAAAAGGATATTAATCGAAAACATAAAACTTTTATGGGAGCATGTTTCATTTTCATGGAAGTTGGTTTTAAGAAACATATTCAGGGAAAAAAAGAAATTTGTTTTTATAGGTGCTGCAGTTGCCATAACCTGCGGCATGATGACCATGACTACCTGGATGCTTAACATTATAGATGTAATGTTTAACAGGCAGTTTACAGAATTTCAAAAGGTTCAATACAACGTGAGCTTTAGCAAATTTATGGATGACAGCGTTATAAATGAGTTTGCTAACCATATAAGCATTGAGGAAATGGAAGGCAGATTGGAAGTTCCATTTGAAATAGAAAACGGCAGAAAGAATAAAACAGTAAATGTAATTGGACTGGAAGAAAATACTGTTTTTTACGGATTCAAGGATACAGATGGCAGTGAGGTTAAGGTACCTAGAGATGGTATACTTCTTTCTTCTAATCTAGCCGGCACCTTGGATGCTAAGATAGGGGATTTGATTCTACTAAACAGCTTTGTTAATGATGATGAGATTTACGTAAAAGTAAAGGGAATTATAAATCAGACACTTGGAATCAACGGTTACATGAACATAGATTATTTAAGGGAGAAATTTCTTGATAAGGGGGTTATTAATGGGGTATATATTAACTCTGAAGATGATGTTAAAAATAAGCTAGATGATATGAAAAATATAAACGTACAATCTCAAAGGGACGTACGGGTTGCTTTTGAGGAATTTACAACAGTGACAAACATGTCCATGGGATTTATGGTAATATTTTCAGGCCTCTTAGGCTTTGTAATAATGTACAGCATGACTCTCATGAGCATTAATGAAAGAACAATTGAATTTTCATCTCTTAGAGTTATGGGTTTTACAAAGGGAGAAATATTTAAAATGCTGATGCGTGAAAATATGATAATGACTGTAATAGGAATTTTTGCAGGAATACCAATGGGATTTTGGTTGGTTGATTATATGGGAAAGACATTTACAACAGACATATATACCATGAATGAGCCATTATTGCCCATAAACATTATTTTGTCAGTAGTTTTAACTTTTTTCTTTATAGTCTTAGCACAGTTAATGACCTATGTAAAAATACACAAGCTTGATTTCATGCAATCATTAAAAAATAGAATTTCATAAATATATAAATGGAGGGCAAAACTAAAAAATGAAAATAAATTTAAAAAAGAAGTATGTAATATTAACAGTATTCTTGGTATTTGCATTTATTGTTGCTTTCTCAGTACTATCAGGAAGTCAAAACCCATATGAAGGAAAAACTTCAAAGGTTAAATTAGGCTCTATTCAAAATACTTTAGATGAAACAGGTACAGTATATTCTAAAAGAACAAATACATTTTATTCTGATATGAGCCAAAGGGTCAAAACCTTGAATGTTTCTGTGGGAGATAAGGTAAAAAAGGGTGATATAATATTAGTTTATGACAATAACTATGATTTAGAAATTGAAAGAGCCAACAAACAAATTGATGCCATTACAGCATCATACAACGAAACTGTTAAGGGCGCAGATTTTCAGGAAGTTTCTAACATGAAGCTAAATATATCCACCATTGAAAATAATTTAAGCTTTGCTAAAAATAATTTGGAAAAATTAAGGACTTTGTATGAAAATAATGCAGTAAGCTTAGTTGAGTACGAGGAAGCTGAAAATAATGTGGCAGCACTTGAAAATCAATTGCAGGAAGCTAAAAACAACTATGACTTAATGCTTCAGGGAGTTTCATCTAATGTCAAAAAGCAATATGAATCTCAAATTGATGAAATAATGATACAAATACAAATTCTCGAAAAAAATCTGGAGCAGTCATCAATTAAAGCTGAATTTGACGGAGTGATTACTGAATTAAATGTTAATCAAGGTGGAATGACACAGCCTGGAGTTGTGGTTGTAGAAATTCAAGATGAAAATAATTTGGGAATTTATGTTGAAATATTGGCTGAAGATGCAGTAAAGACTGTTATTGGCATGCCATTTATAATAGACTCTCATGGTGAGAGCAAAACTTTAAAAATAAACAGAATTTATCCAAAGGCTGAAAAAAAGATTTCTGATCTAGGTGTTGAACAAAAAAGAGTAAGAATTGAAGCGGATTTGGAGGATGGAATTAATTTCAAGTTAGGAGCTGAGGTTGATGTGGTAATAGTACTTGAGGAAAAAAATGATGTATTATTAGTTGACAAAGACGCAGTGTATGAAAAGGAACAAAAGGAGTATGTAACAGTTATAGAGGGGGATAAAGAATTTGAAAAACAAGTAACTACAGGACTTGAAAATGATGAGTTTGTTGAGGTTGTTACAGGGTTGAATGAAAATGAAGCAGTCTTAGTTGAATAAATAAAAGAAGAGGTATATATGAAATACGATTTGATAATAGTTGGTGCAGGACCATCTGGAATATTTACAGCTTATGAGCTAAATAAAACAAATCCTGATAAAAAGATTTTATTAATAGAGCAAGGAAAATCAATTGAAAAAAGAAATTGTCCCAAGGACAAAACGAAAAAATGCATTAACTGCCAACCTTATTGCAGTATAACAACAGGTTTTTCCGGTGCAGGTGCATTTTCAGACGGCAAGCTGTCCTTAAGCCCGGAGGTTGGAGGAGATTTGCCGGAACTAATAGGATATGACTATGTGCAGGAGTTAATTAATTATACAGATGAAATATATCTCCATTTTGGTGCAGACACAAAGGTTGAAGGTGTAGATGCCAAGGAAGAAATAAAAGAAGTCAGAAGAAAAGCGATAGAAGCTAATCTAAAGCTTGTGGACTGCCCTATAAGACATTTGGGAACTGAAAAAGCTCAAGAAATTTATGAAAAAATAGAACATCATCTAATGGATAACGGTGTTGAAATTAAATTTAATACTCAAACAACTGATATAATAGTGGAAGATGGAGTAATTAAGGGAGTTATTACAACAGATTCTGTAAAAAAACAATCAAGAGAAGAATTTTATGCTGATTGTGTTGTTATTTCAGCAGGAAGAAAAGGCGCTGATTGGTTAAAAACACTTTGTGTTGATCACAATATCAGTCATCATGCAGGCACTGTCGATATAGGAGTAAGAGTTGAAGTAAGAAATGAAGTAATGGAAAGAGTTAACAACATTTTATATGAATCAAAGCTAATTGGATATCCTGCACCATTTAAGGATAAGGTAAGAACATTTTGTCAAAATCCAGGAGGATTTGTAAGTCAGGAAAACTACGATGATGGTCTTGCAGTTGTTAACGGGCACTCATACAAGGATAAAAAATCCAATAACACAAATTTGGCAATTTTAAGCTCTCATAATTTTAAGCACCCATTTAATGAACCTATTAAATATGGAGCAAAGGTAGCAGAACTTTTAAACATGTTAGGTGATGGAAGAATTCTAGTTCAAAGATACGGAGATATTTTGGATGGAAAAAGAACATGGCAAAATGAATTATCAAGGTCTAACGTAGTTCCTACTCTTCCTGATGCAGTGGCAGGAGATATTACATCTGCTATACCGTATAGGACAATGACAAATATCATTAATTTCATAGAAGCATTAGATGTAGTTGTTCCTGGATTTGCATCATCAGAGACATTGCTTTACGGACCAGAGGTTAAATTTTATTCTAACAGGGTTGATATAGATACTAATTTTGAAACCAGCATTAAAAATTTATATTGCCTGGGAGATTCCAGCGGTTGGACTAGAGGGCTTATGATGGCTTCACTTATGGGAGTTAGAATGGGACAAATTTTAAGTAATAAATAAGCTTGTACCTAATATAATATACTATTCAGTGTTGATAACCTACAACATAAGATTAAGGGGGATAACAAATTGGAATGGTATAACAAAGGTAAAAAAGATGTATTAAAGGAACTGGATACAAGTTTAGACAGAGGTTTAAGCAACAAGGAAGCAGAACTAAGACTTTTAAAGTACGGCAGAAATGAATTAGAATCACAAGGAAAGAAAAGTTTTTTATCAAAGCTTATTGCTCAATTTGCGGATTTCTTGATTATTATTTTATTAGTGGCTGCAGGAATTTCAGCTTTTGTGGGCGAAAAAGAGGATGCAATTGTAATACTTGCCATAGTAGTTATTAATGCAATTCTCGGGATTTATCAGGAGGGCAAGGCTGAGAAATCGGTGGAAGCACTTCAAAAGCTTTCTGCACCAAACGCAAAGGTCTTAAGAGATGGAAACATTTTAACATTGCCTGCTGCTGAAATAGTGCCCGGAGATGTAATTGTACTTGAAGCAGGAGACATAATTCCTGCGGATTTAAGACTTTTGGAAAGCTCCAACATGAAGGTTGAGGAGGCATCCCTTACAGGGGAATCTGTACCTGTAGAAAAGGATGCAAAATCTCAAATTGTGGGTAAAGTTTCTATTGGGGACAGGCACAATATGGGATTTTCAAGCACTATTGTAACCTATGGAAGAGGCAAAGGTATTGTAATTGGTACAGGCCATAACACAGAAATAGGGAATATTGCAACAAAGATTCAAACCTATGATGATGAGGAAACACCTCTTCAAATAAAGTTAAATCAGTTGGGCAAAGTACTTGGCACATTGACCATTGCAATATGCATCATGGTATTTGGAGTTGGTTTATTACAAAAAAGAGAAGTTCTAAACATGCTTTTAACATCTATAAGTCTTGCAGTAGCCGCAATACCTGAAGGTCTTCCTGCTATAGTCACCATAGTTTTAGCCCTAGGAATGAACAAAATGGCAGGAAAAAATGCCATAGTTAAAAAGCTATTGGCTGTTGAAACTTTGGGGGCAACTTCTTTCATATGTTCTGATAAAACAGGTACCCTAACTCAAAATGAAATGACGGTTGTAAGGGCATATGTGGATGATAAGGAGCTCTTTGTTGAAGGCGGAGGTTACGACCCTGTGGGAGATGTTATGTGTGATGGAAAGAAAGTAACTATTAATTCTCTTCCAAACCTTAGAAATCTTGTGTGCATAGGTGCACTTGCAAATGATGCTCAACTGGATAATTCTACAGGAAGTTATAAAATTATAGGTGACCCCACAGAAGGTGCTATTATAACATTTGCGGGAAAATTGGGACAAACTTCACAACAGCTTAACATGGTTTATCCAAGAGTCAATGAGCTGCCTTTTGATTCAACAAGAAAAATGATGACAACATTTCATTCAGATTATATAAACGGAAAAATTGTTTCATTTACAAAGGGAGCACCGGATATTGTAATAAGTAAATGCAACAAAGTTGCTTTAAATAATAAAATTGTAGATTTTACAGATGACCTAAAAGCTAAGGCATTAGCGGCAAATACAAAGTTTGCTAGACAGGCACTTAGAGTTTTATCCATGGCCTACAAGGAATGGAATGAGGTGCCAAATCACCCTAACTTTGATGTGGTGGAAAATGACATGATATTTGTAGGGCTGGTTGGTATGATTGACCCTGCAAGACCTGAGGTTAAGGAATCCATTAAACTTTGTAAACAGGCAGGTATTGAGACTGTAATGATTACAGGAGATTACAAAGAAACTGCCTATGCAATTGCTAAAGATTTAGGTATGGTTGAAAATGAATCTCAGGCAATGATGGGAGAAGAACTTGACCAATATACGGATGAAGAATTAAGAGAACTTGTAAAAAATACTAAGGTTTATGCCAGGGTTTCACCTGAGCATAAGGTAAAAATAGTTACAGCTTTAAAAGAAAACGGTGAAATTACTTCTATGACAGGAGACGGCGTAAATGATGCTCTGGCCTTGAAAAAGGCAGATATAGGTGTTGCCATGGGTATTACGGGCACTGATGTCGCTAAAAATACTGCAGAAGTAATTCTTACAGATGATAACTTTGCAACCATAGTAAGTGCTGTTGAAGAAGGTAGAATAATTTTTTCCAACATTAAAAAATTTGTTTTCTTCTTGTTAAGCTGCAACATAGGAGAAATACTTCTTGTATTTGTCTCTATATTGATTGGTTGGGAGGTACCGTTAGTACCCATACAGCTTTTGTGGCTTAACCTTGTAACAGACAGCTTCCCTGCCATGGCACTGGGAGTTGAACAAGCAGAACCTGGAATTATGAACCATCCACCAAGGGACACAAAGGAGCCCATACTTGATAGAGCAATGCTTGGTGGCATTGTATTTCAGGCTGTTGCCATCGCATTTGCTTCACTTTTATCCTATTATTGGTCCGCAAGAACGTATGGGGTAGGAAGTGGGCTAGTTCATGTAAGAAGCGTTGTTTTTACAACATTAATCACTGCAGAGCTCTTAAGAGCATTTTCATCAAGATCTCAAACATATACATTGTTTAAAATAGGTTTTTTTACAAACATTCGTATGATTCAGGCTGTTATGGCTTCATTTGTACTAACTGTAATTGTATTGTATATTCCTGTGTTAAATGAAATTTTTGATGTTATGCCTCTTACAATGCATGACTGGGAAATAGTATTGACATTTTCTTTTATCCCAATGATTGTGGGAGAGTTATATAAAGACTTATTTAAAAATAAATAAAAAATTAGGGGACATTCCTTCTGAGAAGGTGTGTCCCCTTACCTCTATATGTCTAGATTACTGTCCTTAGCTTTTGAGTAAAATCTTTAATATTATCTGTTTTTATACCGCTATAGTTCAAAGAAAAAATTACTTTGTCTTTTTTAAAGCTAATAATATTTAATAAAATTTTTTGTTTTTTTGCATCCTCAATTAACTTTTCTTTAGTTTTCAATGTCTTTGCTTCACAAACTATGTGAAGTCCCGAATCTGCATTTACTATTTCAATATCTTCATTAAATGTATACTTTAAACTGCTTATTAAAAGCTGATTTTTCTTTTTGTAAATTCTTTTGATTTTACGAAGGTGCTTTGTCATGTAACCTTCCTTCATAAAATGAGCCAATACAACTTGGTCAATTTTAGAGGTTGATTGTGTGTGTCTTGTTTTTATGTAATTATATTTTGGCAAAAGCCTTTTAGGTATTACCATGTAGCTTATTCTCAATGATGGCAAGAGCATTTTAGAAAATGAGCCTAAATAAACAACATGGTCATTTGTATCCATTCCCTGCAAACAAGGGATGGGCATGCCTCCGTAACGTATCATTGAATCATAGTCATCTTCTATTATAAAACCATTGTTTTTATATGCCCACTCAAGCAGTTCCATGCGTTTATTTACAGGCATGATGGTTCCAAGGGGATATTGGTGGGAAGGGCTTATATAAATGAGCTTGGCATCACTTTTTCTTAAGTCTTCAATAGGAAATCCGTTATCAGTAATTTCAATATAACGTATATTGAACATATGATCTTCAAAAATAAATTCAGCCTTGTTAAATCCCGGTTTTTCAACTGCAACTGTCTTGTAGTCATCCTTTATAATACCTATTAATATACCAAGCAGGTACTGTACACCTGCCCCCACAATTACCTGATCCGGGCTTGTATGACCACCTCTCATGGTGTTAACAAAATTAGCTATTTCTTCTCTTAATACCTTTTCTCCTTGTATGGAGCAGGAGGTATAAATATTTGTGCTTTCATCCGATATAGTTTTATTATACAGTCTCTTCCAATTAGATGTGTCAAAGCTTTCATGATCAACACCGTCATTTATGTATTCTGTGTCTAAGACTTCAGTTGTGTTATTTTTCTGAGTTTCACGTCTTAATTCAAAATTATATTCGCTTAAATCGCATACAAAGTATCCTCTTTTTGGATAATTTTCTATATATCCTTCTGCAACTAACTGACTGTATGCATTTTCAATGGTAGTCTTGCTTAAATCCAGAGTTGTTGATGCTTCTCTAATGGAAGGAAGCTTTGAATCTGGCTTCAACAATCCGGTTGTTATTTCTTGTTTAATATATTCATATAATTGTATGTAAAGAGCCTTGTTGCTGCTTTTATCAAAAACAGGTGCAATTATCATAATTTCCTCCTACTGACATGCACAAAAATATTAAAAATGACATAATTTATAGTTACACATATTTTAACAGACAACGTCATAAATTTCAAACATATTCATTAATGTACAATAAAATTTGAGTGTGATATAATTAGTTTGATTAATGAAACAATGATTTAAATCTTAGTTTGTTATTCAGATGGCGCAAGCCAAAGAATCTTGTTATCCATAAATAATAAGTGTATGCATATTTCTTTCAGATATTCTTCACTGCATTCGAAATGACAAATCCACATTTTATAAAAGGAGTTCTCATGTATAAATTAAATGAAAATAAAGATTTTAAATATATTACATTTCCAACTTTTGAGAAATATAGTGATGATTTAATACACGGATTTACTACAAGAAAAGGTGGAGTCAGTAAAGGCTCCTATGAATCCATGAATATCGGCTTTAGCACTGGAGACGATGATGAAAATATAAAAAGAAACATTGAAATAATGGCAGAAAAATTTGGCTTTGATGTAAATGATATTGTCGAAACAAATCAAACCCATACAAACAACATAAAGTATGTAACAGATGAACACAAAGGTTATGTATTTAAACCCGCACAATACCATGATATAGATGGTATATACACAGATAAGAAAAGCTTGGCATTAATGACTTTTCATGCTGACTGCACTCCAATATTTTATTACGATCCTGTTAAAAAGGTTGTAGCCTTAGCTCACGCAGGATGGAGAGGAACATTTTTAAATATTACTGGCAAAATGATAAAGGAACTAAAAGAAAAATTTAACTCAAATCCAAGTGACATTATAACAGCCATTGGTCCATCCCTAGGCAAGTGCTGCTTTGAGGTTGACAAAGATGTTGCAGACATGTTTATAAATGAAAATGAAGAATTCATACGTTTCATGGAAATCAAATCTCCCAAATACCATTTCAATCTTTGGGAACTAAATAAATATTTACTCATGAAAGAAGGAGTAAAGGAAGAAAATATTGAAGTAGCAAGTTTTTGCACCAAGTGCAACAATGACTTGTTTTTCTCCCACAGAGGTCAAGGAGGCAAAAGAGGTCTCATGGCAGGAATTATTATGATGAAATAAAAGTATTAATAAATATTATACGAATCGCAGGAAATCAACCTGCGATTTTTGTATGCCTGCAATTTGGTGAATGAGACTGTTCACTTTGCTGCTTGTTTTTTTATTTATTATAGTCATAAGTTTTGTACATGCTAAATATAATAGTAAATATAAAGACGTGAGGAGGGTTTGAAAATTGGCTTATAATAAGATTATATCTCTATTATTAATCATTTGTTTAGCATTTAGTATAACAGGATGCAGTACCTTAGATATGATGGTTGGTCTGAAGGAAAGTAATAATCCAGATATAGCAGAATTAGATGAATTGTCAGAGTTTGAAATTGTTGAAGATGTAATTGGAGAAG
>CAZJKK010000030.1:0-2451 GCA_964546605.1 uncultured Clostridia bacterium
CAAGCCCCATAACGGACTTTCACCGTCAAGCTGTCGCCCATGCTGGGCGCACAAAAAGAACAGTGCATTATGGAATGCACTGTTCCTTTGCTTTTTTAATTAATTTGTATTTCCTTTGCTTCTTCAGGTTTAAAATCATTTTTTAAATCATAAATATTGTGCTGTGTATAATCTCTTAATTGTCTGTCTCCTAAAGAATAGCATCTCATAAATCTGTTATTGGTTACTATTGTCCAATGCTCAGCATCCCATGTTAAGTATCCGTCTGCATCTGTTTTCTTTTCATAAAGAATCAAGTCAACCTGTCTGTTGTTTCTCATTAATTCAACCAGGCTGTCATATGTAACTTCCAATTCATTTTTGTTAATTAAGTCATAAGCTTTCATTTTTTTCTTCCTCCATACCTAATCTTTTTTTATCTCATAATTTTTTTCAAATCTCCAAGCATCCTTGCACATATGAACAATATTTCTTTTTGCTTTCCAATTAAGCTCTCTTTCTGCTTTAGAAGCATCAGCATAGCATTCAGCTATATCCCCTGCTCTTCTCTCAGTAATTTCATAGGGTACATCTATATCATTAGCTTCTTCAAAAGCCTTTATAAGTTGCAAAACAGAAGTACCTTGACCAGTACCTAAATTATATACATGCACACCAGGTGTAAGATTATTTAGTGCTTTAACATGACCTTCAGCTAAATCCACCACATGAATATAATCCCTTACCCCTGTTCCGTCAACTGTGGGATAATCATTACCAAACACGCGAAGCCTGCTTAACTTCCCCTTTGCTACCTGAGTAATATATGGCATTAAATTGTTAGGTATACCATTAGGCGCTTCACCAATCAAGCCGCTTTCATGGGCTCCCACAGGATTAAAATATCTGAGTAAAGCAACAGAAAACTCAGGATATGATGATGCAAAATCAGTTAAAATTCTTTCACTCATTGATTTTGTCTCACCATATGGATTAGTGGTTGGCAAAAGACTCATTTCTTCATTAAAAGGCACCTGGTTATTTCCATAAACCGTTGCAGATGAACTGAAAACAAATTTATTCGCCCCATATTTCTTGCATGCTTTGGCCAAAGTCATAGTGCTTACCAAATTATTGTAATAATATGCAAGTGGTTTTTCCACTGATTCTCCCACAGCTTTCAATCCTGCAAAATGAATTACTCCATCAATTTTATGTTTTTCAAAAACTAGGTTAACTGCATTTTCATCAGTTGCGTCAATTTCATAAAACATTAAATCCTTTCCTGTTATTTGCTTAATCTTGCTAATAACATCCAATTTGCTGTTGCTTAGGTTGTCTAAAACTATAACTGAATGTCCTTCATTCAGTAACTCTACACAAGTATGTGAGCCAATATACCCTGCTCCGCCCGTTACAACTATGTTCATATGTACCCCCGCTGTTTTACTTCTAATACATTATACACCCATAATAAAATCTGTTCAAGAATAAAAAAACCCGCAAGTTTCCTATTGGGTTTCATTTCATATATTAAATTGCTTCAATTATTTTATAACCATTCGTACTTAATATGGCGGGCTTTGATATGCCGGTTTTAATTTGTGATACAAAATCATGAAGAGAATAAACCATTTTTGGAAACCATGTAGCGTATTTTCCCAGCTGATCTAAATCATGGGCATCACTGGCTCCAATGGGCATGAGGTTCAGTTGTTTTGAATATAAAAATGCGGTTTTATTTTCAAAATATGGTGTGCTTCCGTTTAAAACTTCAACTCCAGTAAGCCCCTTAACCTCAGTTAATTTTTCTCTGAGCCCCCTATTATTGTTCCTGAAAGGATGGCAAGAAAAACAAACTCCTCCTTTTTGGTTCACATAATTTACGAAGTCCTGTGCATCTATTCGTTTACTTGGTATTTGGTCAATACCAAATGCGGTAATATCTCCCTGCAGCGAAAAAAATTCTACTCCGACAAATATGGGAAATCCTATTTCCTTAGAATATTGTTCTGCAAAATGTTTTAATCCCATGTTGTCATGGTCTGTAATGCAAATGGCATCAAGGCCTCTTTTTTTTGCTGTTTCAACCATTTCCTTCAGTCCTTGAAATGAATCAGGGGAATATGTTTTTTCATGTAAATGCATATCAACTAACATAATAAACTCCTATAGATACAATACATTAAAATTACCATTAAACATACATATAATCAAATAGAAAATTTTTATAATACAATGCTTAAACATAACTTTAATTCATTTTATTTTTAATAGATATGTATGATAATATACAGCTAGATTTCACAATATATAGCAAAAAAAGGAGAAACATTAAATGAAAAAAATTCTAGCAGTCTTATTAGCTGTATTAATGGTTTTAAGTTTAGCAGCATGCAGCAATAATGCTCCAGCTGAGCCAAATAAAACTGAAAACCAACAACCGGCAAATGAGGCACCTGCTCAAGAACC
>CAZJKK010000030.1:2551-16130 GCA_964546605.1 uncultured Clostridia bacterium
AAAACTGACGGACTATTAGAACAATATTTTTCACCTGAAGCAGAAACAGTCCCTGCAGCGTACAAGGATGCAGAAGGATATTGGCTATCAAAAGGTATTACAGTTGTAGGATTCATGGTTAACCCAGGTTTATTGCAGGAAAAAAATCTAGAAGTTCCACAGTCATGGAATGACTTAGCAGATCCTAAGTACAAAGACGAAATAATAATGTCCAACCCTACTATTTCAGGTACAAACTATGCTGTAGTAAAGGGACTCATAGATTTAATGGGTGAAGAGCAAGCTTGGAATTACTTTGCAATGCTTAACGAAAACATACCATTTTACGGCAAGCGCGGAGGAGACCC
The DNA here is from genome assembly GCA_964546605.1 of uncultured Clostridia bacterium. Taxonomy (GTDB): domain Bacteria; phylum Bacillota; class Clostridia; order Tissierellales; family Sedimentibacteraceae; genus Sedimentibacter. Next base: position 2,899 of record CAZJKK010000030.1, read on the forward strand.
ACAAGAGAAGGTAATAGCAGGAGAATTTGCCATAGGCATTATTCCTGTAGCAAAAAAGCCTTTTGACTTAGCAAATGAAAACGCACTTGAAATAATTTGGCCGGAAGAAGGAATACCTTGGGTTCCTGAAGGTGTTGCCATATTTAAAAACGGACAAGGCGTTGATGTTGCAAAGGCATTTGTTGATTTCATGCTTAAGGATGAAAACCAACAGCTATTAGCAGAGCTTGACGGCAAGGACGGAGCACAAATGATAAAGCCTGGAATAAAAGGCTTTGAAATCGGACTTCCTAAAGACAAGCTTATTGAACAGGATCTTTCTACATTTGGAACGCAAAGAGAAGGAATACTTGCACAGTGGCAGGAATTAACAAGCAACAAAGAAAGCAGATAATTAATAACTATTAAGAGCACTTCCGGGTGCTCTTTGTATTTACTATTATGTAAATAAATGCTATACTCCATTTTGAGGTGGAACATATGAAAAGTTTTAAGAAAGCTCTCGATAAATTACTCATATTTATTGTTTATTCCTTGGTTATAATTTTTATTCTATATCCTTTTTTATGTGTTTTTTATCAAGCCATCTTTGCTGATGGAAATTTAAGCTTTAGCCTATTCAAAAATTTTATAAATAAGGACATGCATCTTGTTAAGCATAGCCTTACTGTGGCAGCTCTTTCAACAGCCTTATCTACTCTGGCAGCAGTATCAATAGGAATTTATTGTCTTGCCTGCAACAAAAAATTAAAAAAAATTATTAATTTGATTATGATGCTTACTATGATTTCTCCACCATTCGTTACTGCACTTTCATATATTAATCTTTTCGGAAGAAGAGGATTTATAACATATGACTTATTGGGACTTACTTTAAATACATACGGTATGGTTGGAATAGTCCTAATGCAATCCTTAGGCTTTATTTCCCTTAATGGCCTAGTGGTTATTGGCTCTCTATCCCGATTAAACCCCAAAATAATACAGTCTGCAAGGGATCTTGGGGCAAGCACCGGCTCAGTTGTTAAGGACATAGTTCTTCCCATGCTTAAGCCAACCATTCTCATAATAGCTCTTTTAACCTTTGTAAGAAGTTTATCTGACTTTGCAACGCCAGCAATTATCGGCGGAAATTACAACACTATGGCAACAGAAGCATACATGAGCATGGTGGCATATGGAGATATTAAACGTGCTTCAGTTATTAATGTAATCCTGTTTATTCCTGCTTTGTTAGCATTTATTGTTTACAGAAAAAACATAAACAGCTTAAATACATACGAGTTAAGTGAACCAGATGAAGACATTCTATTGCCTAAAGGCTTTATATATAATTTATTTAAAGCTATTTCACTCTTATTTGTAATACTTATACTCATGCAATACCTTTCAATTTTTGCTGCTGCATTTACTAAAAAGAAAATGGGCATTTCTTATTTTACTTTGCAAAACTTTATTGATACAAGACCGCATATTTCAGGAACATTTGTAAGAAGCATAGTTTATTCATTCTTATCAGGTTCCATTGGAGCTATTTTAGGTTTGATACTGGGATATTATTTGCAAATAAGAAAGCTACCCTTTATGAATACCATTGATTTTATTGCTACCATGCCCTATATTATACCAGGCTCATTCTTTGGAATTGGCTATATCCTCGCATTCAGAGGAGCTCCATTTTTCTTAACAGGCACCGCAGCCATAGTGGTTTTAAATGTTTTGTTCAAACAGCTGCCATTTGCTTCGAAAATCGGAATAGAGGCTGCCAATCAAATAAATATGGAAACAGTGAATTCAGTGAAAGATATGGGCGGCATGGATTTAGATGTATTTAAAGATATTGTAATACCAATGAGCAAAGAAAATTTATTTGTATCCTTTGCAAACAGCTTTACCGCTACCATGACAACTGTAGGCTCCATAATATTTTTAGTCTATCCCGGTCAAAAGGTTGCGACAATTGTAATGTTTGAAGTAATTCAAAGCGGTAAATATAATGTTGGTTCAGTCATAGCTATTTTAATAATACTTATTACTATGACCGTTAATATAGCCTTATATAAAGGCATTGTAAAAAGCAAAAAATAAAGTTTTATTGTAGTTAATAACAAAGGAGGCACAATGTATCTAAATACAAGCAATTTAACAAAAAAATATAATCAAGTAACTGCTGTTTTAAATGTGTCATTTTCAGTTAAGCAGGGAGAGCTTTTAACCATATTGGGACCCTCCGGATGCGGCAAGACTACCATATTAAGAGCTATTGGAGGGTTTTTGAAGCTGGATAACGGCAGCATTATTTTAGACAACATAGACATCACTAACCTGCCTCCTGAAGATAGACCTGTTTCCACAGTTTTTCAATCCTATGGTCTCTTTCCCCACATGAGCGTCCTTGAAAATGTTATTTATGGACTTAAGTTTGAAGGTATTAAAAAAAGTCAGGCTAGAGTAATGGGTATTGAAATGCTTGAAAAAGTTCATTTAGAAGGCGAAGCACATAAAAAACCTTCTCAGCTAAGCGGCGGACAACAGCAAAGAGTTGCTGTTGCAAGGGGTCTAATTAAGCGCCCAAAGCTTCTTTTATTAGATGAACCCCTGTCAAACTTGGATGCAAAGCTAAGATTAGAACTTAGGGCGGAAATAAAGCAAATTCAAAAAGAATTAAATATTACAACTATTTTTGTTACTCATGACCAGGAAGAAGCATTTTCCATAGCAGATAGGATTATGCTTATGAACAAAGGAGAATTGGTTCAGCTTTCTGAACCTGAGGAGCTTTATGAAAACCCTGCCTCGAAGTTTTCATTGGACTTTATAGGAAGCACTAATTACGATGAAAAAAACAATCGATTTTCACGTCTTGAAGATGTATATTTTCATAATGACGGAGAAGAAATGGAAATAATCGAAAAAAGCTTTAAAGGACAATTCATAGAATATATATTACTGACAAAAGATAAAATGATATTGAGAACCATAAGCACAGATAAAAATCATATATATTCTGTTGGAGACAAGGTTCGAACAATTGTTAATTGGAAAAATATTAAAGGGAACACTACTTTCTAACATAGTGTTCCCCCTTCTTTTTTTGCTTCTGTTACGTCTGTTGCGCCTGTTTCCTTTTCAATTTATACATTATTTCACTTAGGGTTATTCCCACAAGAGCTCCCAGGCTGTCAATAAAAACATCTTTAAGCTGACCGCCCCTTCCCGGAACGAACAACTGATGCAACTCATCTGTTGCAGCATAAATTACACAGATTATTAATGCTGTTATGAATTTTTTGTTTTTATATTTACTCTTTGTTAATGCCCTCCAGACTAAAATTCCAAGAACTAGATAAACAGAAAAATGCGCAAATTTTCGAATATAATGATTTAGCTGACCAACTGATTTAATTATAGTGCTTGTTTCTATTTCTACAGGCAGTATTTTTCCCAATATTTCTATCAAAACTCTTGTAAAACCCGTGCTTAGCTCATTCGACTTAGTGGCTGGTTGGGCTGAAAATAAAAAGATCATTACCATCCATATTAAAACCGGTGCCCAACTCAATTTTTTCTTATTTATTATCAATAAAATCACCCATAGCTATTATAGCATGGAAAAAAGATAATTATACAACTACTTTTGGTTAGCAACAGATTCTTTGGATAGTCATGGTTTCATTTATTCATATGTTCCTTTTACCAGGACTTTCTTGTTTTCCATCATTACAAATCCATTTGCTATAACGGTTTCTATATTTAAGTTTTCATCAACAATTAACATATCAGCATCTGAACCTGTCTGTAGGGCACCCTTTTTAGGATAAATTTCAAGAGCTTTAGACACATTTGAAGTAAAAAACCTCAAAGCTTTATCAATTGTATATTTACAATCCTCAACCATTACTTTAAATTCATGAAACAAACTGCTAACAGATGATACTCCAATTTCTTTCAAGTTGCCGTTTTCATCATAATTTGACCAACTTCCATATCCATCCGAGCTTACAGTAATATTTTCAAGAGGCACATTCATTTTTTCAGCATGGTTGATTGCTTTTGACGGAGACATATCATCTGATATTCCGCAGGTCAAATCTATTATGCCACCCTTTTTCGCATAATCAAAAGCTTCTAATAAAAGTTCCTTTTTTCTGTTCACATGTGTAGGTCTTATAGTTTTAACAGGTAACTCTGTTTTTTCAAGAATTTCATTAATCAAACCAAGTCCAGCATTTCCGTTGCCCATGTGTGCAATCACTATGCCAGCCTTACCGGACAGCATGCCTGCAACTCTTGCATCGGATGCTAACCTTGCCAATTCATCATAAGATATACTAGGGGATCTGTGGTCTGATAAAGCTATTTTAACTCCTATAATTTCATCTATAAAAGCAATGTCTTTCTTCACAGAACCTGTAACAGTCACAGATGGGTATCCATATGAACCGGTTGCAGCATATACAGATATCCCTTCCTCTTTTAATGCTTTAGCTTTGGCAACTAAATTTTCTACATTTCTTGTAACAGAATCTGTGCCTAACAATCCTACTACAGTAGTTATTCCGCCTTCAACAAGCTTTGATAATGTAATTTCAGGAACACGGGTTTTAAAACTTCCTTCTCCCCCTCCTCCTGTTATATGCACATGATTATCTATAAATCCTGGCAACAGCTTTTTTCCTGAACCATCAATAATTTTTATTTTATCAGAAAACCTGTCTATATTATCTTCTATCAAAGTTATTTTTCCGTTAACAACCAAGACATCTTTAATGCCTTTGCTATTAGGAGCAAAAACCTCAATATTTTTAATTAATATCATAAATTCACATCCTATTTAACTTTTTTTGAAGGGTCAATATATGCAATACCAATTCCTGTTATAGCGAATATAATTGCAAATACTATTCCCATATAACACAAAACAGCCCAAGGCAAATATTCAAGTGTACCTACGCCTAATGTAGCAGTCATATATGCACCTGCAGCTGACCACGGAATAAGGGGAACCAACACAGTACCAGAGTCTTCCAAAGTTCTTGATAAGTTCTTAGCTTGTAAATTATATTGCTTATAAACAGAGTTGAATAATTGACCAGGAAGCAATATTGATAAATAAGAATTACCTGTAACAAATGCAACAGTGAAACAAGATGCTATTGTTGAAATAATAATTCCTGCTGTAGTTTTCACTCTGCTTGTTATTGCTTCAAGAACAACATCCAACATACCTGTTATGCTCATTATGCCCGCAAAACCCATAGCGCAGAAAACTAATATTGTAGTTCCTGCCATAGATACTGCTCCACCTCTGTTTAAGAGAGTTAAAATATCTTTAGTTAATTCTCCCTCATAACCGGTCATAGTAATATTAAAACCGTTTATAAGAGATAAAAATCCATTTTTTAAAGTAAATCCCTGAGTAAAAACTCCTATAAAAACTGAAATCAAAGCACTACCTAACATAGTAGGAATTGTAGGCCACTTTGCAAAAGATCCCGCGATTATGAGTATAACCGGAATCAACAAGATAATATTCCAATTAAACATTGCATCCAAATTTGCTTGCAATACACTCACTGCCTCCGCTGTGTTTCCAGCGCCACTTGAACCCATTCCTGCAATAAAATATACTATTAATGATACTATAGTTGCTGGAATAGTTGTGTAAAGCATGTGCTTAATATGTTCATACAATGTTGAACCTGCAGCTAATGGAGCTAAATTTGTTGTATCTGATAAAGGAGATAATTTGTCTCCAAAATACGAGCCTGCCACTACAGCACCGGCAGTTGCAGGAAGCGAAACTCCCAAACCTGCCGCTATACCCATTATGGCAACACCTATAGTGCCAGCTGAACCCCATGATGTTCCTGTTATTGTTGAAAATACTGCAGTAATTAAAAATGCTGTAACTAATAAAAACTTAGGGTCGATAATTTGTACTCCATAATAAATAAACATTGGAATTACCCCTGAAAACATCCAACCTCCAATAAGTGCACCAACACTCCATAAAATTAATATTGCAGGCATGGACATGGATATTTTTTCAACTATTCCCTTCTCCATTTCACTCCATGTATAACCAAGACTAATTGCAATTGTTCCTGCTAAAAATGCTACTAAAATCAATATCGGCTCTGCCTTCATTTTCATGTAGCCAACACCAGCAATCAAAGCTATCATCATAAAAATTATAGGTGCTATTGACTGTGTGAACGTAGGTTTCTTCTTCATTTTTTCGTTATTTTCCATCTTTTCTCCTCCAAAATTATAATCAACTTATTAATATGCAATCTTTATTCCAATTAACAAAATTAAATTTAATTTTTCGAAAAAAACTTTAATTTAGCTAATTTTTCAACAAATTTTAAAAATTGTTACATTTAAGAATTTTCCATTATATACTTTCACAAAGTATTTATTGGATAAAAAAAGCCATGCATTGGTTTAATTTAACCAAGCATGACTTAAATATCTTTTAACAGTTTCTTTACCTAGTTCTGTAATTCTTGACCCTTTTTTCCCAAAGTCAGCAATTAGCCGCTTATCTTTTAAGCTGCTGAGAATCTTTCTGATTTTACCTTCACCCATGTCTTCGTGTTTTTCTTTTGCAATTTCAGTAATTCTAGTTCTTCCAAGCATTTCATATTCATTTCCATAAAACTGATTTAGAACCCATATTTCATTAGAATCTAAAAATATATCATTGTCCTTTTCCACTTCATACATGAAACTGTGTAGATATGACTTTCCTATTTTTTCTCCTTCATAAATAAGAATAAGATATTCTATAAGATTCAACAGCTCTCTTACATTACCAGGCCATTGGTAATTTAGTAAAAAATCAGAAGTTTCTTTATCAAAAAATTCTTCTATGGTATCAATTTTTTTGTCCTTTAAATTTATATTAATGAAATGCTTCAAAAGATATTCAACGTCATCTCTTCTTTTTCGCAAGGGTATGGTTTCTAGGGGGAGCATATTTAATCTGTAGAACAAATCCATTCTAAATTTGTTTTCTTTTATCATCTCTACCAGATTTTTGTTGGTAGCGGCAATGATTCTTACATCCACAGTTAATTCTTCAGCTGCACCAATTTTTCTAATTCTCTTCTCCTCAAGTACCCTTAGAAGCTTAGTTTGAGTTTCAACAGGAACATCACCTATTTCATCAATAAAAATAGTGCCTCCATTGGCAATTTCAAATATTCCCATTCTTCCGCCTTTTACTGCTCCTGTAAATGTTCCTTCTTCATAACCAAACAGCTCTGCTTCAACTAAGCTTTCAGAAATTGTTGCAATGTTTATAGGAACAAAGGCCTTGTTACATCTGTATGAGTTCATATGTATAGCTTGGGCCATTATTTCTTTTCCAGTTCCATTTTCGCCTGTAATTAAAACAGTTGCATCGCTTTTTGAAAACTTTTTAGCTCGATTTAAAATATTTTTCACATTTTTGTTAACCGTTAAATAATCACTGAAATTATGCAATTTTCTTTCAACATAAGTATTAATTTGATGAGTAGTTTTCGCATCTGAATGTAATTCCTTATTTATCCTAACAGAAACTATAAAGCCGAATTTTTTTGTAAAATTAACTTGACTAAGTTCTACAGTTACTTCTTTATTTTCAATTTTAGTAACAAACTTATTTTTTGATTTTAAATTCATCAAATCCAAATTAAATAAATTTTCGATATTTTTAGAAAGCAAATCCTTTTTCTTAAGGCCGAAAATATACTCAAATTTTGAGTTTGAACTCATGATTTTACCTTCATTATTTATAAAACAAACACCATAATCCAGATTATTTACTATAAGCTGCAGCATTTGCTCAGATTCATAATACGCCCTTCGACTTTCGTCAATTTCTTTGGATATATCTATTATATCTCTTATGTATCCAACAATTAAGCTTTCATTAATATATTTTTTACATCCCAGTATAGATGCAACCTCAAGAATAGTATGCACATCCAGCATTCTAGTACCAATATCAATGAGTCTTTCTGGCTTATACGGAGCTAACTGAACTTCACCAGTTGTTATGGCGATATCCAACATTGGATATGAGGTACACCCAGGATAGTAAGGGTTATATCTTATATGATCCAATCCAAGATCAATTAACTGCTTTATCGCCTCGCTAGTTGACTCATAGCTGTCATTTATAAACAATACATCCTTATTTTCTTCTATGCTAATGATTTCTTTAATATTCTTGTGATCAATTACTCTCCTTGCTATTAAATCAGGTATATTGGAATCTATATATCGCGATGCTCTAATTTTAAAATATGCACTTGTATAGAGAACCAAATCCGCTTCAACCTTCTTCGATTTAAGTTCAGACAGCATTATGTATTCTGCATCAACATATTTTCCCAGCAATAAATTCAATTGTGTGGATATTCTTAGTCCAGTATTTGCTCCTTCACTTATTACAATAATTTTTTTGATATTATCACCACTTTCATTCCAGTTTACCTAAAAAAGCTAATAATTGATTATATCATATTATCAGGTTTTTCCACATAATTATTTAAAGTGAAAAAAACTCCCCTTTTCAGGAGAGTCTTCATTAATTTATTTTTTTATGTAATTATTCAGCTGTTGCAGCTTCTAATGTTTCAACCACTGCTTCTGGAGCATTTTTACGAACACTTTCTATTCCATTTAAGCAGCTGTCAATTTTTTTATAACCTTCAGATGTAGCAATTATTTCACCATTTTTGGCTTTCAAACGGAATCTAAATTCGCCTGATTTGTCGGTATATACTTCAAACTTAGGATTTTTTGCAACCTCATATCCTTCAACAGTTTGATTTTCTAAATTAGCAATTGGAGCATTTTTGCGAACACTTTCTATTCCTTTTAAGCATGTGGTCTTTGTTTTGTAAACCTCTGATGTAGCAATAACTTGTCCATTAGTTGCTTTTAAATCAAACTTTATACCTGATTTTACTTCTTTTACAACAAATTTACCCATTACGTTCTCCTTTCGCAATATTTTTCTTAAGTATAACAACTGTGTGAAATTTTGTCAATATAAAATCGTTTTCTCAAAACTGCAACATCTTTTAACTTTAATACTGCCATTATTTATCTCAAAATTATAAATATTACATATACTAAAATACCATCCATTTTAAGAAAATTATAAAGGTGACTTTTATGATGATTGAAAAGAAGAATAATCAAATTGCTATGCAGCAAATACAAAGGATTGTAATTCCTGGAGGGCCTCCTACAGCGTTTGTTGTCATACCTGAATATATAACCGTGCATTTAGGAGCTCCTGATGAAGAAGCTGAAAATGTAACCGTTCCTTTCATAGATTATATAAAAAATGTTGCATCCTCAGAGCTTTATCCTACATGGCCAGAAAATGCACTAAGAGCAAATATTCATGCGATTGTATCTGTTGCTTTAAACAGAATTGTGTTGGAATGGTATCCTTCAAGAGGGTATAATTTTGATATAACAAACTCCACAAGATATGATCAGGCATTTGTATATAACAGAGGTATTTATGACAATATCAGCGTTATTGTAGATGAAATATTCAACCAATACATAATAAGAAATGGTCAAGTTATACCCCTTTATGCCACATTTTGTGATGGCAGGGCTGTTCAGTGCGATGGATTGCATCAGTGGGGAACTGTTGATTTAGCTAATCAAGGTTATACTCCGATGGAAATTTTACAATATTATTATGGTGATGACATATCCCTTGTAGTAAATGCACCTGTAGGAGGAATTGGATTATCCTATCCCGGAGAACCTCTTATACCAGGTGATTCCAGTATAATTATATTGAGACAGCAACTAGGATTAAACAGAATTGCAATGAACTTTCCAGCTATACCTGTAATCGAACCTGTTGACGGGTATTATGGTCCATCTACAGTAGCAGCAGTCATGGCTTTTCAAAGGATTTTTAATTTACCTGTTACCGGCATAATTGATGAGGCTACATTTTATAGAATTAGGCAAATATATGTTGCGGTTGAAAAACTAGGAGAATTGACTGTAGAAGGCTCTATTTATGAACAAATAATTAACTTAACCCGTGGTTTGTTATTGAAAGGAGATATACGACCCGCTGTTTCAGTTATACAATATTTTTTAGATGTATTATCACTTTTTTATCCAACCATACCGACTGTTGCCTATACCTGTATATTTGACAACCAAACACAGAGAGCTGTGGTTGAATTTCAAAAGCTTATGGGACTTGAGCCAACAGGTGCATTAGATAGCGAAGCTATATTACTTCTTTATAATACTGTACTCGGCATTTTTGAAACCATACCTACTGAAAATGTTTATATTCCTGCCTTAAGATTTCCAGGCGCTGAACTTTCCCTAGGAGACCGGAAACCAGGCGTTTTTATAATTCAAGAAATGCTACAGTATATATCCTTAACAATACCAACCATTCCTCCCCTAAATTCCGCTGGAACATTTGATGAAGAAACCGATAGGGCTGTGAGAGCATTTCAATCTCTCTTTGGCCTGGAGGTAACAGGAATAGTCAATGAAGCAACATGGAACGAAATAACCAGAGTATACAGAGAACAAAGATTTGGCGGATTAAATCCTGTCAGCCTACCACCAAATCTTTAATATTATTTTTATAGCTGATCGAAGACAGTAGGGATGAAATCGGGGTTGCTTCTTAAATCTTTAAGACTTTTTATAAGCATATCTTTATCCCTGTTTAATGTTCCTGATTGATTTACATGGTTTGACACGTGGTTAGCCCTGAAAATACAATCTGTAAGTTCCATATTTTCCAGCATTATAATATTTTCATCAAGAACCTGGGTCGGTGTCAACAAATGAAATTTCCCCTGTCTCACATCCTCTGCAAGCTCGGAATCTTCTTCAACCACTAATCTTAAAAGAGAAAAATAGTGAGGGTTTATTGCAGAAATAACCTTGGCTGATTCTATAGCATGTTCTTCCATATATTCTGTACCCCCAAGCCCTGATATAATCATACAGGAAAACTTAAATCCGGCCTGTATTGCCTTTTGTCCGGCTTCGATCATTTCTTTTTGTGATACTCCCTTTGACATTAAGGATAGAACCTTATCAGATCCACTTTCAACACCCATGTAAAGAAGCTCTAAACCAGCTTCTTTGATTAATTTAAGCTCATCACTTGATTTTCTTAATAAATCAAGCGGTCCGGAATATGAACTAATCCTTTGAACACGAGGAAATTCTCCTTTTATATATTCTAATAATTCTAATAGCTTTTCAGTTTTTAAACACAAAACATTCCCATCTGCTAAAAAAATTCTGTCGGTATTTTTGTACATAGGCTTTAACCACTCGATATGCTCAATGATTTCTTCCTTTGACTTTAATCTGAAGTCTTTACATTTATACATGTAGCAAAATCTGCATTTATTGTGAGAACACCCCTCTGTTACCTGTAATATAAGGCTTCTTGCTTCAGAAGGAGGTCTGTATAATGGCTGTGAATAATATTTATTTTTCATTTTACTCTCCTGAATTATTAATTATATTGCCAGCTCTGCTCTATATTTATCTTCCATCTTATCGGGATAATAAGAAAGCTTTGCCTTTCGAAGTCCTTCTAATCCCATGTCTTCTTCTCTGTTAACATAAATCAAGTGAGGATATTTATTTTGCACCCACTCTGCAAAATTGCGATTTATCATGGGGTAAGCACCTTGAACGCTTTTAAATGCTTTTTCAATATGAATTACATATGTATCAGAATTTAAAACTTCACCTAATGTATAAGCAACAATCTTATCCTCAACTCTTATTATTCCTCCATCAAGACCAAGTTCATTAAAATATTTCATGAAATATTTAGTAGCACAATTTTCATTTAATAAATCTTCATCATCCTTACAACCTATTTCCTTGCACCATTCCTTGTTCATTTCCAAGCATTCTCCCAAAGTTTCAGGGCTTATGGGTTCAAAAGACCAAATTGGGTTGTTTTTCTTAAATACATTTATGTGATTCCTTTTGCCGTGCAGCTTTTTTCCCTTTAAATTAATCATCTTTTCCAACAAATAAACATAGTCAAAATCGCTTCTTACCTCTTCAAAAACAAATTTTCCCGGAAACAGTTCATTTAACTCTTCCACGTTTTCAGCAGACAAGCCTAAAAACATAAACTTATTGCCCCTATCATTAGCATCCTTTATCATTTCTTCAACTACTAATTTAATATCACCTTTTCCTGCAGGATAAAAATATGCATCTTTTGCATCATTTATTGATTCCTTAACCGCCAGGAATCCATTGACATTTGCAACATAGGTATTATTTATATCCTTCCACGCAAATAAGTTCCCAAAGTTTTGGTGACAACCCGAAAAATCAGATTCCTTTAATAAAGGTACTATCCATTCTTTATCTTCAATTGTTATTTTATTAAAATTTATCATATCTTACTCCTAAGCAATTCACATTTTCTTACATATTTTTTAAAAATTTCATGTATTTCATCTTTAGCATATTTTTTCATTATATCATAAATGCAAGCCGTTAATACGGCTTGCTTCACACAGATTCAATAAATACATATCAGAAAAAGACGTTAGTCTTTTTTTTCATTTTTGTATTTATTATATCATAATATGTGAATTTTTCAATAAAAAATTCAAGCTCATTTATTGCTTGAATTTTTTTTTAATATCCAATTGCCTTTCCATCACGTCTTAAGTCAGCAGAACCTTCATTTATTTCAAGCATAAATTCTCAATTGATATTTTTGCATCTGAAATAATTTTTTGTACTATTTGTTCACAGCTGTCAATGGATTTAATAACAGATAAGCTTTGTCCGGCTTGAACATTCCCCCATTCAACATCACCATCAACAGGAGCCTTTCTGCTTGAACCAACAACTAAATCATGTAGCTGTTCATAAGGTGCATTTTCTTTTTCTAGCTCTATGTACTTTTCTGTCATCTTGTTTTTCAAGCCTCTTACAGAGCTTCCACGAAGATATCCTGTTATTTCAGTATCTGTATCCCCTGCATTTACTATGGCATTCTTAGCGTTTATATGAGCGGTGCACTCTTTAGAAGCATAAAACCTTGTGCCCATTTGTATACCGGAAGCCCCCATAACTAAAGCTGCAGCTAATCCTCTGCCATCTGAAAAACCGCCGGCAGTAATGACAGGAATATTAATTTCAGGAATGACTTGAGTCATTAAAGCCATGGTTGT
>CAZJKK010000030.1:16140-17784 GCA_964546605.1 uncultured Clostridia bacterium
CCCCCAGCTTCCATACCTTCAATTATTAAAGCATCCGCACCATTGTCTTCCACTCTTTTAGCAAGCTTAAGGTTAGGTACAACAGGTATTACCTTTATTCCAACCTTTTTAAACACTTCAATATATGGGACAGGATTTCCTGCTCCCAATGTTACAAACTTAACCTTTTCATTACATACTAATTCTATAATTTCATCCTTAGCTTTATCCATAAGAACAATATTAACTCCAAATGGCTTGTCAGTTAATGATTTAGCTAACTCTATTTGCTCCTTAACCCAAGAAACTTCTCTTCCTCCGGTGGCAATAATACCTGCACCTCCTGCATTTGAAACAGCAGCTGCCAAGTTTGCCTCAGACACCCAAGCCATTGCACCTTGAATTATAGGATATTTAATATTTAACAGCTCAGTTAATTTAGTTTTCATTGATTACTCCTTTTATTTATTTTTCGGATCAGAAAATAATTATTTCCATTCTATCCAACATTCAGGAAAAAATCAATACTAAAAAACGAGTCTGCAACTAACCACTACATACCTTTTCCAAATCCGCAATTAGGATATGTACAAACTTTACAGTTCAAGCATAATCCACCCTGTCCAAGCCTGCTGATTTCATCCTTTGTAATATTATCATCTGCCATTAATCTCGGTAAAATCAAGTCAAAAATAGTGCGCTTAGAATACATAACGCAACCTGGAAGACCAATTATAGGAACTTTCTTTCCATTGTGATTATAATATGAAATTAATATCATTGCTCCTGGTAATACAGGCGCTCCATATGTTATTATTTCAGCTCCTGTATTCTTAATAGCTCCGGGTGTGCAATCATCAGGGTCAACGCTCATTCCACCGGTGCATACTACAATGTCAGCTCCATTTTCAATATAAGAAAAAATTGAATTTGTTATATCTTCTTTATTATCATCAACAATTGTTTGACCTAGTATTTCCACGTCAAATTCTTGAAATTTATCCATTACAACAGGGCCAAATGTATCTTTTATTCTTCCGTGAAACACTTCACTGCCGGTTGTTACAATTCCCACATGCTTATGCTTAAAAGGCATTATTTCCATAATGGGCTTGTGTCCGCCAAGTTCTTGAGCCTTTTTCATTTTTTCTTCTTCTATTATTAAAGGAATAATTCTTGTACCAGCTAATTTGTCACCTTTTTTAACAGCAGTATTGCCATGTCTTGCAGCAATAATCATTTCTCCAAGACTATTTATTCTAAACAGCTTTTCAACATCTAGTTTAAACAGTCCGTCCACATCAGCTGTTAATTCAATTTTACCTTCTTTGACTGCTGATGGCACCATGTAATCATTTTTGCATATGTCATATAATATTTGTGCCGCCTCATTTTCATGAAGCATTCCCTTTTGCTTTTCCCAAATATATAAATTTTCTTTTCCAACTGACAACAATACAGGAATATCTTCTTCTCTTACTACGTGTCCCTTTTTAAAAACAACATCCTTTGTTACATCCTTTATAATTTGAGTAATATCATGGCACAATATGTGACCTACTGCATCAACAGATTTAATTAATTTCATTTTTTTCTCCAGAAAAAATTTTTTTCGTTATTCTCTTATTAATATAACGATTATATAAAATAGATTTAAAAAAATCA
>CAZJKK010000031.1:0-17681 GCA_964546605.1 uncultured Clostridia bacterium
AAATAACAGCAGCATTGGTAAAAGAACTTAGAGACAAATCTAACGCAGGTATGATGGACTGCAAAAAAGCTTTACAAGAAACAAATGGTGATATCGAAAAGGCAATGGATTATTTAAGAGAAAAAGGACTTTCAAAGGCATCTAAAAAAGCAGACAGAATTGCAGCTGAAGGTTTAACTACTGCATTAATTTCAGAAGATGGCAAAAAAGGTGTTGTTATAGAAGTAAACTCTGAAACAGACTTTGTTGCTAAAAACGAAGAATTCAGAGGTTTTGTTGAACTTGCAGCTAAAGTAGCTTTAGATGAACCAGCCGATGTAGAAGCTTTAAAAGCTCATAAGCTGGAAGACGGAAAAACTCTTCAAGATACATTAACTGAAAAAATAGCAAAAATAGGCGAAAATATGTCAATTAGAAGATTTGCTGTTGAAAAGGTAAATGACGGTAAAGTTGTTTCTTACATACATGCAGGTGGAAAAATATCTGTAATAGTCGCTCTTGAATCTGAAGGAGATAAAGAGGCTCTTGAAACATTAGGAAAAGACCTTGCTATGCAAGTTGCAGCAATGAATCCTAAATATATATCAATAGATGATGTTGATCAAGATTTTATAGCTCATGAAAGAGAAATATTGATAGCTCAAGCGTTAAATGAAGGAAAACCACAAAACATAGTTGAAAAAATGGTTGAAGGAAGACTTCAAAAAGAGCTTAAGGAAGTATGCTTGTTAGAACAAGCCTTTGTAAAAGACGGAGATATTTCAGTTAAAAAACACATTGAAAACACAGCTAAATCTATTGGTAAAGCTATAAAGATTTCTGGTGTTAAGAGATTTGAAGTTGGCGAAGGAATCGAAAAGAAATCTGAAGACTTTGCTGAAGAAGTTGCAAAACAAATGGGTAAATAATCCTGAAGAAATTGTAAACAACTATGGAGAACTTTAAAGTTCTCCATAAACAAACTTTGGGAGGATATATGGAACTTAAATATAAAAGAATAATTTTAAAGGTCAGCGGCGAAGCATTGTCAGGCAATATAGGTCATGGCATTAACGCTGAAATAGTAACTAAAATTTCTAATGTTATAAAAAATATAAATGAACTTGGCGTTGAAGTTGCTGTTGTAGTAGGCGGCGGTAATTTCTGGCGAGGTGCAAGCGCTAAGGAAATGGACAGAACAACATCAGATTATATGGGAATGCTTGGAACCATAATAAATGGATTAGCACTTCAGGATGCACTGGAAAAACTAGGGGTAGAAACAAGACTCCAAACTGCAATTGAAATGAGACAAATTGCTGAACCATACATAAGAAGAAGAGCCGTTAGACATCTTGAAAAAGGAAGAGTTGTAATTTTTTCAGGTGGTTCAGGTAATCCTTATTTTTCAACTGACACAACAGCAGCTTTGCGTGCAGCTGAAATAAATGCAGACATTATCCTTCTTGCTAAAAATGGTGTTGATGGAGTATACTCAGATGATCCAAACAAAAATCCGGATTCAATTAAATTTGACGAATTAAAATATATAGATGTATTGAATAAGGGACTTAAAATAATGGATTCAACTGCAACATCACTTTGTATGGATAATAAAATTCCTATTCTTGTGTTTGGTATTGAACAACCAGAAAATATTGAAAAAATTGTTATGGGGCACGACATAGGAACAATTATAAAGGAGGTATAAGATGTATAAAGATTTAGTGAACAAATCAGAAGAATCAATGAAAAAATCAATTTCTTTTCTGAAAGAGGAACTTGCAACAATTAGAGCAGGTAAAGCCAATCCAAAATTAGTGGATAAAATTTTAGTAAGCTACTACGGAGTTATGACACCAATAAATCAAGTGGCAAATATATCTGTACCGGAACCTAGATCCATATTGATTCAGCCTTGGGATTCAAGCTTAGTAAAAGAAGTTGAAAAAGCAATACTCACTTCAGATTTGGGTATTAACCCTTCTAATGACGGAAAAATTATCAGACTGGTTATTCCGCCACTAACTGAAGAAAGAAGAAGAGATTTAATTAAGCTTTGCAAAAAAGAAGTTGAAAATGCAAAAATAGCTATCAGAAATGTAAGAAGAGATGCAAACGAAGAATTTAAGAAACAAGAAAAAGCAAGTGAATTAACAAAGGATGATTTAAAAAAAGCTGAAGAAGAAATGCAAAAGCTAACTGACAAATACACTAAAATAATGGATGACATATATAAGGAAAAAGAAAAAGAAATTTTAGAGGTTTAATATGGATAATTTAATAGGTTATCCATTAAAGGAAGCTTTACAAATTATTGAAAATAATAATAAAATAATTAATATAATAAAGGTAACGGGAACAAACAAGAAGTTCAATGATTTAATAAAACCATATGTTATAAGAAATCATATGGATGAAAATTCTATAACATTGTATGTTTCATACTATTAGTTTAATAGGCTTATGACATCATAAGCCTAATTTGCATTTTATGTAAGAGAGGATAATATGAATTTAGAAGAAAAAGTATTACAAGGTTACATTCCTCAACATTTAGCTGTTATTATGGATGGTAACAGGAGATGGGCAAAAGAAAGAAATCTTCCCACAAGAGACGGACATAGGGAAGGAGCCCAAAGGGTTACAGATCTTGTTAGAAATTCTGTAAATTTGGGTATACAATATTTATCTATTTATGCTTTTTCAACTGAAAATTGGAGAAGAGAAAAAAAAGAAGTAGATTATTTAATGAATCTTTTAGTCGATTTTGTAGTGAAAGAACTGGATTATTTACATAAAAATGATATTAAAGTTACTTTAATGGGAAACATAAATGATTTACCCGAAAGAACAAAACGTGAAGTTGAACGCTCTATTGAGTTGACCAAAAACAATAAAAAGCTACATTTAAACATTGCATTGAGCTATGGCTCAAGAAACGAAATAATAAATGCAGTTAAAAATATTATAACAGATTACGAAAATAAGAATATTAACATAGATGAAATAAATGAAGATAGCTTTAAAAATTATTTATATACACAAACTATGCCTGATCCTGATTTGTTAATCAGAACCAGCGGAGAAATACGGTTAAGCAATTTCCTATTGTATCAGCTTGCTTACACCGAGTTTTATTTTACGGATGTTTTGTGGCCAGATTTCAATAAAGAACAATTGTTGACTGCAATAGACAGTTTTCAAAACAGAAAAAGGAGATACGGAAATTAGGCGGTGTTAATATGAGACAAAGAGTTATTACGGGAGTTGCAGGAGGAGCTTTTATGGCTCTTATTACATATATGGGCGGTACTGTATATGATTTTGTTTACTTTGGCATAACCTGCATAGCAATTTATGAGCTTTCTAAGGTTTTTTTTAATGATGGATTTGATTACGGAGCTATTGTAAATTATTTGTTTGCAATTGCATTATTTATTGAAAAAGCAACAGCTTATCAGCACTTTTTTGACTTCTTTTTGTTTTTATATATATCATTAAATTTTCTCATGTTTGTTTTTAATAAAAATATAGATGTAAAGAAAGTTTCGGAAATTATTTTTATAGGTACTTATGTTGTATTTTTTATGTATCATATGATGCTTATGAATGAATCTCCCTATGTATGGCTTGTTTACATAATAGCATTTGGTTCAGATACATTTGCATACTTTACAGGAAAAATGTTTGGAAAGCACAAGCTTTATCCGGAAGTAAGCCCTAATAAAACCATAGAAGGTGCTATTGGAGGAGTAATAGGTTGCACTATTTTGTCGCTTATTTATTTTGATTATTTAAGAATAAATAAATATTTTTACATTATAATATTTAGTGTAAGCGCATCTGTCTTTTCCATAGCAGGTGATTTGACAGCTTCAAAAATTAAAAGAGAATTTAGAATAAAGGACTTTGGTTATTTACTGCCGGGTCACGGGGGAATACTGGACAGATTTGACTCAGTGCTTTTTGTTGCTCCTGCTGTTTATTATTTTATTCAACATTTTCTATAAATCGGAGGTAATATATTGTTGACTATTGTAGCAGCTATCCTTGTATTTTCGGCAATTGTGCTGGTTCATGAATATGGTCATTACAAGGCTGCCAAAAGCGTGGGTATTAGAGTATATGAATTTGCCATTGGAATGGGTCCCACTCTTTTCAAAAAGGAAAAAAACGGAACAATTTATTCAGTTAGAGCAATTCCTATTGGCGGTTTTGTTCAAATGGAAGGTGAAGAAGAGGATGTAAGAACCTCAACATCTTTTAGCACTAAGACAGTGTGGCAAAGGTTCAAGGTTATTTTTGCGGGACCTTTTATGAACTTTGTTTTAGCTCTTGCATTGTTTTTAATTATTGCATTATCATTTGGAGTATACGGAAACCATATTGACATAATTGAAGAAGAATCCAATGAATACAAGGCAGGCTTAAGAACCGGAGATAAAATTATTTCTGTAAACGGTGAAAAAGCATATATATGGGAAGATATTTTTTATGAAATACTTGATCCGGATAATACATATTATACTGTTGAATATGAAAGAGACGGTCAGGTAAATCAAGCAAAAATTCAAAATAATTACAGAAAAATTGTTGGAATTACCACAACAATGGTGAATGGGGAACCAACAACAACTGTTTCTCCATCAGATGTAACTTCTCCTGCATACAAGGCAGGTATTGAAGACGGTGATGAGGTTATAAAAATAAATGATATAACTGTAAATACATGGAATGAATTAACAACTCAGGTAGAAAAAACACCTGAAAATAATCCTGTTAAGGTTACTGTGGAAAGAGACGGTAAAATTATTGATTACAATATTGAGCCTCAAACTCAAATAACAGTAAGATTTAATACACAATTGGAAAAATCATTTGTTACAGCCATATCTTCTTCAGCTTATAAGACTGTATATTATATAGAGCTTATGTTTAAAACCATTGCTCAAATTTTAACAGGAAAAATAGGAAGTGATGCCTTAGGCGGACCGGTAATGGTTATATCAATGGTAGGAGATGCAGCTGAAAGCGGACTTTTATCCTTGTTAAGCTTTACAGCATTTATAAGCATAAACCTAGGCTTTATGAATTTACTGCCTATTCCTGCGCTAGATGGAAGCAAGCTTGTGTTTTTAATGTTAGAAGCAATAAGAGGCAAAGCAATCCCTGTGGAAAAGGAAGGTTATATACATTTTGTTGGTTTTGTGGTTCTCATAGGCTTCATGATTTTTATAACTTATAGAGATATTTTAAGAATATTCAGAATTTAATAATATAAAAAATAGGATTTGTGTTTAAGCACAAATCCTTTCATTAACTGTTCAATGTTCAATGTTTATTTTTCATTGTTCACTGTTATACTGGAGGGTATTATGGATCAAATAATCAGAAGAAAATCAAACAGTGTCATGGTTGGAAATGTACAAGTAGGGGGTGGGGCGCCAATTCCTGTACAATCCATGACCAACACATTTACAAAAGATGTAAAAACAACTGTAAATCAAATATTAGCCCTTGAGGAAGCAGGATGTGAAATAATAAGAGTAGCCGTTGCAGATTTAGAGGATGCAGATGCAATAAAAGAAATAAAAAAACACATACATATACCTATAGTGGCAGATATTCATTTTGACTATAGATTAGCCTTGAAATCCATAGAAAACGGAATTGATAAATTAAGAATTAATCCCGGAAATATAGGCAGCATGGACAGGGTGCAAAAAATCGTGGAAATGGCCAAGCCAAGAAACATTCCTATTAGAATCGGAGTAAATGCAGGAAGCATTCATAAGGAAATATTAAAAAAATATGGGGCACCTACTTCTGAAGGAATGGTGGAGTCAGCACTTGAGCATGTAAAAATATTAGAGGACTTGGATTATAACAACATTGTCATTTCTATGAAGGGCACTGATATTAAAATGACTATTGATGCTTACAGGTCAATGGCTTTGAAAGTCAATTATCCTCTTCATTTAGGAATTACCCATGCGGGCACATTGTTTGAAGGAAGTATACGCTCGGCTATTGGAGTTGGAAGTTTATTGGCGGATGGTATAGGAGATACATTAAGAATTTCTCTTACAGACGACCCTACTGAAGAGGTTAAGGTTGCAAGAGAAATTTTAAAGAGTCTATACTTAAGAGACTTTGGAATAACTTATATTACATGCCCTACCTGCGGTAGAACTAAAATACAGCTTATTAATCTAACTAAAAAAATACAAGAAGGCTTAAAGGATGTTAAAAAACCAATTACAGTTGCCATAATGGGCTGTGCTGTAAACGGTCCAGGTGAAGCAAGACAGGCAGACATTGGAATTGCAGGGGGCGTTGGAGAGGCTCTTTTATTTAAAAAAGGAGAAATACTTAAAAAGATTAAAGAAGAAGATATTATTGATACTCTCTTGAATGAAATTGAAAATATGGAATAAAGATGTAGTGGAAAAAAACTGGAATAAGATTGACATTTTTGTAAATCCTAGGTATAATAAGTATATAAAATTAGTTGAATTCTTTCCAGAGTTCAGCTTATTGTTTTAACAACAAGGTTCCCGGGACCCAACAGAAATCACGATTTTCGATTTCGTGTTGGGTGGGGTCCTTATTTTTTTAGATACCAAAATAATGCGGGGTGTTATTAAACAATTTAACTAATATAAGGAGGATTTACAATGTCAGAATTAAGTGTGCTAAACGTTGAAAAAAGAGAAATAACGAACAGCAGGAAATCAAAACAGCTAAGAAAAGGTGGATATATACCTGCCAGTATTTCAGGTAAAGGAAAAAACTCAATATCTGTTGCAGTGAAAAAAGAAGATTTGACTAGAAGCATTAATAAATATGGAAGAAATGCTTTGTTCAAGCTTTCTATAGACAATAATGAGCAAGTTACGGGAATGGTAAGGGGAATACAATATTCACCGGTAAAAGCCGAAATGCTTCATGTTGATTTACAGCAAGTATCATTAAGCGAAGAAATAAAGGCTGATGTAACAATTAAACTGAAAGGATTGGAATCTTTAGATTTTAAAAAGCTTATGGCTATACCACAGTTTGATGCTATTAGAGTAAAGGGATTGCCTCAAGATATTCCAGATGATATAACAATAGATGTTTCTAATATTAACAGGATTGAAAATATTCTTGTTAAAGACGTAGAGTTTCCAAAGGGCATTGCTCCTGAAATAGATCAAGAGTTATGTGTTGTTTCCATAGTTGAAACAAGAAGAAGTGAAGCAAAATCAGAAGAAGAGCCTGTTGAAGAAGCAAGCTTAATATAATATGTAAGTCGCAATGAAAATTGCGGCTTTTACTTTTTATTGACTTTATATGCAAGTAATGTTAGATTTATTTTAATAATATTTATATTTATGGGAGAGAGCTATGAAGTGGAAAGGAAGACGAACCAGCTCCAATGTGCAAGATCGAAGAGGAATGGGGGCATCAAGAGGAGTAGTTGGTGGAGGAATAGGCACTATTGTAATTGCATTAATAATATTTTTCCTTGGAGGAGATCCATCAGCTTTATTAAATGATAACTCTTTTGTTCAACCTAATGCACCATCTGAGTATGTTCAAAGTGATGAAGAAAATGAGCTTTATGAATTTGCCTCAGTAGTATTGGCTGAAACTGAAACAGTGTGGGATAATTTGTTTGATGAACAAGGCTTGCAATATGAATATCCTCAACTAATAATATATAACGATTCTGTGCAGTCGGCATGTGGTTCTGCCACCTCACAGGTGGGTCCGTTTTATTGTCCTGGAGATAACAGCGTCTATATAGATTTAAGCTTTTATGAGGATTTAAAAAGAGATTTTAATGCACCTGGAGATTTTGCCTTTGCGTATGTTATTGCTCACGAAGTAGGACATCACGTGCAAAATCAGTTGGGCATATCTGAACAGGTCATGTCACTTAGGGGTAAAATGCCTGAGGCAGAATTTAATAAATATATGGTAAGATTAGAGCTTCAAGCAGATTATTTCGCAGGTGTATGGGCTCATTACGTGGAAAGAGCAAATCTTCTTGAAAGAGGAGACATACAAGAAGCATTAAATGCCGCAAGCGGTGTAGGTGATGACAGAATTCAAAGTGAAGCTTGGGGTTATGTAATACCTGATAAATTTACTCACGGTACATCTGAACAAAGAATGAGATGGTTTAATAAAGGTTTTGAATCTGGAACCATAGAAGATGGTAATACATTTGAAGCAAAAGAACTTTAAAAAGCCTTACGGCTTTTTTAAATTTCTTCTATATGAATCAACCCTTCTTGAGAGCTTAATTTTTTAATTAAATCCACATGATTGATGCGTTTTTCTGTTTCTAAAGAAATGATGGCTATAACAGTTGCTTCTTTGAAATTAATATCCTTTGTTATTTCAATGTCGTGAATTTTAAAATTATTTTTATAGCAATAGGCAATGAAATTGTCAAAATGCTGAATTGATGAAAATGAAGTATATATGGAAACCATTTTATTAGTAGATGAAAGCCACAAATCTACTTTTTTAAATAATGTGATTATTAAAAATACGGCAGCTGTTACAATTAATGCACCATAATAAAAACCAATTCCAATGGAAAGACCAAGACATGCTGATGCCCACAATCCTGCAGCAGATGTTAAGCCTTTTATTTGACTTCTGCTTGTAACTATAATGGTACCTGCTCCCAGAAAACCTATGCCGCTTATTACTTGAGCTCCTAGTCTTGCAGGGTCACCGCCGTATTTAATAAATATATACTGATTTGTCATCATAACAAGTGCGGAGCTTAAGCATACAATCATATATGTTCTAAAGCCTGCAGGACGATTTTTTCTGCTTCTTTCTAATCCTATTAAACCTCCGCACACCATAGCTAAAAATATTCTAAAACTGATTGAATATATATTTAATTCATAAAGTGTATTTATAAATATCACCACCTCAACTATATTATTACTTAGTATATCAAAATTAAATATAATTGTGAATAATATTTTCGAGGACATTCATTTAGATTTACTCCAAAGATTTGCTCCCGAAAGTGTTTTTACATACCTTGTAACAAAAATTTAAAATATATTTGATTATTAATAAAAATCGTGATATAATACTATAAAGATAGAATGTTGACGCAAAAGAGTGGGGTAACCCGCTCTTTCTAATTGTCAGCTCTTAAAATTCGTAACAAGGGTAGGGTGGATATGAATAAAATAGAAGCATCAGTAAAAAAAATAGTTGATGACATAATTAAAGATACTGATTATGAATTAGTTGATATTGAATATGTAAAAGAAGGACCATTTAAATATTTAAAGGTATACCTTGATAAGCCGGGCGGAATAACTGTAAATGATACTGCTGATGTAAGCAGAGTACTTAATAAAAAACTGGATGAAGTTGATTTAATTAAGGAGCAATACTTTTTAGAGGTGTCATCTCCAGGAATTGAAAGACCTTTTAAGAGGGACGTTGATTATAAAAATAATATTGGCAAAATGGTAGAAGCTAAATTTTTTAAGCCCTTAGACGGTAAAAAATCAGTAAGTGGCATATTAGTTGAAAAAAAAGAAGATACAGTTGTGATAAAAGAAAATGATGAAAATATAGAAATTAATATTAAGGATATCTCAAAAATAAATAAAATGTTAGAGGACTTTTAACGGAGGGTATAATGAATAAGGAAATAATAAGCGCCTTAAGCGAGCTTGAAAAAGAAAAGGGGATTCGCAAGGACGTAGTGTTGGAGGCAATAAGGGCTGCATTAGAAACAGGCTATAAGAAAAACTTCAGCAAAGCAACAAATTTCAGCATAGATATAGACGAAGAAAATGGAGAATACAGGCTATTTCAAGAAAAAACAGTAATGGAAAATGTTGAAAATCCAAATCAAGAAATATCTTTAGCGGATGCAAGAGCAATAGACACAAAGTATGATGAAGGAGATATTGTAAAAATTGAAATAAAGCCTAAAAAGGATTTCGGTCGTATAGCAGCTCAAACTGCAAGGCAAGTAATTTTACAAAAAATTCGTGAAGCTGAAAGAGAATCCATATTCAGCGAATTTTACGGAAGAGAGTCAGATATACTTACAGGGGTTGTTCAAAGAGAAGCAAAAGGGAATATTTATGTTGATTTAGGAAAAATTGAAGGAATTATAACTGCTAACGAACAAATACCTGGAGAAACATACAACCCTGGAGACAGAGTTAAGACTGTAATAGTTGAAGTTAAAAATTCAGGTAAGGGTGCAAGCATTATGCTTTCAAGAAGCCATCCAAACCTTGTAAAAAGATTATTCGAACTTGAGGTTCCTGAAATTCATGACGGTACTATAGAAATATATTCCATATCAAGAGAAGCAGGCTCCAGATCAAAAATAGCAGTATTTTCTCACGACCCTAACGTTGAACCTATTGGTTCATGCGTTGGAAACAAAGGAACAAGAGTTAAAAACATTATTGATGAAATTTGTCAGGAAAAAATAGACATAATAATATATGATAAGGATCCTGCAAAATTTATTGCAAACAGCCTTGGACCTGCAAAAATAGTTAAGGTTACTATAAATGAAAAAGAAAAAAATGCTGTCGCAGTAGTTCCTGATAATCAATTATCCTTGGCAATAGGCAAGGAAGGACAAAATGTAAGACTTGCCGCAAAGCTTACAGGCTGGAAAATAGATATTATAAGCGAATCACAGGAAAAGGAACGTAATTCTTCGGAGGTAATATGAAAACAAAAAAAATACCAATGAGAAAATGCATAGGATGCATGGAAAGTTTTCCGAAAAAGGAATTATGCAGAATAGTGAAAAATAAGGATAATGAAATACATTTTGATGCAACCGGTAAATTAAATGGCAGGGGCACATATATTTGCAAGAAATCCCAGTGCTTTGAAATGGCTGTAAAGTCAAAAAGATTATCTAAATCACTTGAAGCTGAAATACCTGAAGAAATTTATGAAGCTATTAAAGCGGAGATAAAAAAGAATGAATAAAATATATTCAATGCTTGGAATTGCAAAAAAGGGTGGGAAAATATCAATTGGTTTTGATGTAACAAGCCTAGATATTAAAGCAAAAAAAAGTAATTTAGTGTTAATAGCTGAAAATGCTTCAGAAAAAACAAAGAACAACATAATCTATTTATGTGATAAATACAATATTAAGTACATTGTATATGGAGAAAATGAAATCCTGGGAAAAAGTCTCGGGAGAAAGGTGGTGAGTGTTTTGTCAGTTAACGATACAAACATTGCATCATATTTAATAAATAATATTACCGGAGGTGGCTATGAGAATATATGAGTTAGCAAAAGAATTAAAGATGAACAGTAAAGACCTTGTTACATTGGCCGAACAAGAATTAGGAATTACCATTAAAAACCACATGAGTTCAATCTCGGATTTAGAAGTAATAAGACTAAGAAAAGCATTAAATATAATAAACAACAATAAAAAGGCTAAGGCACCTAAAAATGTAGTAATTGATGATGAGCCAATAGTTGATGAAAAAATTGATTTAAATCAGGCAAAATTAAAAAAGGTTGATAAAAATTTAATTGCACCTGTAAAAAAACAGCCAATACAGCAAAAGCCTAAAACTGAAGCAGCAAGTACAGGCAGTAATAATAATAAGAACTTTAAGAAAAATCCAAATCAAAACCAGAATCAAAATAAAAACAAAAATAAGAAGCCTTATCCGCAACAGCAACAACAACAGCAGCAAAAACCTGCTGAGCCAGAAAAAAAAGAACAACGTAAGATTAAAAATATAGAAATGGAAGATGCTATTGTAGTAAGACAATTTGCAGACAAATTAGGAGTACCTGTTAATGTTGTTATTTCCAAACTTATACTTCTTGGAATAATGGCAAACATGAACCAGGAAATAGACTTTGATACAGCTCAACTTATTGGAGAAGAATTAGGTGCAAAGATTTCTAAGGTTGAAGTTGTGGATGAACTTGAAGTAATAGAAAATTCTTTAGCTTCTGAAGTTCCTGATGATGAAAAAGATTTGCAGCCAAGACCACCAATTGTAACAGTTATGGGTCACGTTGACCACGGTAAGACATCACTTCTTGATGCTATAAGAGATACTGCAGTTACTGAGCGTGAAGCAGGTGGAATCACTCAGCACATAGGAGCTTCACAGGTTGAAATAAACGGAAAGAAAATTACATTCTTAGATACTCCGGGTCACGAAGCATTTACTTCCATGAGAGCAAGGGGAGCAAAGGTTACTGATATAGCTATAATTGTTGTTGCAGCAGATGACGGTGTTATGCCTCAAACTATTGAAGCAATTAACCACTCTAAGGCTGCAGGTGTTCCTATAATAGTTGCTGTTAACAAAATTGATAAACCAACTGCTAATATGGACAGAGTAAAACAAGAACTTTCAGAACAAGGCATAATTTCTGAAGATTGGGGTGGAGATACAATATTCGTTCCTGTATCAGCAAAGAAGCATATAGGTATAGAAGACTTGTTAGAAATGATTTTATTAGTTGCTGAAGTTCAAGAATTTAAAGCAAATCCAAACAGACTTGCAAAAGGTACTATTATCGAAGCAAAGCTTGATAAAGGCAGAGGTCCTGTTGCAACTGTATTAGTTGAAAAGGGAACATTAAATAAGGGTGATATAGTATTAGTTGGCAGTGCTTTTGGAAGAGTAAGAGCTATGTTTAACCATAAAGGCAAAAAAATAAGCCAGGCAGGGCCTTCTGTTCCTGTAGAAATCCTTGGATTAAATGAAACTCCTCAAGCAGGAGATATATTAGTTGTAATGGAAAATGAAAAAGATGCTAAAAATATTGCTGAAAAACGCAAAGATAAAAAGCATTTAGAAAATATGAATGCAACAAGCAAGGTTTCACTTGATGACTTGTTTGACAGAATTCAAAAAGGCGAAGTAAAAGACTTAAACATTATAATTAAGGCCGACGTGAGTGGTTCTATTGAGGCTGTAAAACAATCATTGTTAAAGCTTAGCATGGATGAAGTAAAAGTTAATCCAATACACGGTGGAGTTGGCGGTATTAATGAAAATGACGTTATGCTTGCTTCTGCATCAAATGCAATAGTTATAGGATTTAACGTTAGACCTTCTATTGCAGCAATGGAAGCAGCTAAAAGAGAAAATGTTGATATTCGTACCTACAACATCATATATAAAGCAATTGAAGATATTGAGCAAGCAGTTAAAGGTATGCTAGCTCCTATTTACAAAGAAGTTATTCAAGGAAGAGCAGAGGTTAGACAAACATTTAAGGTACCTAACATTGGGATTGTTGCAGGAATTTATGTAACAAGCGGAAAAATAACCAGAAAATCTAAAATTAGATTATTAAGAAATGATATAGTAATTCATGAAGGAGAAATTGCTTCTTTAAAGCGTTTCAAGGATGATGTGTCTGAATTAAACACTTCCTATGAAGGTGGTTTAGGCATAGAAAAATATAATGACATTAAAGAAGGCGACCATATGGAAGCTTATATAATGGAAGAAATTAAAAGATAGCAAAAGAAAAGGGGTAACTATGGCAAACAGAAGAAATAGCAGATTGTCAGGGGAAGTAAGAAGAGTAATTTCTGAAGTAATCAGAAATGAAGTAAAGGATCCCGGAATACCAGAGCTTTTAAGTGTGACAGACGTACATGTTACTGAAGATTTAAAATTTGCGAAGGTTTATATTTCAACAATAGGGAATATAGACGAAGCTTTAAGAGCATTAGAAAGAGCAAAGGGTTTTATAAGAAAAGAAGTTGGCAGCAGAATAAAAATGCGCATAACTCCTGAGCTTATTTTTGAAAAAGATGACTCTATAGAAAAAGGCATTTATATGTCAAGGCTCATTAACAAAGTTATAGAGGATGAAGAACAAAGAAAACCAGAAGGAGCTCAGGATGAATCTAGTGATGAATGATGTTAAGGAAGTATTTAATTTAATAAATAATTCTCAAAATATCTGCATTGCAGGTCACAAAGCTCCTGATGGAGACTGTATAGGGTCTGTGATGGCCCTATACGAGTTTTTAAAGCCATTAAATAAAAATATAACTGTATGCATAGATGGTAAAATTCCTTATAATTATCAGGAGTTTGTATATGAAAATATACTTCTGCAAGAATATAACAATGAAGAATTTGATTTATTGTTTATTTTAGATTGCAGTGATAAAGACAGGCTTGGAAAATTTAAAGATGTTTTTATAAACACAAAAAAATCCGTATGTATTGACCATCATAAAACAAATAACAGCTATGCACACATTAACATAATTGACCCTTCCATGAGTTCCACAGGAGAGCTGTTATATGATGTAATTAAAACATCCGGTAATAAAATTTCTAAAGAAGCTGCAACCTACATATATTTGGCGATACTAACGGATACAGGAAAATTCAGTTATTCAAATACTTCTGCAGAAACACATAAAAAGACTGCAGAGCTTATTGAACTTGGCGTGAATGTGTCCGAAATAGACAACATAGTTTATAATTCAAAACCTTCAAATGTTGTAAAAGCATTTATAGACTGCATAAGCACAATTGAGCTGTTTTATGATAATAAATTAGGAATAGCAACTATATCAAAAGAAATACTTGAAAAAAACAATGTTGATATGGGCGATATAGACGGTGTTGTTGAATTCATAAGAGAAATAAATGAAGTTGAAGTTTCTTGCGTCCTTAAGGAATATGAAACTAATAACACAAAGGTCAGCTTAAGGTCTAAAAATAATATAGATGTTTCAAGCATTTCTGTTATGTTTAACGGTGGAGGACATAAAAAGGCAGCAGGCTTTGAAATAAATGATAATATTGAAAACACTAAGAAAATAATCATTGATACTTTTAAAAAGAGCTTTGGAGAATAATGAACGGAATTTTAAATATTTTAAAGCCCACAGGTATGACATCTCATGATGTGGTAAGCAGTGTAAGAAAAATTTTAAAAATAAAAAAAGTTGGTCATGCAGGAACCCTTGATCCTAATGTAGCAGGGGTTATGGTTGTGTGCGTAGGTAAGGGAACAAAACTAAGCGATTATCTCATGAGTGGGGATAAGGAATACATATGTGAGCTTGTTTTAGGACAAAGCACAGACACACAAGACAGCTACGGCATTACAACGAATACTTGTGAAAATGTAAATGTTACAAAGGAAGAAATCATTAATGTTTTAAAGGAATTTCAAGGAGAGCAAATACAGGTTCCCCCCATGTATTCAGCCGTAAAATTGAACGGTAAAAAGCTTTATGAATACGCAAGACAAAATATTACGGTTGAAAAAGCCGGTAAATTAATTGATATTAAAGAAATCGAGCTGTTAAGATTTAATGATTTAAGTGTGTTATTTAAAGTTAAATGTTCAAAAGGAACATATATGAGGACCCTTTGCAACGACATAGGAGAAAAACTTGGCACCTATGGTCATATGGGTGTTTTAATCAGGACAGATGCTAAAGGTTTACATATAAATAATTCTGTAACATTAGATAAGCTTAAATTTTTGTATGATAATAATAGAATAAATGAGTGCCTTCTACCTATTGACCAAGTTTATATACTACAAAAAATTTATGTGGATGACAAGTATTATGATAAACTTGTGGTAGGCAATGAGGTTTACTATGATACTTCTTGTTTACATAGCTGTGAATTTTATGTCTATTGCAAAAATATGCTTGTGGGAATAGGAAAAAAGGCAGATTCTAATTTAGTTAAAATAGAAAAAATGTTAATGTAGCTATAGGTGGTACAAATGAAAAATGAAAAAGGATCATGTATTGCTATTGGTAATTTTGACGGAATTCATATAGGTCATGACGCTTTAATAAGGCGTATGATTGAATTAAGCCAAGAAACAAATGAAGACAGCATAATAATTACCTTTAAATTTGCAAGAAATGATTTAAAAAAATCAAGTTATAATATGAAATATATAAATTCAAGAAATATTAAAATGGAACTTTTAAAATCCTATAGTGTAACAGAAGTTGCTGAAATAGTACTTGATGATGTTATTTCAAAATATTCTCCTGAACAATTCATTAAAGAAATATTAATAGATGAATACAATGCAAAAAATATTGTAGTGGGATATAATTTTACCTTTGGGCATAAAGCCAGCGGAAATGTAAATACATTAAGAGAATTTCAAGAGAAGTATGGTTATAAGGTGGAGGAAATTCATCCAATTAAATATAACGGAATAGTGGTTAGCTCAACTTTAGTGAGAAATTTGTTAAATGAGGGTAAAATTAAAGAAGCAAATAATCTTTTAATAAACAATTATACTATGTTTATAGAAGAAATTAATATAGATATTAATAAAAATGTAGCTTTTGTAGATAATAAAAGCAGTATAATAGTGCCAGCAGATGGAAGATACAAGATTAAATCAGGCAGTCAAGACGCTATAGTTGCAGTAGCATCTAATAAAAACGGGGCTGTTTTAACTTTTGATAAAAAAGTAGAAAAAGATAAAGATATTATTTTTTTAGATAAAGTAATATAAAAATATAAAATAAATTAAATAAAATTGTTTACAAAAAACATGTATTATGATAAAATTTAGTGTATTTCCATAGTCTAAGTTTTACGAATCCTCAACGTATTGCTTGGTTTATGGTGAAATAATTAAAAATATGGAGGATATTATGACAAAAGAACAAAAACAACAAATTATCGAACAGTACAGAATCAATGAGAAGGATACTGGTTCACCTGAAGTTCAAATAGCAATGTTGACTTTCAGAATCAACAATTTAACTGAACATTTAAGAGGTAATAAGAAGGATCATCACTCAAGAAGAGGTCTATTCCTAATGATAGGTCAAAGAAGAGGATTCCTTAATTACTTAAAAGATAATGATATCGAAAGATACAGAACAATTGTTGCAAGATTAGGATTAAGAAGATAAATAATTAAGGAGCGGGGAAATCCCGCTCCTATTTATCATTCTAGAGACTGAAATAATATTAAAAGGAGGTACTAATGGAAGAAAAAGTTTTTAAATACACTCTTGCCGGCAGAGAATTAAAAGTAACAATCGGCAAAATAGCAGAACTTACAAATGGCTCATGTATTGTTCAATATGGCGATACAGTTATAATGGCCAATGTGGCTGCATCTAAAGAACCAAGACAGGGCATTGACTTTTTCCCTTTGAGCGTTGATTTTGAGGAGAAGCTATACTCAGTAGGAAAAATACCAGGTGGTTTTATAAAAAGAGAAGGTAAACCGGGGGAAAAAGCAATACTTACATCAAGACTAATTGACAGACCCCTAAGACCTTTGTTCCCTAAGGGATATAGAAACGACGTATCAGTAACTGTTACTGTATTGTCTGTAGACCAGGATTGTTCACCAGAAATCCCAGGTATGATTGGTTCTTCAATTGCATTATCCATATCAGATATACCATTTGAAGGTCCAACAGGAGCTGTTAATATAGGACTTATAAACGATGAATTTATAGTTAACCCAAACAGCAAGGAAAGAGAATTAACAAAGCTTAATTTAACAGTAGCAGGCACTAAAGAAGCCATAATGATGGTTGAAGCAGGTGCTAATGAAATACCTGAAGAAAAAATGCTTGATGCAATTTTGTATGCACATGAAGAAATCAAAAAAATATGTGATTTTATAAGTGATATACAAGCACAAGTTGGCAAAGAAAAATC
>CAZJKK010000032.1:0-17546 GCA_964546605.1 uncultured Clostridia bacterium
GACTTGGTGACGAATATGAGGTTGTTGCTACGGTAATATGCGGAGATAACTATTTCGGAAGTCATCTTGAAGAAGCAAAAACAAGAATTTTAGATATGATAAGACCCTACAATCCTCAACTGTTTGTGGCAGGACCTGCATTTAATGCTGGAAGATACGGTGTTGCATGTGGTACAATATCAAAGGCAGTAGAAGATGAATTCAATATTCCTGTAGTAACAGGTATGTATGTTGAAAATCCCGGCGTTGATATGTTTAGAAAAGATCTTCATATAATTTCAACAGCAAATTCAGCTGCAGATATGAGAAAAGCAATGCCTAAAATGTGCAAACTTGCCAAAAAGCTTGTAAACAAGGAGGAAGTATTATCACCTGCTGAAGAAGGTTACATAGAAAGAGGAATACGTGTTAACTATTTCAACGAAAGAAGAGGCTCAGAAAGAGCAGTTGATATGATCCTTCAAAAAATAAAGGGTGAGCCATATACAACAGAATACCCAATGCCTTCATTTGATAGAGTTGCACCTAACCCAGCAGTTAAGGATATATCAAAGGTTAAGCTTGCTGTTGTTACATCAGGTGGAATTGTACCTCAAGGAAACCCTGATAGAATCGAATCATCAAGTGCAACAAAATACGGTATTTATGACATTACTGGCATGGAAGAATTGACAAAAGATAAGTTCATGACTATCCATGGTGGATATGACAGAGCATATGTTACTGAAAATCCTAACCTTGTTGTTCCACTAGATGTACTTCGCGAAATGGAAAAGGAAGGAGTAATTGGAGAATTAGCTAATTACTTTGTAACAACAACAGGAACAGGGACATCAGTTGGAAATTCTAAAGGCTTTGGAGAGGAATTCAGCAAAAAACTTGTTGAAGACGGGGTTGGAGCTGTTATCCTTACATCGACCTGAGGTACCTGTACACGTTGCGGTGCAACGATGGTAAAAGAAATTGAACGAGCTGGCATACCGGTTGTTCATATGTGTACAGTTGTTCCAATATCATTAACTATTGGAGCAAACAGAATAATACCTGCAGTAGGTATACCTTACCCATTAGGAGATCCTAACTTGGGAGAAGAAAAGAGCAAGAAACTAAGAAGAAAGCTTGTTGAAAGAGCATTAAAAGCATTACAGACAGAAGTTAGCGAGCAGACTGTTTTTGAAGAATAAGAGATAATTATTTATATAGTCAATTAATGCGCATACGCATTAATTGACTATTAATCCGATGTGAATGTTAATAAAAATACAAACTTTGGTATATTTAACAAATACCCGAAAGCAAATAGCTAAAAGTACAGTGCGCATGACAACGATGTCAAGTCTAAAAAAATAACTATTTTTTACTTAAATGAAAGATGCTATGCGCATAGGTATAAAATTAACAAACAAAAAATAAAATGTTTCGTTAGTCATCTTTGGTAAGTACTGACAGAAATCTGTATAATAATATTATAAGGATGGTATATTATGGATAAGATTATAGATAAAAACAATAGCACAGGCGCAGTTAGCATTCGCAGAGTAATAATAATGGGAGGCGCTTTTATTGGTCTTCTAATAGGTTCCGGTTTTACAACAGGTCAAGAAATTATGCAGTACTTTGTTGCGTGGGGATACGGTGGTTACGCAGCAGTAGCAATGATGTTTATCTTATTTTGTTACGTTGGAATCAGCTTTGTAACGGTTGGAGCTGAACAGAAGTTTGAAGAACCAAAAAATATATACCAATACTATTGCGGAAAGTACATTGGTAACTTTTTTGACTGGTTTTCAGTAGTATTCTTATTTATGTCTTTCTGGGTTATGACAGCAGGCGCAGGCGCTGCATTTAACCAATCCTTTGGTTGGCCTACTTGGATGGGTGGAACATTAATGGGAGTAGTAACAATCATTACATTATTCTTTGGTTTTAACAAATTGGTTGATATAGTTGGTTCAATCGGACCGGTTGTTTCAGTATTAGCAATTTGTCTTGGCATTGCCGGAATTATGATGAACCCTGAAGGATTGTCTACTTTTGCTGAACAAGTAAAACCATTGGTTGCAGATGGAACAGTAAAGGCTGCAGGTGAAAACTGGTTTTTATCATGTGCTTCCTATGTAGGATTCTGTATGTTTTGGCTAGCAGTATTTATGACAAACATGGGCGCTACAGCAAACAGCAAAAAAGAAGCGATTTATGGAACAGTTTTCGGTGCATCGTTATACTCATTAGCTGTTTTAGTTTTAATGTTTGGTTTAGGTTCAAACTTAGCGGAAGTTGCGGGAGTTCAAATACCAACTTTAATTATTGCTAAAAAAATCTCTCCTGCATTAGCAATTGTTTATACTCTTATAGTTTTTACAGAAATTTACACAACAGCTGGTCCTCTCCTTTGGACTCCTGTAAAGCGTATTGCTTCTGATGAAAAAAGCAACCGTTATCGTATAGCATTGGTAGTTTTAGGCGTAATCGGTGTTATAGTAGGTATTAATGTTGATTTTGCTTCTTTAATCAATGTTGTTTATGTAATCAATGGTTATGTTGGCTTCATACTTCTATTTGCAATGATTATTACAGACGTTAGAGTACGTATACTCAAAAATCACACACCTGCCATTGTAACTGAATTGAAAAATAAATCTAAATAATTTAAATTTTACGATATGCAATAAAAAACTCCGCAAGGGGTTTTTTATTGCTTTTAGTTAGATTTACTTTTTTAAATTATATTCATTTACCTTGTTAAATAGCTGCCTTGCGCTAATATTAAGCTTTTTAGCTGATTCAGTTACATTACCCTCAGTTTGATCTAATACCCATTGCAGGTAATTTGCCTCAGATTCCTTTTTATACTCTTTAAATGTAACAATATTTTTATAGCTTTCAGCCTTGGGTAAGGTAATTTCCTTTTTTATATTAAAAAGAATTGGTATACCATCACGTGTTATATTCCCGTCAACAGACAAAACTACCATTCTATCAACAACAGTTTTCAGCTCTCTTAAATTCCCTGGGTAATCATAGTTGTATAGGAATTCCCTGGCTTCTGGTTCAATAGATTTTATTGTAATTCCATATTCCTCTTGTGATTTTTTTAAAAATGCATGTATTAAATCATCTAGGTCCTCAGCACGTTCTCTTAAAGGAGGAACATTAATTACAATTGAATTTATTCTAAAGAAGAAATCTTCTCTGTATTTACCTTCTATAACTTCTTTGTATAAATCCTTGCTTGTTGAAGAAATAAGCTTGCAGTCTATTAATTTTTCTTGGCTGCTTCCTATCCTTGCAACCTTTTTTGTATCAAGAACCTTTAAGAGCTTTAGTTGAGTATCTTCATTTATATCTCCCACCTCATCCAAGAATAATGTCCCGTTGTTTGCAATCTCGAATTTCCCTTCATGCTCTGTTCCAAACAGTTCTTTTTCAAGCATATTATCTGGATAAGAACTGCAGTGAATGGCAGCAAATTTATTAGAAACTCTGGGGCTGCATATGTGTATGTATTTTGAAAGAATCTCCTTGCCTGTTCCGGGCTCACCTAATAATAAAATGCTTAAATTTGTCTTTGCAACCTTTTCACAATGAGAAAGTACCTTTAAATATTTTTCATTTTTGCTTTTCAGGTGGTAGCTTTTAAATAATTCTTCCTTTAACCTTAGCTTGTTTTTTTTATCTTTTTGAAATTCGATAATTTTAACGGGCAACAAGGATAATTCCTTTTCTATGTCAATATAATCACGGGCGCCTTCCTTTAGTACTTTGCTGCCATCTGAATAGGTAGGGTTTTCTGCAGCTATGATTAAATCTGGTTCAGTAAAGGCATCAGTGAAATTTTTGATTGTAAAAGTTTCATTGAAATAATAGGAATCAGTAATTACATAATCTACACTTTCATCTATCATTTTAATAGCAGTGTTAATACCCTCGCATATTATTATGTTTACTGATGGTTTAGAAAGTATATTTGTTAACTTTTCAATATATTTTTTATCTTTATTTATAATAATAACTGTTATATCTTTTATAATAAACACCCCTTAGATTATAATCACAAGCTAGACTAATGATTACTTAAAGTGTGATTATTATACATTCGCAAAAATTTTAAGTCAAGATATATGGCAATGTATAAACATTTTAATTTCCAAACACAACCTCAGTAACAATAATCACTGAGGTTGTGTTATTTATAATTGTGCTTTTTTTCTACTGGAGTAAATAGCAAAGCCGATTGAGCTAAATGAACACATTGGTACGATTAACCAAGTAGGAAGGAATCCTAGAACTATTACTATAAAACCTGAAACTATGATTGCAAACAATCCGAATTTTGGATATTTAACTGCAAATAACGCAAATAATGCTCCAAAGATTGCCGGCAATACATAATCAAATGATTTTAAAACAGCCGGTGGGAAGTAGGATATTAATTTATTTCCCGCAATAGCTGCAATGGTTAATATAATCATGTTCATAAATGTAGAACCTACCATACCTAAAGTACCTGCCAATTCAGCTTCAGGAGATCCTGGCTTTGTGCCTAATACGTCTTGAGTTACAACTGCACATGGAACCTTCATATTGGCTATATTACCGGAAAGGAAGGCCATATATGTACCTGATACCCCCAATATAGGGAAGTAAGAGATAGGAGTCATGAAATATTCCACACCATAGATTGAAGCTATCATAAACCATGCTTTAAGTATAACTGATACTTCAGGAATAGCTCCATATCTTGCCCAAAGGTAAATTGCCGGTAGAAAGCAAAAGGGAATTGCTCCTAAAAGAGTCCATTTTCCTGCTTTAACTATATTTTTAGTAAACAATTCTTCATAAGTGTTGCCGTTGTCTGTAATAGTTGTCGCTTTATCATAAGCGTTACTGTTTTCATTCATCATAAAATCACCCCTTAACTTGCTATTAAAACTGCCACAAACATGCCAACTACCATTGATATACCAAGGTTGTACTCTTTAAGCTTTGGCATTTTATCTGACACTTTAGTAAGGAAAATCATAACTACGGCTGCTACTAACGCTGCGACAAATTTATCCATACCAGCTTTTGAGTTGTTTATTACTAGGTAAGATGCTGTTCCCAGTACAGCTGCACCACAAATATTTCCTAACATTTCTGCATTGCCACCTGCAACTTTATCTTGCAATTTATCCATTTTATGTGTGAATAATCCACAAAACAAAAGCCAACCGCAGCCATTCAAAGCCATTGTCCACACTGAAGAAGCAAAAGCAGTTACATCATATTGAGAAGATCCAAATTCAATTCCCATGGCTTGAGCGCCAATTGTAGAAGCTGTTAATTCAGTAGGAGCGGCACCAATAATAGATAATCTCATCCAAGTAACCGGAGCGCCTACAACAGCCATCATACCCAACATAACCACAAATACTGATATTGCCGGTCCAACAGCTGAAACAGCACCTGTTTTTATTGCTTTCATGCACTGATCTTTTGTCAAAGAGGTTACTTTAGAAGCTTTAAATGCATATTTCGAAAATATAAAAGCTTGTATAGCTACTAATATTACAACTGGTGTTGCTGTAAGCCAAAGTATTGGGTCATTTGCTATCACTAAATATTCTTTCATAAAAACCTCCATTATATAGAGCTTAAAGTAAGAAAAGGGCACTTCAATTATGTTAGGTGCCCTAGGTGTGTTTATGTATTTATCTGTTATATACGCTTGAGTCGATACCTTCTAAATACTTAACAACATTTTCTAATGGCTCAACGTCAGCAAATTTAGCATCCATATCAAACAAGTTCCATTGAATAACTCCAGGTACTCTATCTCCAATAGTGCCTATAGGTACTATTGTTTTAAAGCCATGACCTGTTGAATCCATAACAGTATGTCTTACACATGCACAAGCAGTAGCTCCCATTACTATTACAGTATCAACGCCTAATTTATATAGAGTTTGAGCTAAGTGTGTACCAAAGAAGTTACTTGCATATTTTTTGTGGATAACAGGCTCTTCTGGTCTTGGTTCTAACTTAGGATCTATATCCATCCACTCAGAATTAATATCTAGTGTATGCATAGGAATTTTTTCATCCCATCTTGGTAAGTCCCATTGCTCTTTTCCAACATAGCCAGTTGTTGTATGGAATATAGGCACTCCTGCTTTTCTAGCTGCATCAAGAACCTTAAGCGCATTTGCACAAATTTCATTATTGTTTTCACATGTAAATGGGTGACCATCTGACATCCATGCTTTCGCCATATCAACAGTAGTTATAGCTGGAGCTTTTCCATAACCCATTCTTTTTTGGAATCCTCTTTCTTTGTAGATTTTGCTTGCTTCTGCAAAAGCTTCCTCTAATAATTTTTGATCAAATTCGTATTGACCACCCTTATCTTTGTATAGATCTGACATAATAAAACCTCCATTAATATATGTTTTGTTGTTACAATAATATCAAAGCAAGAAGCGTGCCAACTTTTGAAAACGCTATTTTACAACGAAACATATCTTTAGAGTTTTAAATATTGTCGCAATATTGCGACTGAATTAATTGTCAAAATGTCAAACTCCTATATTTTCAATAAGTAGCAAATTTGCGAATGATTTATCATAAGTCGCAAATTTGCAACAAATATAAAAATAATTAGTTATTAATTAAATTATTCTTTAAAATCCGTATGAATATTAAGTTTTTTAATTTTTCTAAACAAGGTAGAAGGATGGATATCAAGTGATTTAGCTGTTTCTCTTACTGAATTGTGTTTGTTTAAAGCAGCCATTATAATATTTTTTTCAAACATGTCCAACATATAATTAAGTCTAGGTATGCAATTATCACTTTGACAATCATATTTATTCATGACATGGTCTGTCAATACCCATGATGGTAAGTGTTCTAGGTAAATTTTGTCGCTAAAGTTTGAAATATAAAGATATTCAACCATGTTTTCCAATTCTCTTACATTTCCTGGCCAGGAATAACTACATAGAGCATTTATGGCTTCAGTATCTATAGAAATATTTTTATTGTATTTTTTATTTAGCTTTTCTAAGAAGTAGTTTGCAATTTCAGGTATATCTTCTTTTCGTTCTTTTAAGGAAGGTATTTTAATAGGAACTACATTTAATCTGAAATAAAGGTCTTCTCTGAATTTTCCTTCCATAACATCTTTTTTTAGATCTCTGTTTGTAGCAGATATTACCCTTACATCAAGAGGTATGGTGGTTTTTCCTCCTAATCGTTGTAATTCCCTTTCTTGAATTACCCTGAGAAGCTTTGGTTGTAAATGTAGAGGGAGCTCACCTATTTCATCCAATAATATGGTTCCGTTATTGGCTAATTCAAACATTCCAGGTTTTCCCTCCTTGGAGGCTCCCGTAAATGCTCCTTCTACATATCCGAAAAGCTCTGATTCAAAAAGTTCTTTAGGTATGGCAGAGCAATTAACCCTAATAAATGGGCCGTCTTTTCTTAAACTTTGATTATGTATAAATTTTGATAAAACTTCCTTGCCGGTTCCAGATTCTCCGGTTATAAGCAAGGTTGTATCAAAGGGAGCAACCTTTGAAGCAAATTTTAAAGTTTCTTCCATAACTTTGCTTTTATAAATTAACCCTTTAATTCCTAAATGTTGATTTCTTAAAAGTGTTAATTCATCTGAATATTTTTGAGCTAGTATTTTATTTTCTTCTAATTCTTTTTCTAAATTAATAAGCTCAGTAATATTTCTAGTATTGTTTATAACGCCAACAAGGCTTCCATTAGTAGAAAAAATAGGATTTGCTGTTGTTAGTGCAGACTTGCCTGAAATATAATTATGAATGGTAGAAACAGGTGTCTTGCTTTCTATTACTTCAAGAGTTACTGAACGATTGAACTTTTTTTGCTTCAGCAAATCTTTTAAATTATAACCTATCATTTCATCCTTTTTCAGACCGGTAATGTTTTCATAAGCTTGATTAGCGTATATTACATTAGCATCTCCATCTGCTATTAATATTCCATCAGAAGAATACTTTAAAGCTCCAACAAACAGGTCATTTGAGTTAATCATTTGATGTTTCTCTTCCTGATTATATACCATTGAAACCCTCCGTAAATATTATAACGAGGTGAAAATATCCCCTACTTCTTAAGTAGCGGGTACCTATTAATAAACAGGTGGTATGTCTTAATCATCCACCTCGTTGAAGTGGTGTGAGGTAATTGCTACGCAGTTACTTCCGATACTTTAAAGATATAATAATAAAAGATGTTATAATTATAACAAAAATTCATGATAAATACAAACCATATATATAAAATCAGTATATTAAAAATATTGTTAAAAAAATCTAATTAGGGTATAATATATTAATATATTTTGAGTAGGAGCAATGATGGAAAGAAATAATAACAGACAAAATGATGAATTAAGAACAGTTAAAATAACTCGTAATTATATAATGCACCCGGAGGGTTCTGTATTAATAGAGGTAGGGAATACAAAAGTAATTTGCACAGCATTTATTGAGGACAAAGTGCCTCCTTTTTTAAAGGGTACAGGTAAAGGCTGGGTTTCAGCAGAATACTCCATGATACCCGGTTCAACAAAAACAAGAAAAGCAAGAGACATAAATAAATTAAAAATAGATGGAAGATCCCAAGAGATTCAACGACTTATAGGAAGAAGCCTAAGATCTGCAGTAGACTTAGAAGCTATTGGTGAAAGAACCATATGGATAGATTGTGATGTAATACAAGCAGACGGAGGAACAAGGACAGCTTCAATAACAGGAGCTTTTGTTGCTATGGTAGATGCATTTTATGTATTGTTTAAAAGAAAAGACATTAAAAAAATGCCAATTAAGTCCTTCGTGTCAGCTGTGAGCGTAGGCATGATAAAGGGTGAAACTATTTTGGATTTATGCTATGAAGAGGATTCAAGTGCAGACGTTGATATGAATATTGTAATGACTGATAAAGAAGAATTTGTTGAGGTTCAGGGAACTGGGGAAGAAGCAACATTTACCAACAATGATCTTATGAATCTTATAACTTTGGCAACGAAGGGATGTAAAGAACTTCATGAACTTCAAAGAGAAGCATTAGGTGAAGAAATATGCGAGGAAATAGGAAAATGAGAAAAGTAGTGCTATCCAGCGGCAATCAACATAAGATAAATGAAATAAAGGATATATTAAAGGATTTAAATTTTGAAGTTGTTTCGAAAAATGATATTGGATTCAGGGATTTTGATGTAGAGGAAGACAAAATAACATTAGAAGGAAATGCATTTAAAAAAGCAGAAGAGCTTCACAAGCTTGTAAAGGGAATCGTATTAGCTGATGATACAGGATTATTTGTAAATGCATTAAATGGAGAGCCAGGGGTTTATTCCGCACGTTATGCAGGAGTACCCGCCTCAGATAAAAGCAATAGAGAGCTACTTTTAAAAAACTTAAAAGATGTTCCGGCAGAAAAAAGAACAGCCTATTTTAAAACCGTAATAGCAATTGTTTTTGAAGATGGAAGAAAAGTCATGGCTGAAGGAAGAGTTGACGGAAAAATTGGTTATGAAGAAAAAGGTCAAAATGGATTTGGATATGACTCATTGTTCATAGTTGAAAATACAAACAAGACATTTGCAGAAATGTCTGAAGAAGAAAAAAACAAAATAAGTCACAGAGCAATGGCGTTAATGAACCTAAAGAAAAAGCTGGAGGATATGGTTAGTGAGAATAATAGTAATAAGCGATAGCCATAATTATGTGCTGGATTCTCAAATTGAAAGAATAAAAGAACATGGCGAATTCCATATGCTCATTCATTGCGGAGATAAATATAGAGATGCAGGAAAATTTGCAGAAAAATTAAATATATCAAAAGTTGTACAGGTTCCCGGAAATTGTGATCCCGGTTCTGATAAACCAGCAGTTGTTGTTGAAGAGGTTGAAGGTAAAAAACTTTTAATAACTCATGGCCATTTACACAATGTTAAATTAAATTTGGATGAATTAATTATTCATGCAAAGGAAATTGGAGTAGATGCAGCTATTTACGGACACACTCACTGCGCTTTAAATGAGGTAATAGACAATATTTTGTTTTTTAATCCGGGAAGTACCATATATCCCAAGTATGGCAAAGAGAGCTTTGGTATACTGGAAATTTCAGAACAGAAAATAAAGGGTACAATAGTATCATTGGAAGATTAGTTATAAAACTGTCTTTATGTAAGGACAGTTTTTTTGTTGACTATAATATGCAATAGTTGTATAATGAAACGAACATACGTTTAGAAAGCGCAGGTGAGTTTTTTGGGTGAATTTAAGATAAAGTCAGAATTTAAACCGACAGGAGATCAACCTGAAGCAATAAAGAAAATTGTAACAGGATTGAAAAAAAAATTAAAATATCAGACACTTTTAGGTGTTACAGGCTCTGGTAAGACTTTTACAATGGCAAATATAATTGAAAAGGTTCAAAAACCAACTCTTGTTCTGGCTCACAACAAGACGCTGGCTGCTCAGTTATGCTCAGAATTCAAGGAGTTTTTTCCTGACAATGCAGTTGAATATTTTGTTAGTTACTATGATTACTATCAGCCTGAGGCATATGTTCCCAGCAGCGATACTTTTATTGAAAAGGATGCATCCATAAATGATGAAATAGATAAATTAAGACACTCTGCAACAGCTTCTCTTTTTGAAAGAAAGGACGTTATAATTGTAGCATCTGTTTCATGCATATATGGTTTGGGAAGCCCGGTGGATTATGAAAATCTGGTTATATCCCTGCGACCCGGAATGCAAAAGGACAGAGATGAAACAATCCGCAAACTAATTGAAATTCAATATAAAAGAAACGACATAAGCTTCACCAGGGGGACCTTCAGGGTAAGAGGAGACGTATTGGAAATATTCCCTGCATCATCCTCTGAAAATGCCATAAGAGTGGAGTTCTTCGGTGATGAAATAGACAGAATAACTGAAATCAACACTGTTACAGGAGAAATATTGGGAAGAAGAGCTCATATTTCCATATTCCCAGCAACTCACTATGCTACAACGGAAGAAAATGTGGAAAGGGCCGTAGTGAGCATAAGAGCAGAGCTTGAAGAAAGATTGAAATATTTTGAAAGCAACAATAAGCTTTTGGAAATGCAAAGAATAGAGCAAAGAACGAATTATGACTTAGAAATGCTTCAAGAAATGGGATATTGCAATGGCATAGAAAATTATTCAAGGCATATAAACAATTTACAGCCCGGAGCAAGACCATATACACTATTGGATTATTTGCCTAAGGATTATTTAATGATTATAGATGAATCCCATGTTTCAGTTCCTCAAGTTAGAGGAATGTACAACGGAGACAGAGCAAGAAAAACAACATTGGTGGATTACGGCTTTAGATTGCCTTCTGCACTTGATAATAGGCCTCTTAAGTTTGATGAATTTGAAAATATAATAAACCAAGTTGTATTTGTAAGTGCTACTCCTGGTCCTTATGAAGCAGAGCATTCTCAAAATATTGCCGAGCAAATTATTAGGCCAACGGGATTGCTGGACCCTCCAATTTATGTGAGACCAGTTGAAAATCAAATAGATGATTTAATGAATGAAAT
Source organism: uncultured Clostridia bacterium (assembly GCA_964546605.1). GTDB lineage: Bacteria > Bacillota > Clostridia > Tissierellales > Sedimentibacteraceae > Sedimentibacter. The sequence goes on from CAZJKK010000032.1 coordinate 11,606, forward strand.
ACGAAAAACAACAAGCAATAAACAAAGAGTGTTAGTAACAACTCTTACAAAGAAAATGGCTGAAGATTTAACATTGTACTTTAAAAATGCAGGTATTCGGGTTAAATATTTACATTCAGACATTGATACCCTTGAAAGAATGGAAATAATAAGGGATCTTCGTCTTGGGGAGTTTGATGTGTTGGTTGGAATTAACCTTTTAAGAGAAGGATTGGACTTGCCTGAGGTATCCCTTGTAGCAATACTTGATGCAGATAAGGAAGGTTTCCTGCGTTCAGAAACGTCTCTCATTCAAACAGTTGGAAGAGCAGCTCGTAATGTTGACGGCAAAGTTATTATGTATGCTGATAATATGACTGGTTCCATGGACAGAGCAATAAAGGAAACAAACAGAAGAAGAGAAATACAAGATGAATATAACAAGAAGCACAACATTGAACCAAAAACAATTATTAAAGGTGTTCGTGATGTTATAGAAGCAACAAAAGCTGCAGAAGATGAAGAAAAATATGCGACAAGAGGCAAGAAAATCAATGATATTTCAGCTTATATCATAGAGCTTGAAAAGGAAATGCGCATTGCTGCAGATAACCTGGAATTTGAAAAAGCAGCTAAAATTAGAGATGAAATTAAAGAACTGAAAAAGATAGGATAACTGAAAGGAAAATAAATGGATAAAATCGTAATAAGAGGAGCGAAGGCAAACAACCTGAAAAACATAAATGTTGAACTGCCTAGAGACAAACTCATTGTTTTTACAGGTGTGAGCGGTTCAGGTAAGACGTCACTTGCCTTTGATACCATATATGCAGAAGGACAAAGACGTTATGTTGAAAGTCTTTCTTCCTATGCCCGCATGTTTTTGGGACAAATGGATAAGCCGGATGTGGAGTCCATAGAAGGATTATCACCTGCCATTTCCATAGACCAAAAAACAACAAGTAAAAACCCACGATCAACAGTTGGTACAGTTACAGAAATATATGATTATTACAGACTTTTGTTTGCAAGAGTGGGAATTCCACATTGTCCAGAATGCGGGAAACCTATAACCACTCAAACTGTTGATGAAATAACAGACAAGGTTTTGGAATACGAGGAAAGAACCAAAATACAAATACTTGCTCCCATGGTAAGAGGAGCTAAGGGAACACATAAAAAGCTTTTAGAAAGCATAAAAAAAGAAGGCTTTGTAAGAGTCAGAGTAGACGGAGAAATATTAGAATTAGAAGAAGAAATAGAGCTTGAAAAAAATAAAAAGCACAGCATTGAAATTGTTATTGATAGATTGATTGTAAAAGAAGGAATGCAAAAAAGACTGGTAGATTCAGTTGAAACTGCTCTTGAAATTTCTAACGGCATGGTTCTCATAGATGTTATGGGACAAGAAGAACTTTTAATGAGCACTAAGTTTGCTTGCACAGATTGCGGCATAGGCTTTGGAGAAATATCTCCAAGGATGTTTTCCTTCAACAATCCCATAGGAGCATGTCCCGAATGCAATGGCTTGGGAGTAAAAAGAGAAGTAGATGTAGATTTAATAATTCCCGATTATTCAAAAACCATAGGAGAAAGAGCAATAGCCCCCTATGGAGCTGATGAAGATGGATATTATTATCAAATATTCAACGCCATAGCAGATTACCACAAATTTGATATTTCAAAGCCCCTTTCTGAAGCACCAAAGGAATTTATAGATGAAATTCTTTATGGTACTAACGGGAGAGAAATAACTGTAGATTTCTTCAGCAAGTATCAAGGGGAATACAAATCATATACTAAGGGCTTTGAAGGTGTTGTAAACAACCTTCAAAGAAGATACATGGAAACAAAATCTCCTGAAATGAGGGCATGGATAGAAGATTACATGTATGAGAGTTTGTGTCCTGTGTGCCATGGAGCAAGATTAAATCCTATAAGCCTTGCAGTAAAAGTGGGAAATAAAAATATATATGAAGTAACACAGCTTTCTGTAAAGAAAAGCATTGAATTTTTTAATAAGCTTGAATTAAGCACATTAAATAGAATTATTGGCGGTCAGATTATTAAGGAAATTGAATCAAGACTACAGTTTTTAAATGATGTGGGACTTAATTATCTCACTTTGGAAAGAAACGCTGGAACTCTGTCTGGAGGAGAAGCTCAGCGTATAAGGCTTGCAACTCAAATAGGCTCAAGCTTGGTGGGTGTTTTGTATGTATTGGATGAGCCAAGTATTGGACTTCATCAAAGAGATAACAGCATGCTCATTAAAACCCTTAGAAACCTTACTGATTTAGGTAATACTCTCATTGTTGTGGAGCATGATGAAGAAACCATGGAAAATGCAGACTATATTTTGGACATAGGTCCCGGAGCAGGAGTTCATGGAGGAGAGGTTATAGCTTCCGGAACATATGAAGAAATTAAAAACAATGAAAATTCCATTACAGGACAATATTTAAGCGGCAAGAAGAAAATAGAAATTCCTAATATAAGAAGAGTTCCAGAAAAATACATTGAAATAAAGGGAGCAAAGGAAAACAACCTCAAAAACTTGGATGTTAAAATACCTTTAGGACTCTTTTGTTGTGTAACAGGCGTTTCAGGTTCTGGAAAAAGCTCCCTCATAAATGAAATATTATCAAAGGGACTTCATCAAAAATTATTCCGAAACACAAATAAACCCGGCAAGTATGATGAAATGCTTGGTGTAGAAAACTTAGACAAGGTTATAACCATTGACCAAAGTCCTATTGGAAGAACTCCAAGGTCTAACCCGGCAACATATACAGGTGTATTTGATTATATCCGCGATGTGTATTCCATGACGTTGGAGGCCAAAGAAAGAGGTTATCAAAAAGGAAGATTTAGCTTCAATGTAAAGGGCGGAAGATGTGAGGCATGCAAGGGTGATGGTATATTAAAAATAGAAATGCACTTTTTACCTGATGTGTATGTTCCTTGTGATATTTGCAAGGGAAAAAGATACAACAGAGAAACATTGGAAGTTAAATATAAAGGTAAGAGTATTGCCGATGTTTTGGAGATGACCATTGATGAAGCACTGGAATTTTTCGAAAATATTCCAAAAATATATAATAAGATAAAGACGTTACAAGAAGTAGGATTAGGCTATATTAAGCTTGGTCAGCCTTCAACAGAATTATCAGGAGGAGAAGCGCAACGTGTTAAGCTTGCCTATGAATTAAGCAAAAAAGGAACAGGCAAGACGTTGTATGTGCTGGATGAACCCACAACCGGACTTCACATAGCTGATATTCATGTGTTGGTGGATGTTTTAAACAAGCTTGTAGATGCAGGAAATTCCATAGTTGTTATAGAACATAACTTGGATGTTATAAAGACGGCAGATTATATTTTAGACCTAGGTCCTGAAGGCGGCGACGGAGGAGGAACTATCGTAGCTGAAGGCACTCCGGAAGAAGTTGCAAAAGTTAAAAAGTCTTATACTGGACAATATTTGAAAAAAGTAATGAAAAAATAAATATATTGAAACCCGCTTAATTTTATGTTTGAAACTAAACGGGTTTCCTATATTTATCAATAGTTTTATTTCTATGAGAAAAAAGCTTGACGTAATTAAAATGATTAATTTATGTAGAGCTTTTTCAGAAATTCTATTTCCTTGCCATGCCCTTCCAATTCATTGGGTGTTTCTAAATAGAATGGCAGATTTCTTAATTTAGGGTGATTAATAATTCTTGCAATGGTATCAATGCCTATTAATCCATCACCTATGGTAGCATGACGGTCCTTATGGCTTCCCATAGGATTTTTACTGTCATTTAAGTGAATGGCATATAATTTGTCAAGACCAATTATTTTATCAAATTCATTTAATACTCCATCTAGGTCGTTGACAATATCATAGCCTCCATCAAACACATGACAAGTATCCAAGCATACACCAATTTTTTCTTTTAGATTAACATTATCAATAATGAGCTGCAATTCTTCAAATGTTCTTCCTATTTCTGACCCCTTCCCTGACATAGTTTCCAGCAAAAAAACAGTTGTTTGATCTGGTTTTAATATGTTGTTTAAGGCATCAACAATATATTTAATTCCAACATCTACGCCTTGCTTAACATGGCTTCCGGGATGAAAATTATATAAGTTGTTTGGAAGAAGCTCCATCCTTTTCAAATCATCCTCTAATACTTCCAATGCAAATTCCCTTGTTCTTTCATCAGCAGAGCTGATGTTTAAAATATAAGGAGCATGCCCTAGTATTTTACCAAAGTTATGTTCCTTCATTATTGCTTTTAACTTTTCTATATCTTCAACATCAATTTCCTTGGCCTTACTGCCTCTGGGATTGCGTGTAAAAAACTGAAATGTATTTGCACCAATTGATAACGCATCTTTTCCCATGGACTCATAACCTTTTGAAACTGACAAGTGGCAGCCTATTGTAAACATAAAACCTCCGCAATTAAGTTGTTATTGGTTAATATACCACAAAAAATTGATTTTATCTATAGTCAATGGGGATATTTGATAATGGGACGGGGTTATTGTCATACTGACAGCAACCCCGTCTCATTGTCATACTTATAATATGACAAGTGCTACTACCACAGCTGCAAAAATTCCACATATAACCGGAATTAAATTCTTTCTTGCCAATTCTTGAGGGCTTATATTACATATAGCTGCAACAGGTATTACAGCCCAAGGAATTATTGTTCCTCCATCAACCCACACTGTTATTACTTGACCAAGTGCTGCCAGACCTGCCATGTCAATATCAATAAAGTTAGAGAATGTGTAAGCAAGAGTACCTACAATAGGCAAACCTGAAAAACCGGAGCCGTCAAGACCAGTAATGACTGCAACTGTCGTTTGAGTCAATATAGTGGACAGCTTATTCATTTGAATATTTTGAGACAGGAATATACTTATATCATTTAATATTCCGGGAGCTCCTTCTCCAAATACGGCAGTTGCGCCGCCTTGGTTTCCTAGGAAGAAGAAACCTCCTATGAAAATAACAGGAGCAAATACTGTAATTCCAAACTTAAATCCTTCCTTAATATAGTCTACAACCTTATCAAAGGCATCTTGGATGGTATATGTTGTTAATACAGTTATCATCATTATTATAATTGCAGTGCCTCCAACAAGAGCAGTGGCATCTCCGCCTGCTAAATTGAACTTTAGCATTGCAACTATATCAAAGATAAAACCAAGAGGAGTTAATATTGCCATTATCTTTGTAGTCTTACCCCTCTTTACTTCCGCTTCTTCTTTAACATCAACTACTTGTGTATATTGCAAAGCATTTTTCTTCATATCATTCTTCATCATGAAAAATGCAACAGCAATTGTAACAACTGACATAGCCAACCAAATAGGAATTGATGCTTTAACAACTTCGGTAACATCTATCCCGGCTCCTGCTGCAGTTATGGTTGGAGCACCTTGAATAAAAAAGTCTGAGGACAATGCAATACCATGTCCAAACAAGTTCATTGCCACAGCAACATATATAACAGGAAGACCGGCTGCTACAGCTGCAGGAAGAAGAACAGCACCAACTAAAGGAACAGCAGGGCTAGGCCATACCAGCCATGATATAATCATCATTGTCAAGCCAACACCAAAGAAAGCCATGGTAGGATTAACCATTACCCTTTTAATAGGCGACATTATGAGCACATCAGAGCCTATCTCCTGCAATGATTTAGACATTGCTACAACAAGAGAAATAATTACAATAATTCCCCAGAATTCATTGCCGGCGTAAATGATGGTGTTAAATATCGATTGAATAGCTGCTACAGCACTTCCGGAATAAAGATAACCCATTGCCAATATACCGAATATGCAAGGGATTACAATATCTTTTTTCATGAGCATGATGGACAAAATTATTACTACCATAACAATATACAGGTAGTGAAGAGAAGTTAAAACCATAATATACCTCCTTGGA
>CAZJKK010000033.1:0-10357 GCA_964546605.1 uncultured Clostridia bacterium
TGTACAAGTTGCTATTTTTATGACAAAAACGAGTCCCTTTCACCTAATTATAAAAAAAATAAGCGGAACATATATTCCGCCATGATGATCCATTATTGCTACGTTCTAAACCCCTTTTTCAGCTGAGCTAGTGCAGACTTTTCAAGCCTTGACACCTGTGCCTGTGATATGCCTATTTCCTCCGCAACCTCCATTTGAGTTTTTCCCCTATAAAAACGCATATCTACAATTTGCTTTTCTCTTTCAGACAAATTGCTTATACTATCTTCTAATGTTATTTTTTCAATCCATTTCTCATCAATATTCTTTTCATCCTTCACTTGGTCAACTACATAAAGTGCATCCCCGCCGTCATTGTAAATTGGTTCAAACAACGATACGGGCTCTTGTATAGATTCCAAAGCAAATATGATATCTTCCTTGTCAACCCCAACCTCTTTTGCTATTTCAGCAATAGTAGGCTCCTGGGCATTGTTGGTAGTGAGTCTTTCCTTCACCTGCAAAGCTTTATATGCAGTATCCTTCATGGATCTTGAAACTCTAATAGAGTTGTTGTCTCTTAAATACCTTCTGATTTCACCTATTATCATAGGTACAGCATATGTAGAAAACTTTACATCCAAAGACAAATCAAAATTATCAATGGCTTTAATTAAACCAACACAGCCTATTTGAAACAAGTCATCAACAGGCTCATTTCTTGAGTTAAATCTTTGTATTACACTTAGCACCAGCCTTAAGTTTCCTTGAATAAACTCTTCTCTTAGCTCCGTGTCGCCTTCTTGGATTTTTTTAATCATACCTCTCATTTCAGATGTTTTAATCGTAGGCAATTGAGAAGTATTAACGCCACATATAACTACTTTGTTCATCATCGTCGTTTTTCCCCTTTTAAAATATTATCCCCCTTAAAAATTATTTCCCTAAGCAATGATTTTATACTGCTTTGTTGATTTCCTTTTTAAGCCTGTTAAGTATTTTCTTTTCAAGACGAGATATATAAGATTGGGAAATTCCAAGCATATCAGCTACTTCTTTCTGAGTAAAGCTTTTGGAATTATTAAGTCCGAATCTCAGCTTCATGATTGTATATTCTCTTTTGTTAAGCTTCTTAATTGAATCATTCAAAAGATTTAAATCAACCTCATTTTCCATATCCTTAAACACTACATCTTCTTCAGTTCCCAATATATCTGAAAGTAAAAGCTCATTTCCATCCCAGTCTATATTTAAGGGTTCATCCAAAGAAATCTCAGTTTTTGCCTTTCCAACACGTCTTAAATGCATTAATATTTCATTTTCTATACATTTAGAAGCATATGTAGCAAGCTTTATGTTTTTTTCAGCTTTAAATGTGTTTACAGCCTTTATAAGTCCGATAGTTCCTATAGAAATTAAATCCTCCACATTTATGCCTGTGGATTCAAACTTTTTAGCAAGATAAACCACAAGCCTCAAATTATGCTCAATAAGTATGGTCTTTGCTTCCTCTGAATCTTTTAATCTGCTTATTACTTCTTTTTCCTCTTCAGGTGTGAGCGGTGCTGGTAAAACATCACTCCCTCCAATATAAAAAAGTTCCTTTGCAGCTCCCAGCTTATCTATAATAAAGTTAAATATTTTCGTAATAAAACTTTTAACACGTCTTAGCAAACTCATTGTTTTGTTCCATCTCCATTTCTAGTATTTTATTAAATAACAATGCGTCATAATCATCATTTCTGCTGATTTTTTTAGGATATAGCCCAATTAATGCATCAGCTGCAAGAAAGCTTTCATCATTGCCCTTAACAACAATAGCGTCAGGTTTCATACAAATCATCGTGTCACCTTTACTGCTGATTGTATGGTACCTGATTAGTCTTAGGTTGGAATTATTACTTTCATTAAATATTTTTTCTAAATTAGTTTCTTTGTCTTCATAAAACTTTAAAATATTATAGTACAATTCCTCATTCAACAAGCCTTTAATACTTTCAATATTTACTACAATAACTGGTTTACCAGTCATTGGATCACTTAGCTCATTACCCGTATCAATAAAAGCCCGAATAGATTTTGTTTTTTCTCCAAAATTAATGACTAGTGTTCTCATAAAATTGCTTTTTTCAATTCTTTGTTTCGTTTCTTTAAAAAAGAAATGCAACGCCAGATATCCTATAAATAAGGATATAACAATTGCATTTACTGTTAACCTGTCATAAGTCACATAATATAAAGCTGTTATAACACCAACCATTATTAAAGACGTTATGTAAAAGCACAGTATAACTCTTATATTTAATAAAACACCCTTTGTATCAAAAGCAATCATAATCATAAGTACTGAAATACTGAACTTAACAATAAAGTATGTCATGAAATCCTTGCCCACATATGCTGTAAAAATCACATACAGCGCACCTAACAAGGATGCTATCACCAGTCTTTTGTATATAATATTTCTTTTAATCAGCTTCCCTGTTACATATAATAAAATGAAATCAATTATGAAATTTTCAGCGAAGACATATTCAACATAATAAACCATCTTCACCCCCATAATTGCAACTGGAAAATTCCTTTCATTTCAGCATATGATTCATTATAAAGTACAAAATAAAAATATTTTGTCATAAAGTGTCTTCAAAAAATAAAAATAATGCATAGCCAATGAATATGGCCATGCACTTTTATATAGCATTTATTTTAATTTATGATTTAATTTTTTCTATCATTTCCCCTATTTTTTTGCCTTTTTCAAAACCATCCATTAATACAACAGTCTTAGAAATGTCTCCTATTAAAATTCCACCTGCTAATTTTCCATTTTTAAAATAAAGCTTTTTGAAGTTATTTCCATCATGATACTCATAGGTTTCATACTGAGAACTAGGATCAGCACTCACATCGCCTATGGAAAATACGCTAGTTCCAAAAGCAACTAATGTGGTAGAAGGCACTATTGTTTTATAAGCATAATTTCCTCCAGCTGCATTAATGCCTGCCGTCTTGCCTTGTTCAATAGCCTCACTCCACAAAGCATAATTAATGCCGTTGTATTCTGCGCAGTCGCCACATGCATAAACCTCAGGCTCTGTTGTTTCCATTTTTTCATTAACAACAATTGCTCTTTTAATTTCAATATTGTTTCCCTCTGCAATAGAACTGTTAGCCCTTACACCTGTTGAAATTACAACTATTTCTGCATCTACTGTTTCGCCGTTGTCTAAAAGTATTCCTGTAACCTTGTTATCACCTAGAATTTCTTTAGTGCCAACCTTCTTTTTAAAATTAACTCCTGCATTTTTAACCTTTTCCTCTAATATTATTGATGCATCACTGTCTAACTGCCTTGGAAGTATTCTGTCAACCATTTCAATTACTGTAACGCTAAGCCCCATATTTTTAAGCTCATTAGCTGCCTCTAATCCTAATACTCCGCCACCGATTACCGCAGCAGTCTTTTTACCCTTAGAATATTCCCTGATTGCTTTTTCGTCTGTAACATATCTTAATGTAAATACGCCTTCCTTATCCTTTCCTGGGAATGGAGGAGCAAATGATTCAGCTCCAGATGCAATTATAAGTTTTGTATATTCAATTTCCTTGCCATCATCTAAAACTATTTTCTTGTTTGCAGAATCTATTTTAGTAACAAGCTTATTTAACAGTAAATTTATATTATTTTCTTCATACCACTTATCGTCCTTAATGGTCATGGACTCAATACTAACTTTTTCATTGCTAAGCATTTTAGTAAGCTGTGGTCTGTAATATCCTTTGACATTTTCTTTTGAAATGATTGTAAGAGAACAATAAGGATTTCTTTTTCGTATTTCAACAGCAGCACTCATGCCTGCACCACTGCCACCTATAATTACAATTTTTTCATCCTTGTTTATAATAATTTCCGGTTCCTTTTCCTCTTCCACCTTAACAAACATTTCAGGACCCACACCACACACAGGACAAGTCTCAGGAGGATCAACACCCTCAATTATTTCACCACATACAGTGCATTTCCATTTAGAGATTTTGCTGTTATTGTTTGATTCACCAGTCGATTCCAATACTTTTGATACATTTGGCTTTTCAACTTCTTCAACCTTTTCAAACATCTCTGGTCCCACACCACATACGGGACAACTTTCCGGCGGATTTTCACCCTCAACTACCACACCGCATATTGTACATTTCCATTTAGATGTCTTATTATTGTTTGATAATTCTTCTTTTGGTTCTTCCACCTTTTCAAACATTTCAGGTCCTACTCCACATACGGGACAGCTTTCCGGTGGGTTTTCACCTTCAACTACCACACCGCATATTGTGCATTTCCATTTGTAAGTTTTATCCATTATATCCTCCAATATTATACATTTAACATAACATATTATTTATACCCTTTTATATTAATTTTAAAACTATTTTGATAAGATGTAAACAATTTTAATTTTTTTAATAATATGGACCTGTCAAACACCAAAAAGATTAAAATAAAAACCTCACCACGTCTGGAAATGTCATTCCAAACGCAATGAGGAATTTTTATTTGGCACATTAAACCTCTTTCAAAATACCTCTCACTATCAGCCTGTTTTCATAAGTCCCCATAGGTGTGCAAGTAATCATGGTTATAATGGAATCTTCCGTTTGCTCCAGCACCCAAACATCCTCTGGCTTTACCACAAAAGACTCATGCACCACATATGTATATGTTTCAGATTCTTTTGTTATAAGAACCTCATCACCAACCTCAAGCTTATCAAGATTTCTAAAAAAATGCCCATATACATAATTTCGGTGACCTAGAAGAACATAATTACCTGGCTTACCTATCTCTCCAAGACCAGGATAATGTCCTACAGAATATTTCAAAGCGCTGTCATCAGTTCCTTCCAATATGGCAGAACTTACATTAATTTTGGGAATTTCTATTAATCCGCTTATTTGTTTGCCTTCAAATACCTTTGACAAATCAGGTTCAGTATTTTTCGGTGTCACCGGTTGATCAGTTGCCTGATTCATATTATTTTCAGTTTCTGTCGTTTCTTCTGTTTGTTCTATGTTAGGTTCTGTTATAATCTGTTCATTTAAATTACCTTGGTTGACTACATCTGAATCAGCATCTGAAATTGCTGCTGCATCAGCTTCTAATTCGCTGGTTTCCATATTTTTTAATGTATCCACATATTTGCTGTATTCATTTATTAATTTTCTTTGATTATATATGGTTGATGCCTCTTGAAAAATAGCAATTCCAATAAATATCACTCCTGCTAATATCAAAACCATTGATGCTAGCTTTCTCATAAATATCACCCTTTTTAAAAAAGGAGGAGCAATGCTCCTCCTAAACTTTATTCTTTAATTCGTTTCTTTCTGTTTAAAGCTAATCCTGTAAGAAGTAACATTGAACCAATTACTGCTAACATTGTTGTGTTGAAGAATCTTCCTGTGTTAGGAAGAGTTGCTTGAGGAACAGGTTGTTCTTCAATTATTTCTGGAACTTGTGGTTCTCCACCTAAAGGAACTTCAGTAGGTACAATCTCAGTATCTTCATCTTCTTCTCTATCAACTGTCACAGAATCCTCTACTGTACTTGTTTGATTTGAGTCTGCCTCAGCGGTATTTGTGATTGAGTCTTTTTCCATATCAGCTGCTGTAACAATGTAACTTCCTGTGTAAGTCCAAGTCTCATCAGTATCTAGTACATTGTCATTATCAGTATCACCCTCAGGACCTTCCAAATCATCAAGCATTGGATCTGTTACTTTCACACCTGTCAATGCTCTATTACCTGTATTTTCTAATGTGATAGTGTAATTAATTACATCTCCAACAGATGAGTATTCAGTAACATCCGCATCCTTTTCAATTGTCATTCTGTATCTGCTGTTATCAGTTGGTGGATTACCCGGCTCATCGTAGTCAACTGTTACACTATCATTTACATGAGTGGTTTCTGCTGAATCTGCTGTTGCTGTATTAACTATTTCTTTAGCATCTATATCGCTTTGTTTAACGATATATGTTCCTGTGTAAATCCAGGTTTCAGTTAAATCCAGCTTTCCATTTTCATTAACATCTCCACTTGGTCCTGTTAAAGTTCCAAGCATTGGATCTGTTACAATTATATTTGTCAATTCTTTATCTCCATCATTAACTAATTTGATGGTATAAACAATTTCATCTCCCACTCTGCTGTATTCATTTACATTAGCTTCTTTAGTAATAATCATCACATATTCATATGTTGGTTGCTCTGTTTCTTTTACCGGTATAGTCACACTATCCTCTACAGGTTCAGTTTCTGCTGAATCTGCTTTTGCTGTATTAACTATTTCCTTAGCATCTATATCGCTTTGTTTAACAGTATATGTTCCTGTGTAAGTCCACGTTTCAGTTAAATCCAGCTTTCCATTTTCATTAACATCTCCACTTGGTCCTGTTAAAGTTCCAAGCATTGGATCTGTTACAATTATATTTGTCAATTCTTTATCTCCATCATTAACTAATTTGATGGTATAAACAATTTCATCTCCCACTTTGCTGTATTCATTTACATTAGCTTCCTTAGTAATGAGCATTACATATTCATATGTAGGTTGCTCTTTTTCTTTTAATGGTACTGTTACACTATCATCTACAGGCTCAGTCTCTGCTGAATCTGCTATTGCTGTATTGTCAACTCTTTCTGCTTCAATATCGCCTTGGTCTACAGTGTAAGTTCCAGTGTAAGTCCAAATTTCTCCAACACTCATTATTCCATCATCATCATTTCCAACTGTCTGTGTCAATACTACTAAGAGTGGGTCACTTACAGTTACTCCTGTAAGAGTAACATAACCTGTATTTTGAACAGTTATTGTATAATTGATTATATCTCCTGCTTTTTCAAAATTCTTTGTAGTAGTTGATTTGTCTATTGTTAATTCTCTGAAAAATTCACCTCTTACTATTACACTGTCTGTTACAGGATCTGTCTCTTTTGAATCTGCTGTTGCAGTATTATCAACTCTCCCTGCATCAACATCATCTTGGTCTACTATATAACTTCCGATGTACGTCCAAATTTCTCCAACGCTCATTGTTCCGTCATCGTCATCACCAACTGTCTGTGTCAATGTTCCTAACAGCGGGTCGTTTACTGTAACTCCTGTAAGAGTTATATTTCCGGTATTTTGTACTGTTATGGTGTAATTTATTATATCTCCTGCTTCATCAAAGCCTTCAGAAGTTGTTGATTTATTAATTGATAACTCTGGATTTTTGATACCTTCTACTGTTACGCTGTCAGATACAGGACCAGTCTCATCAGAATCTGCAGTTGCTGTATTGTCAACTCTTCCTGCATCAACATCATCTTGGTCTACTGTATAGATTCCAGTGTACGTCCAAATCTCTCCAACACTCATTTCACCATCATTGTCATTCCCAATAGTCTGAGTTAATGTTGCGATCAGATTATCAGTTACTGTTACATCTGTAAGAATTGTATCACCTGTATTTTGTACAGTTATTGTATAATTAATTACATCCCCTGCTTCATCAAAGCTTGCGGTAGTAGTTGACTTGTCTATTGTCAATTGACTTAATGCTACACCTTTAGGAGCTTGAAGCTGTAAATCCATTTTTCCGCTACCTGCTGCCGCTGCATTTGTGTGTAAAGAAGCTCCTGGGTAGTAGCTAGAACCTTGAACAATAGTCTTGCCACCGCTTTCAGGATCAGCTGATGCAGAAACTCTGTTTTGTGAACCTGTTAAGCTTAGATGACCTACAAAATACATTGCCCATCCGTTGTATGGACCACTTCCTAACGCATCAAGCTCAGCCAAAAATGCATCTCCTGCAGTACCGGAAGCCGGTGTTAATGTATATCTTATTACATGAGGTTTAACTGATGTATCTACAACAGGGCCTGATACGGTAAATGTTGATGAGGATGGTAAGTACCATACAGGAATATCATCAATCGGTGTTTCAGAATCAACTGTAATCGCACTTCCTGATGTTACAGGAACTGTACCGTTTCTAAGTGGCCCTATAAAAAAACCACTTGCTTCATCATATCCAATAGTTGGTATACCATTTTTATATTCTTTATAATCCAACTCAACTTTAATAGGTTCACCTGTATGCACGAAATTTCTAGCATCTATAACATGCGGTACATAGTCATTTTCACCGTACCCTCTTGCCAAACCGGTAACCCATTCATCTTTTTCATCATGCCAATGTTCAAAAAACCAATTCGTTTTAGTTGATGCATTTACGTTAATAGCCAACATATTAAATGCTAGAATGAAAGTTAAAATAATCGATAATACTTTATATCTCTTTTGCTTGGAAAAATTAGTTTTCATATAGAATCCTCCTTCTTTAATGTTTAACCAATTTCAATATTGCTTTACCACTGTATATTTTTATTCTACAATTGTATTTTTTATGTTAGGATAAAAACTCTTTATATAAAAAAGCTGCAAAATAAATTAAAATTATTTTGCAGCTGAACCATCATAGTAATAAATTATACTTTAGACTTCAAGCTTTGCGTCCCTATCTTTCGAAAGGTTTGCCAACATTGTTATATTTTGTTTTATAGGATATTTATACCACAAAACTAAATTTCTAAACAATAAAATTGATATCTCAAGTAAATATTTTGATTAATTTTTTCACCAAATTTCTGATATGTTATTTTAACAAATATTAATTACATTTCAATTTATTAAGCATTTATTTATGTTCAGTTACAATATAATTATCAATAAAAAATCGCAGTGACTACATACGATTTTATAATATATAAAGTAAGAGATTTATATTATTGTATTATTAATCATAATCCGTATATATTCTCAATAATACTACAATAATCAAAAGTTCCTAAATTTCAGTCAAAAACACAGTTGATATATGCCAAAATCTTCAAATTTTGCCTCATACGTGTGAAAAGTGACTGTTAGATGAATTTAATTTCATTATTTTTTGTATAATTTTACATATCACCTTATTTTAAGTATACTTTATTTGCATGTTATTATATGCGATAAACATATTTATGTTACAATATATAACAAAAAACTAGACAGACTTTTAGTTCTGTCTAGCTTTAATACTAATTACATTACGGCCATACCTTGTTAGGTTTCATTCCGGTCCACAATTCATCCTTGTCTTCCTCATAGATATAATCGTGACTGTTGGTTGCTTCCATTACAGCCTCATAATACCAGTCATCACTTTCCATATCAGGCCAGAACATTGCATTAGGGTGAATATTTTCTTCTGGAACTGCTCTTTCCAAAACATTGTTTATCAATGTCATGGCTTCAGCTCTTGTTATATCCTTTTCAGGTTTAAAAGTCATATCTGGATAACCTTTAATCCATCCCTTTATCTCTGAAGAAGTTATATACTTCTCTGCCCAATGACCAAATATATCTGTGAACTTAGATGTATTATTTAGCTCTAATTTATCGAACTTAGCTGCAATAGTTGCAAATTCTGCTCTTGATATAGGATCAGACGGTTTGAATGTTCCATCCGGATAACCCTTAATTATGCCCGCATTGTATAATGTTGATATTGCGCGATTTGACCATCTCTCTGGCATAATGTCAGTAAATGTGTTTGTATCGCTTAATAAATTGTTTCTGCTTTCATCTGTTAACAGTCTGTAGAAAATCATTGCCACTTCTTCTCTTGTAATATTCTCCTGTGGCTTAACCTCGCCATCAGGATAACCAATTACATATGCAAAGTGATCAAGCTTTTCTAGTTCCGCTAATGGAACTTCTGGATCATCTATTATAACTGGTGGATTTGATCTTCTAGTATACACAACATCAATAACATTTCCACTAATTTTAATTATATATGGTACTGTTCCTTGTTGTACTCCACCATTGTAGCCTGATGGCTGCTTCCAATTGAGTTGACCTTCTGCAGTTCCCGTTGGTATTGTAATACCACTTCCGAATTCAGCTGTTCCACTTGTAGTTCCTAATAAATTTTCATTAGAAACAGATCTCTGATAATAATTAATTGTATACGCAAATCCATCTTTAGTGTACAGAACATTGATTACATTTTCAGAAACCTGAATTACATATGGTACTGTTCCTTGTTGTACCCCATTCTGATAACCTATCGGTTTCTTCCAGTTAAGCTGTCCTTCTGATGTTCCGGCTGGTATTATTATACCGCTTTCAAATTCAGCTGTCCCACTGGTTGTTCCAAGCTTGTTAGCTTCAGTTACTGAGTCTTTGTAATAGTTTACTGTATAACCATAACTATTTCTTGTATATGTTACCTTCACTTCTACATTGCTTGCTGGCATATTGCCTGCTACTGTTAACTTATCTGCTGT
>CAZJKK010000033.1:10457-14908 GCA_964546605.1 uncultured Clostridia bacterium
GCTGTGTATCCTGTTATCACTGGTGACATTACACTGTATGCTTCGTTATAGTCTAGCGTATCTGTATAAGTTGTTGCAGCCTCTGTTCCATCTTCATATTCATAATTGATTGTCAATGTATATGAATTTATGGAGTATACTACTGTCACTTCTACATTGCTTGCTGGCATATTGCCTGCTACTGTTAACTTATCTGCTGTGTATCCTGTTATCACTGGTGACATTACACTGTATGCTTCGTTATAGTCTAACGTATCTGTATAAGTTGTTGCAGCATCTGTTCCATCTTCATATTCGTAGTTAATTGTTAATTCATAGTTATTTCTTGTATAGTATATCTCAACTACTGTACTTCCATCTGCTAATATTGTCTCTTGTGCAAATGTCTGTACTGTGAATCCAGCATATGTTTTGGCTTCTGCTGCTGTCATTGTTCCCTGTGTTCCAGACTTATAGTCTGTATCTGCCAATGAAAAAGTATTCGCATTCAAATTTTCTAGATAATGTTCTACCTTGTATTGTGCTTGTGGCAATAGTGACCACTGAGCATACAAGACAACATCACCGGCTGGCATAGAAAACGTATTGTTTGGGAAATATGTTGTTCCTGAACCATTTGCTTTCGTATTCCAACTTACAAAATAACGACCTGCGTAAGTGAATGTATTTGGTAGTACCGTTACTGTTTCATATTGGTCATATGGGTTCTGAGCATCTGTAAGTGTTCCAGTACCTCCATTAGGATTATATGTCACAGTATAATTAAGTATTTCTATTTTAATTCTGTCCTTACCCATTGCATCAAATCCATTTTCGCTATAATCTAATTCAATGTAAAATGGATCTGTAAGTGTTTGCTGCCCTAAATTAATAACCAACCAATTCGGAAAGCTATGTGTATATGGTACACCATCTATTGTTAAAGGCATATTTATAACAGAATTAGCATTTAGATTGCCTCCATACTGGGCATGACCATTGTAAATAACACCTAATAAAGTTTTAGCTACTGCAGTATTTGATTGATTAAAAGCTATATATAAATCGTTAGAATCTTTATCAATCCATGATAAATAACCTATTAAATGGTCATTCGTAGATTGACCAAGTGCATTCATAACACCTGCCTTAGATTCATAAACACCTGTGGTAGATAACAATTGCATCATCATTAGAGGCTCATTATTTACCTGATAATATAATCTTAATACAGTGTCACTTGCAACATCAGAAATATCAGAAACTCCATCTACTTCCCCGGAAACATATGTGTATCCATCAAATGATTTTTGATAATCATCATCAAATACTGTGGATTCAATTGTTGTTATTGATTCACTTTCACTTGCTGTTTCAGGGTATGTTCCATCTTGGTTCTGCAAATAATGCTCCACAGTGAATTCAACAGCACCTCCAATTGCTGAACCTGTAGTTACTGAATTAATAATATTCTGAGATACATCATCCTTGTTTATTATTTCCTCTGCTCCCACCAGCCCACTTGGCATTACGGGCATCATCATCAACAAAGCAATTACTAAACAAACAATTTTTCTAAACATCATCTTATTCATAATTTGTCCTCCTTTCTTTAGAATTTTTGTATCTTTGTTCTTTCTTTTAAACAAATCATTAATTACCAATTTGATATTTGCACCCCCTTTCTATTAACGGTATTAATAAATTTTATATATAGAAACAATTTCCCCCCTTATAAAGGTAATTGTGTTCTAACAAATTAAATGATGAGATTCTTCACTGCGTTCAGAATGACAATAAGATTCTCGAATGATAATATAGATTGTCGACTGTACTTTGGTTGAAGCAAAAAAGCTGCAAAATAAATACATATTTTGCAGCCGAACGGTCATAGTAGCAATCTACTTTAGACTTCATAGCTTTGCGTCCCTACCTTTCAATAGGTTTGCCCTTGATATCAATTATCAATGAACTATAAACTACTTATACCACCTAAATAATAAAGTTAAACATTTTTTAACAAGAATAAATCTATAAATATTATTTTCTAATTGTACCAATATTATACAGCCTTTTCTTCTTTTTCCATAAACTTTATAAATAACTCAGCCAAAGCCGGGTCAAACTGTTTGCCGGATTGTTCTCTAATTTCTTTTAATGCTTCTCTGGACGTCATGCGAGATTTATAAGGTCTGTCATTTACCATGACATCATATGCGTCAGCTAATGCAAATATTCTTGCAACTAACGGGATTTCATCTTCCTTGAATAATCCCGGATAGCCCTTGCCATCCCATCTTTCGTGATGAATTAATATTAATTCATCTATTGGTGATGCATCTCTAAATTCTCTTGCTATATAATAGCCTATTTCACTGTGTCGTTTTACATTTTCCCACTCTTCATTATCCAATGAGCTTTCTTTTTGAAGTATGTTTTTCGATACTCCGATTTTCCCTATGTCGTGAAATTCGCATAGGAGTCTTAATTCTTCTTTATCTGTATGTGGTAAATTCAACTCATCCGCCATCATCATAGTTAAAACTTTTAGCCTATCATAATGAGATCTTGTTTCATATGTGATTTTTTCCAGTTTGCTTTTTAAAAACTTAATCATTGAAAGCTTTGCTGCTTTACTTTCCTTAAGCTTCTTGAAATACATCTTATCTTCTGCTTTTTTTAAAATCTTTTGAATATCTTCCTCTTGTTTTGTCTTGGTTGCAACACCAAAGCTGACACTTATTTTTATATAATCCAACGGATTGTTTTCGCACTTTTGTTTTATCCTGGCAACAATATTTTGAGCAGTTTCTTCTGAAGTTTTTGGAAGAAGGACTATAAATTCGTCTCCTCCAACTCTACTAATGATGTCCTCATCTCTAAATGAATCCGACATGATTTCTGCTACTTTTTTTAGAGTTCTGTCGCCCATGTTGTGACCAAATGCGTCATTTATAAGCTTTAATCCATTTATATCCCCCATGATTAAACTTATAGGCAGCTGCCTAGGTGTATCTAATCTGGACAACTCTTCTTCAAAGAAATTCTTATTATAAAGACCGGTTAATTTATCCTTATAAATCAATTTCACTTTATCTTTAAGATAAATTATATTACTTTCATTCTCATCAGCTTGTATTTCCTGCTGAATATTATTTTTAATATCAGTTACATCCACATAATAAATAACAACTGTATCATCACCATTACTTTTGTCGTTAAAAATGTTTATTATATACCAACGGTTTAATTCATCAATAAATACATCAAACTTTAATTTTGCCATGGGTATCATATTAATATAAATTTGTTTAAAACATAATTTTTCTGAATAGTCTACAACAATTTCGGAAAAATTCTTTCCCAAAAGCTTCTGAGGGTCAATATCAGTAGCTTTGAAGAATGTATCACTTATATACATCAATTCATAATCGATAAATCTTCCTTTCTTGTTATATAAAGTTCTAAACTTTAAATAAAAATCATTAGTTGGGTACTCCACATCTTCACCCCTTCGTTTTTAAATGTAGTTGAAACAACCATTATAAATGGTTGTTTCAGTTATTAGTTATTAATGTTAGGTACTTTTATGGCCATACTTTATTAACTTTTAATCCAGTCCACATTTCTTTTGCTTCTTCATCTAATGAGTAATCATGGCTGTTTGTTGCTTCCATCACCGCTTCATAGTACCATGAACTCTTTGTATTATCTTGCCACATTATGGCTGACGGATGAATATTTTCTTGTGTCACTATTCTTCCTAACACATTGTTTATAAATGCTACAGCCTCTGCTCTTGTTATATCCTGGTCTGGTTTAAATGTGTTATCTGTATACCCCTTAATCCAGCCCTTAATCTCTGATGAACTTATAAATTTTTCAGCCCAGTGTCCGCTAATATCTGTAAATTTACTTGTTTCATTTAACTGTAGGTTGTCAAACTTAGCAGCTATTGTTGCAAACTCTGCTCTTGTAATCGGAGTAGCAGGTCTAAATGTTCCATCTGGATATCCTTTTATTATTCCTGCGTTGCTTAATGTAGATATTGCACGATTTGACCATCTGTCGGATGCGAGATCACCAAAGCTGTTTGCATCGCTTAATAAAGTATTTCTGCTATCATCAGTAAGAAGTCTGTAGAAAATTATTGCTACTTCTTCTCTTGTAATATTGTTCATTGGTCTGAAGTCTCCCTCAGGATAGCCCACTGCATATGCAAAGTGGTCATGTTTCTCTAATTCAGCCAATGGAATTGCTTCGTCTAATATCGTTACGCCGCCACCGCCGCTAGGATTTCCGCGACTTGGTTTATCGTCTTCATCATTCTCTGTAGGAACTGTTGGTTCTTTTGTATTACCTGGTGTACCATTATCATCTGGTGTTATTCCGGTTTCACCACCTGGTGTTGTTCCGGTTTCACCTCCTGGTGTTGTTCCAGTTTCGCCACCTGGTGTTGTTCCAGTTTCACC
>CAZJKK010000033.1:15008-17061 GCA_964546605.1 uncultured Clostridia bacterium
ATCTAATATTATTTTTATTCCCCTAAACTCATGTCCATTTCCATTAACATCTATTTGAATATTAATTAAACTTGCTAATTCTAAATCCTCAAATTCAGCTATTACAAAATAATGCTTGTCATTTCCCTTTTGATCTGCCTTTAATGTAGCTGAGCTTTCATCACTTTTTAAATTAATTACTGTTATCCCTTTATAACTACTAATAGCTGATGAAGTTACCGCATTTGAGTAATCAGAGCCTTCTGAGTATGTAACTGATTTCACTTCCTTAGAGTGCATTACGGAAATTGCAACGAATATTGAGTTTCCGTCCTCCCATATTCCTTCTAAATATGAATGCCCATTTGTTGAGCTTATTGATTTGCCAAACAATATTTTATCAACTCGAATATCCTTTTCATTTGATTCAGCTGCATTTGCAAAGTAGCTTGGCATTACCGGCATTGCAAGTACTAATGCTATTACTAAACTTATTACTTTTTTAATTAATCCTTTTCTCATGTTTTTCCCCTCTTTCGTCGTATGTATTTTTTTATAACTTTTCTAACAAAAAAGCTGCAAAATAAAATGTTTTATTTTGCAGCCGAACTATCATAGTTATTACCTTAGATTTCATAGCTTTGCGTCCCTACCTTTCGATAGGTTTGCCAAATATTAAATTGTTATGTTTCATTAACTTATACTTATTATAAATTTCAGCAGTTACATTTCTGTGTCCTAGCAATTTCATCTCGATTTGATTTCAATTACATTTTAATTACATAAAAAGACATTCTCTGGTTGAGAATGTCAAAGCATCTATAATATTATTAAATTTAAGATTTATCAGACAAAATCTGCTGAAACACTAATTTCAGATCATATTTAGTTAACTTAGTGAAAGTTTGAATATTGTTCATAATTCTTTATTCGACAATACTAGGTCCGTTGCTTTTTACGTTGTGGAGCAAAATGAGCACCTGATTTTGATTCCAAAATGTAAATACATCTCCCTTTCTTAGTGAATTCCTGAAAAGCTCTGACAGTTCACGTGAATTTTTAATTTTATTTTGATTTATATTAACTATACAAAGGTAATCATTTTCATTATTTCTTTGTGACTTTCTTTTTTGTAAGTTAAATAAGAATTTAAATGATTCAGGAGTACACTGCATTGCACCAAGTAAACTGCTGTCTTCTAAATCTTCCTGGATGCTGTCAAGACCTATGCCCATCTTCCTTGTTGAATAATTTTGTATTGTATTCAATAGGCTTGTAAAGTTTGCAGATGGTTTAGAATCCAGTTCCTTTTCTAATAGGTTACGTGAGTATTCATAGTGATTTAAAGCAACCTTTTGTTGCCCTTGCTTTAACATAGCTTCCATTAAATTAATGTGTATGTTTTCTTCATAAGGCTCGATTAAAAGCGATTCTTCACACAAAATAATTATTTGTTCATTTTCATTGTTTTCTTTTAAAATATCAGTAAGCTTGTACAGTGTTTTTAAGTACAAGCGGTGGTAATAGTTCCTTGTTGGAACCAACCATACTTCATAGGCATTATCAGAAAGATACAAGCCCTTATAAAGCTTTAAGGCTTTTTGATAAAGCTCCACTGATACTTCAGTATTATAGTCTCGTTCTACATCAGCCTGCTTAATTAGGTTTTCGAATTCATCCACATCAATTGAGGTATTTTCACCAATTTCAAGGTAATAATACCCATTTGTAAAATTAATGCTAAAATACTTGGACTCATCCTCACCTTCCGGGAACAAAGCCTTTATGACCTTCCTCAATCTGAATATCTGAGTACGGAGCGTGTTTTTAGGATCATCTGATTCATTGTCTGATAATAAGTTGTCAATGATAGTTTCCGGCAATAGCTTTTTATTTCTGAATGTCAAAAAGTATTCAAAAAGTCTATAAAGCTTGTATGTTCGGCTAGATTGCTGGAGAATTGATTGCCCATTTGACTTTATATCAAACTCACCAAGTGTATTTATACAAATTTTCATGAACTCCCCCCATATAATGAGTCCTTACAATTTATACCATTATATACGTATTTTAT
>CAZJKK010000034.1:0-16732 GCA_964546605.1 uncultured Clostridia bacterium
GTTATTATTAAATCAAATTCTATATATTCATCATGTTTATCTGCCATTTTTTCACTCCTTTCTATCGCCTATGAGGTTGCAAATATATTCCAAGGACATAGCACTATCCACACTGCTAATGGGTATTGTAAATGCTATACCATTTCCAGGTTTATCTAGATGCATATCTTCTTTTAATATTTTTATAATTGGTTTAACACTTTCTTCTGGAGCAACACTTATGATAATATCTTTATCTGTCCTTCCCAGTCCGAGATAATCAAGTATTTCTGATTTTGCAGTACCTTTTCCAAGCAATATCATATTGTACATTATGCCATTTTCCCTGTACATTTCAGTAATCTCTTCGGCTTTACCTCTGTCAACTATGGTTACAAGTACTTTTATTTTACCTGGCACACACTTATTTTCCAACTTTTGCACCTCCATTAAAGTCTATAATTTCAGACTCATTTAATTCATTTATAACATCTTCTATTATTTCTTCATCTGTTTGTTCGTTGCTCTTCATTTTTATTTTATAAACAACACCAAGTATTTGTATGGTTATTAATGGAGTCATGGCAACCATTGCAACAAGACCAAAGGCATCAAGCAATATGTTTGCCCCCACTGCTTCTGCAGCACCCATGGCAAATGGAAGCATAAATGTAGCAGTCATAGGGCCGGATGCAACTCCTCCTGAGTCAAAAGCTATTCCAGTAAATATGGGCTTTACAAAAAATGTAAGTATTAAAGCAATGGCATATCCTGGAACTATAAAATACCAGATGCTTATGCCATTTAAAATCCTTATCATTGCAATTCCAATAGATACTGCCACTCCTAAGGACAAGGAAATAAGCATTGCTCTTTTTGAAATTGCTCCACCTGTTACATCCTCCACTTGTTTATTTAAAACGTGTACTGCTGGTTCTGCAGCAACTATGAAAAATCCCATTACCATTCCTATAGGTATTAAAATCCAATTATTATCTAATGAACCAATGGCATTGCCTATATAGCTTCCTGCTGGCAGAAATCCAACATTTACGCCGGTTAAAAATATTACGAGACCTATATAAGTATATATAACACCAATTGTCATTTTTATCAACTGGCTTTTTGGAAGTTTTAAAAATACAATTTGAAAAACAATAAAAGCAATAACTATAGGAGACAATGCAATTGCAACATCCTTAAAATACTCAGGAAAAGCATAGATAAACGCACCAAATGCTTCACTCAAACTGTTAACATCAGCTATAATCACATCTGTGTAACTTCCCGAAGAATTATACAAAAGTCCTAAAAGCATTACAGCTAATATTGGTCCTGCTGAACAAAGAGCAACCAAACCAAAGCTGTCATCATGAGCACTTTTGCCACCTCTAACTGCTGCAACACCAAGACCTAATGCCATAATAAACGGCACTGTTATAGGGCCTGTGGTTACTCCTCCTGAATCAAAAGCAACAGGAACAAAATCATTAGGTGTAAAATATGCCATTATAAAAATTACTGAATAAAAGAAAATAAGCATGTATGACAGTTTAATTTGAAATACTATTCTTAATATTGCTATTATTAAAAATATACCTACACCAAATGCCACTGTTCCTATTATTATAGGATCAGGTATTGAAGGTACTTGGCCTGCAAGAACTGTAAGATCAGGCTCAGCCACTGTAATCATGAATCCCATTATGAAGCTTATTATAATAAGCAACCACAGTTTTCTTGATTTTGTCAGCTCTGCGCCTATTCTTTCTCCCATGGGCATCATTGATATGTCTGCACCGAGGGTAAAAAGTCCCATACCAAAAATCAACATTACAGCACCAATTACAAAAAGCATGAATAAACCTCTTGGCATTGGAGTTAATGTATAATGAAGAATTATAACAATAATAGTTATTGGCAACACTGAGGACAGAGATTCTTTTATTTTTTCAAGCAAATTTCTGTTCAAATCTTTCCTCCTTTTTTTCCATATTTCGAATTTGAAAGTTTATTATCTATTAAATTTTATATTAAAATTATAAATGCGTCAATTATTTTATTTTGTAATTGAAAATTTAAAATTTTCATCGTTTCGTCAAATTTTATATTAAATATCAATATTCAAAATTACCAAAACATGTACAATACAACAATTATTCTAAAATAATATTTATAATATTTATGATTAATAAAGATTTTTGCTTTTTATCATTCTAACCAATTTTATCAAATATTTTAAATTATTGACTATTTTCTATACCATTGATATAGTAATAATTATCAGAAAGAATAAAGAGGTGTGTCATGTTATCAAATATACTTAGTTTAAATCCCATTTTATTGGCACTTCTGGGAACAACTTTTACATTTCTGGCCACAACAGCCGGAGCTGCAATGGTTTATTTAGTTAAAAAGGATGTAAATCCAAACATACAACATGGATTTTTAGGATTTGCTGCCGGGGTCATGATTGCAGCCTCTGTTTGGTCATTATTAATACCCGCTATTGAAATGGCAGAAAAACAAGGTGTAACAGGATGGATACCCGCTGCAGGCGGATTTGTGTTTGGAGGAGTATTTTTATTTGTTCTTGACAAAATTCTTCCTCACTTACATATAGATTCAGATAAGCCTGAAGGTTTAAAAAGTTCTTTTAAAAGAACTACAATGCTTGTACTGGCAGTTACCCTACACAATATTCCTGAAGGTATGGCAGTAGGCTTATCCTTTGGACTTGCAGGCAATTTAAATTCTCAGGCTGAATTAATGACTGCTTTTGCTCTTGCTTTAGGTATGGGGATTCAAAATTTCCCTGAAGGAGCCGCTATTTCATTGCCACTGAGAAATGAAGGCTTCTCTAAAAATAAGTCCTTTGTTTATGGAGCCTTATCTGGAATAGTTGAACCTATTGCCGGAGTAGTAGGTGCCATTTTAGCTTCAACTGTTGCAGGAATTATGCCTTGGATGCTTGCCTTTGCAGCTGGAGCCATGATTTATGTTGTAGTTGAAGAACTTATACCTGAATCACAATCTATAGAACATTCTCATGCAGGAACTATTGGAACAATGCTTGGATTTTTAATTATGATGGTTCTTGATGTAGCATTGGGTTAACAAACATTAAAAAACAGAAGCTTTCACCATAAGCTTCTGTTCTTTTTATATTTTCATATTAGTTTGTTACTTTTATTAAATACTTCTTTACCATTTTTACTGGATGGTAGCTTTCCTTTGCCTTTCTTAAGCCTGCATTACCTGTGTCCTCTTGCCTATTTACAAATTCAGTGTCCTGAAAGCTTTCCACTAAAAACTTTTTGTTTATAAAAGCATAAACACCCTTATAATCAATAACTCCTCGCTCAACATGTATAACTGCCATTTTGTCATTTACCTTTTCACCAACTGAAAACCCAACAAGCTCTCCTTCAACATATATAGCAATTGACTTAAGATCAAAGAAATGAAGCTCTGAAAATAAATCCTTTATTGCATCAATTTCCATAAGCATTTCTTGGTCAACTGTTACTGCAACCTCCTCATGCCATTTATGTAAAAGCTCTATACAATCCTTTATAACTTTTTCAGAATTTATTTCCTTTATTTCATATTCATATGTTTTTTCAAAGGAATTCACATGATTTTTTTTGCCATGATACTTTTTACCTTTTAATTCAATTAAATCACTTATACTGTAAACATATTCAAAGTCATTTATATCTTCTATAGCTTGAACCTTAAACCCTGTGTATTTTTTTAAATCCTCTATAAAAACTTCATCCACGTCTCCAAAAAGATATTCTCTGTCCGTAAAGTTTGAATTTCTTTCTATTAAAACATCCACTATGGATGTTAAATCTTCTTTATTATATTTTAAAGGTTGAGCATAAAAAGTGCCTTTTCCTTCTTCATTTTTTTCTATAACAAGAGCATCATTTATTACTGCATATTTTACATTGTTAAGCTTTCGCCACATATATAATGATGAAAACAAATATTCATAAGATTCTAATTTTTCTTTGTTTACATAGCTTTCAATAAAATCCTTATCCTCTAAGGACAAATTTTTAAAACTTATAATCACAATCACTCCAATCAGTTAGGTAACAATAATAAATACTTTTCACCTTTTATTTTAAAATATATTTTTATAGTACCACATAAATTTTTTAATTCAATATTTTTTTAAATTTATTTTTTAAAGTTACTTGACATAATAAAGTTACTATGTTATTTTTAATTTATATTAAAGAAAAATGGAGGCCATATTGGAAGTAGCTGTTTTATCAAATAATGTAAGTTTTTTGCTTGTATTTTTAGAAGGATTTTTATCCTTTTTTTCTCCATGTGTATTGCCCCTTATACCTATTTACATAAGTTATTTAGCAGGTAACGGTAAAAAAACCAACATGGATGGAACCATTATTTACAATAGAAAAATAGTTTTTTTAAATACATTATTTTTTATTTTAGGCATTTCAAGTGTATTTTACCTTTTAGGCATTTCTTTTTCAGCCTTAGGAACTTTCTTTAATCAACATAAGGTATTATTAAGCCGAATAGGTGGAACTATAATAATTGTTATGGGTTTGGTACAGCTTAATATTATAAAATTAAACTTTTTAAAAATGGAAAAAAGATTTCATTTAGATTTGAGTAAAATTCAAATGAATCCAATTGCTGCCTATATTATGGGATTTACATTTAGTTTCGCATGGACACCATGTGTAGGTCCTGCATTATCATCTGTTTTAATAATGGCTTCTAATGCAAGCAGTTCATTAATTGGAAACCTATTGGTTTTAATTTATACTTTAGGATTTATTATTCCTTTTTTAATACTTGGGTTATTCACAACAGAAGCATTAAATCTTTTAAAAGAAAAAAGAAATTTACTGAAATACACTATAAAAATAGGTGGTTTTATACTCATATTGATGGGTATAATGACATTTACAGGCACATTTACAGCATTAAGCAGATACCTAGCTTTTTGATAAAATAATTTAAATTGTCAATAATTATTAAAACTATAAGGTTAAAAACTTAAGAATAAATAGAAATTGAGGGATATTATGAAAATGCAATACAATTTGCCCTGTGATATAGCTCAGACTCTTAATATAATAGGTGACAAATGGTCTTTATTAATACTTCACCGCATATTTATTGGATATGAAACATACACGGATATACAAGACAAACTTGAAGGAATACCCACAAATTTGCTGTCTGAGCGCTTAAAAAACATGGAAAGTGATGGTCTTTTAGAAAGAAATCTTTACCAAGATCATCCTCCAAGATATAAATATACATTAACCGAAAAGGGAATGGATTTAGTACATGTATTCAATTCACTTATGATTTGGGGGCAAAAGCATCTTAATACATGTTACAAGCAAGTAAGCCATAAAGGCTGTAATGGGAATATTGAACACAAGTATTATTGCAGCATTTGCGGTAAAGATGTAGATATTAATGAATTAGAAATAGTAGATCCAAATTAATAGAGAGGGATAGATTAAAATGGTTGATATATTAATTGTGGGAGCTGGTCCTGCAGGATTGTCAGCAGCAATAAATGCTGTTACCAGAGGTAAAAATATACGAATTTTCTCAAACAAAGACAATTATCTTTCAAAAGCTGAAAGAGTTGATAACCACCTTGGATTTTACAATGTAAGCGGAAGTGAACTAATGAATACTTTTAGAGAACACGCTAAAGCTATGAATGTAAAAATTGAACAAGGTAAGGTTGTAAATATTCTTCCTATGGGAGAAAGCTTCATGGTGAACATTAACGGAGAAATAGAGGAAGCTAAAAAGGTAATTTTAGCCATGGGTATTTCAAAGGTTAAAGAGCTACCGGGAGAAGGGGATTTACTTGGCATGGGAGTAAGCTACTGCGCTACATGCGATGGGATGCTTTACAGAGGTAAAAATGCTATTGTATGGGACCAATCAAGCGATGCATTACATGAAGCAAATTATTTGCAGAGTATTGGGGTAATGGTTACATTTGTTTCAAAAACACCAAGAAAAGATGAGTTAAATGAAAATATAAAATACATTAACGGTACAATATCTCAAGTAATTGGAACTGAAAAGGTTGAAGCTGTCATGGTGGGTGAACAAGCAATTCCTGCTGATGCAGTATTCATGCTAAGAGATGCTGTAGCTCCTACAGCCTTAGTAGAAGGAATAGAAACCGAAGGAAACTTCATTGCTGTAAACAGAAATATGGAAACAAACATAGAAGGATTATATGCAATAGGAGATATAACAGGCAAGCCGCTGCAGCTTTCAAAGGCAGTAAGTGAAGGTTTAATAGCTGCCCAACATGCAGCATTACAAATAGATAAAATTAAGGAGAACTAAAATGACAGAAAAAATAAAATATGTAAACAGCACTAAGGAATTTGATGATTTATTGGCACAGGAAAAATTTGTTTTGGTTGATTTCTGGGCTACATGGTGTGCACCATGCAGAATGATTGCTCCTGTTATAGAAAAATTAGCAGAACAATACGATGGAAAAGTTACAGTTGCAAAAGTTGATGTGGACGAACAGCAGGAATTAGCAATCCGCTATGGAATTTCAACCATACCAACAATAATTTTATACAAAGATGGCAAAATAACTGCAAAAGAAATAGGTGTCAAGCCTTTAAATTCCTTTACTAAGCTTTTAGATTCACATATAGCATAATTAATAAACCGCCTCTACTTTTTACTATTAAAAAGTATGAGACGGTTTTTTAATTATGCCAGTGAGTTGTCAACCTTATACATATGTTCAATTACATCTATTAATTTGTTGGAATATCCCCATTCATTATCATACCATGCAACAAGTTTAACAAAATTTGAATTCAAGCTGATGCTTGCCTTTACATCAAATATAGAAATTCTATTATCTCCTAAAAAGTCTGTTGAAACAACATCATCCTCAGTAAATCCAATAATATCTTTAAGCTCTTTTTCTGATGCTATTTTAATTGCACTAAAAATTTCATCCATTGTGGCAGA
The DNA here is from genome assembly GCA_964546605.1 of uncultured Clostridia bacterium. Lineage (GTDB taxonomy): Bacteria > Bacillota > Clostridia > Tissierellales > Sedimentibacteraceae > Sedimentibacter. Next base: position 7,009 of record CAZJKK010000034.1, read on the forward strand.
TTTTTCTAATCTGCATGTAAAATCTACAACTGATACATTTACTGTGGGAACTCTGAAGGCCATACCGGTTAGCTTCCCATTTAATTCAGGTATTATTTTACCAACTGCTTTTGCTGCACCTGTTGAGGAAGGAATAATATTTACAGTTGCAGACCTGCCACCTCTCCAATCTCTTTTAGAAACTCCATCCACTGTTTTTTGAGTAGCAGTGGTAGAGTGTACAGTAGACATTAAACCTTCTACTATACCAAAATTATCATTTATTACTTTTGCAAGAGGAGCCAGGCAATTTGTTGTACAAGATGCATTAGACACAACATCCATATCTGAAGTGTATTTATCAGTATTTACACCCATTACAAACATTGGGGCGTCTTTTGATGGAGCACTCACTATTACTTTCTTAGCTCCAGCCTCAATGTGCTTGTATGCACCTGCTTTTTCAGTGAATACACCTGTAGCTTCAACTATATATTCTGCACCGCAAGATTTCCAGTCTATGTCTTTAGGATCATTGCATGCAAAAACACTTATTTCTTTACCATTCACATACAGCTTATTGTCTTTTGCTTCAACATGCCCCTTGAATTTGCCATGGACTGAATCATATTTAAGCATATAAGCCATATAATCAACATCTAAAAAAGGATCATTTATTCCAACAACTTGAATGTCTTTTCTTTCAACAATTGCTCTAAAAACTATTCTGCCAATTCTACCAAAGCCATTAATACCAATTTTTATCATAATCGACTCTCCTATGGTACATTTTTTATTTATATTTTAACTAAAACATCAATTGCTATACATAATAATTGTTGTTAAGTTATACTATATTAAATACATAATAAAACTGTATTGTAAAATTACAATATAGATTGTGTAAAATCCATGTAAAATTAGGACATTATATTTTATATGGGACTATTTATGTCCCATTATAGACTTGAATAATGCAATAATAATTGTCATTCTGAGCGCTAACGAATAATCTCTTTATTTCAAAAAAAAAATTGGAGCAAATAAACTCCAACTTTTCTATATTGTTATTAACTTTCCCACTCCTGCTTTAATAACCCATAAAGCAACAAATCGTATCTTTTATTATCTCTTAAAACAAATTCTCTAAATATACCTTCCTTTTTAAAGCCTGCCTTTTCATACAATGCAATAGCAGCCTCATTAAATTCCAATACATTAAGCTGTATTCTATGGAAATTAAGATCATTAAAACCATAATGCAAAAGGTGCTTTAATGCTTCCATGCCATAGCCCTTTCCTCTTGTATCTTTGCTTCCTAATCCTATAAATAATGTTGCAACATAGTTATCCTTAACGATATCATCAAATCCTGCTAAACCAATTATTTGATTATTTTCTATAAGCTTTATTACAAAAACCTTAGATTTCCCACTATTTTTATAATAGCTAAACATTTCATCAACCTGTTCTTTATTTAAAGAAACAGGTGGGACATAATCATAAAACTTCAAAAATTCTGTATCCTTAAACCACTCATACATAATCTCTATATCATCTTGTTCAATTTCAGATAAATACAACTTTTGGTTCAGTTCTTTATTATCATAATTTTTCATTGTCTTTAATATCCAGTTTATTATTTTTATTTTTTTCTAACTACTTCAATCCAGTATCCATCTGGGTCTAATATGAAATATATTCCCATAGATTCATTTACATATTCTATGCAGCCCATTTCTTCATGCTTTTTGCGTGCATCATCTATGTTGTCGACTGCCATGGCTAGATGGAATTCTTGATCTCCCAGGTTATATGGTTCTGTTCTATCCCTTAACCAAGTAAGTTCCAATGTAAAATTAGTTTCACCATCTCCAAGGTATACTAATATGAAACTTCCATCTTCTGCTTCTTTTCTTTTTACTTCTTTTAAACCAAGAGCTTCTTCATAGAACTTCATACTTTTTTCTAGGTCTATAACATTGAAATTAAAATGATTATAAGTAAATTTCATAAAACCTCCTATTTTCTATATGATATAATTATTGATTTTGTGTTTCTTTATTTTCAGCATTTGCATTTCCATCATCAGTTATATTTGTTTCCGGAACTTGAGCTGCGCCATTTGTTAATAAATTTAATTGATTTAATATGTCTTCAAGTTTATTTATATTTTGTCCATATAAAGCCCAATCGCCTTTTTTTTGAGCCTCTGTTGCTTCTATGAATATGTTGTTCGCTTGTATTATTAAATCATTTATATTTGTGTTGTCATATTCATTTTCTATTGGTTCTTCTGCTTCTTCATAAATACCAAATATTCTTTCTATGGCCATATCCAATGTAGGCTCCATAACTATTCTTTCAGCATAGGACACAACAACCATTTTCATTTCCGGGAAGTTGCTTTCTGTATCTGATTTTAAATATATTGGTTCCACATAAAGAAGAGAATCTTCTATAGGCACTACAAGAGTATTTCCTCGTAATACAGTTGAACCAACCTGACTCCAAAGTGTAAGCTGTGATGAAATTATAGTATCCTGATCAATTTTAGTTTCAATCATATTTGGTCCGGGTATAGTCTTTGTCTTTGGGAATTCATAAAGTACAAGCTCACCGTAGTTTTCACCGTCATTTCGCGCAGCTAAAAGAGCAATCATGTTGTCTTTGTTTTGCGGTGTGTATTGAGTGGTAAGCAAAAATTCAACATCATCTTCTTCCGGGAGCTTAAACATAACGTAGCTTGAACCAACGGGCTCTTCACCATTATCCATATATTTTTCATTGGCTATATCCCAGTAGTCTTCTCTTCCAAAGAATACTGTGGTATTTTCTATGTGATACAATCTATACATGTCTGATTGAATATCAAAATAGCTTTGAGAATATCTTACATGAGGCTTTAATCCTTCTGGCATTTCACTCAAAGGCTTATATAAATCAGTAAATATTTTGTTGTATGTTTTTATAATAGGGTCACTTTCATCAGCTATATAAAAATCAGTTGAACCATCATAAGCGTCAATTACTACCTTAACTGAATTCCTTATATAATTAACATCAAATCCTTCAATAAATTTTCCTGTTGGCTGCGAATATGGATATTTATTACTTACAGTGAATCCTTCAATTATCCAATACAGCTTTCCATCCTCTTGGTTTACAACCAAGTAAGCATCTGGATCAAAGTACATAAATGGAGCTAATTTGAAAACACGATCAATTATGTTTCTGTTTATTAAAATCTTGCTGTTGGAATTGATGTTATTGGAAATTAACATCCTGTATGTTCCTTCTCTTAAAGAGAACAAAAGCTTATTTAAAAAGTTAAGCTTTATACCGGCATCTCCCTCATATTGAGCTTCAACATTGTTTGAGCCAGAAGGATAATCAAATTCCATTTCATCTGTGTTAACAACTATGTAATCATTGGTTCTTTCACCAAAGTAAATTTCAGGTCTTGTAATTTTAAAATCTGTGTTTGTGGTAGGAGGTATGTTTTTTACAAGCATTTCAGGTTGTCCTTGTGCAGTAACCTCATTAACCTGTGACAATGTAACTCCATAGCCGTGGGTATATTTTAAATACTGATTAACCCAAGTCCTTGCTTGCTCATTTAAACGATTTTGATCCAATTCTCTAGCTGATAAAAATACCTGCTTGTAAATATCATCAATCAAATATCTGTCTACATCAACATCATTAAAAACATAGTACGGTCTTATTCCCTGCAACTGATTATAAACCTGTATTAGAGGCTCTTGATCGTTAATTCTCACATTATCTATTACCTCTTGATTATTATATATGTCTTCGATTGTTAAATCATTGTTTGCAGAAAATTCAACAGTTCTTACATCATCCAAGGAATATGCCAATTGAGTGCTTTCTATGCTGTATTCCATATACTTGGTTTCTTTAGAAAGCTGGTCAGGCACAACAATGAAATTTTCAACTACTCCGCTAATGCCTGTTCCAATTATTGAAATAATTATTAATATAGCAGGTACAGTGAGCGCAAATTTTAAACTTCTTTTTCTTGCTCCAATAAAAAATGTTACAGCAGCCACTAAACAACCTACTGCAAGCAATCTGTACATATTAAGTGTAATGTTCATATCTGTATAGCCTGCTCCAAACACTCTGCCAAGCTGTGAATATAGAAGGTTATATGACCATAAGACAAACCTTATGCTTAAAAAAATAAATACAAAAATACCTATAAAAGATAATTCATTTACAATTTTAGTCGCAAATTTTTTGTTAAGAATAGAATTTAAATCAAATTGAGTTTGATTAAATTTACAATCTATAAATTGGTCTGATACATTTTTAATGCTATCCTTAATTGCAAGATAGCCATAAAACAATACAGTAACAAAAATAAGAAGAAATAAAACATCAATTACAAAATCAACAGTGGTATTAATCAAAGGCAACTTAAAAATATAAAAGCTTACATCATTGTTGAATATAGGATCGACAGTTCCGAAGCTTTCACTGTTAATAAATTGAAGAATTTCAAACCACATGCTTGATACTACCTTGACAGTAAACAAAAAGCTTATTAATACGGAAATAAGCTTTATCCACAATTTTATTTTTTTATTCTGACTGGTATCAATAACTTCAGATTCCTTGTCATATTTCTTTTTTAATCTGCTTATAAATATGTAAAGCAGGAAATACAAAATAACAAAGACAGGCAGTCCTATGGAAATTTGCGCCTTTATCTTTGTAAAAAATGTCTCAGTATAACCTAATTCTTTGAACCATAAATAATCTGTGGAAAATCTTATGACACCCCCAAAGGAATTGATAATTAAAAATATAATTATAATTATCCCAATAACGAATAAATTACCTCTGTATTTCATAATACCTCCTTTTTATAAAATCCAACTACCCTAAACAATAAATTTTTGTTATCTATTAAATTCAATTCTTAACTTTTCCAAAGATTTTTTTTCTATTCTTGAAACAGTCATTTGAGAAATGTTTAATTCTTTGGCAATTTCACTTTGTGTTTTATTGTTGTAAAATCTCTTTAATATTATTTCCCTCTCCAAGTCATTTAATTTATCCATAGATTTTTGTATAAAATCCTGATTTTCAATTTTAACAAAATGAGTATCATCTTGCCCTACTACATCCATTAAGGATAAATCACTTTCATCGTTGCTTGAGTCAAATTTTTCATCAAGAGATTGCGAATTGAACATTTTTCCTGCTTCAAATGCTTCCAAAACTTCTTCTTCTGTTGTATTTAAATATTGTGCTATTTCCTTCACAGTAGGAGCTCTGTTAAGAGTGTTGCTGAGCATTATGTTTGTTTCATTTACCTTTTTTGAAGTTTCCTGAATTTTTCTTGGAACCTTTATTGCCCAACCCTTATCTCTAAAATATTTTTTTATTTCTCCTAAAATTGTAGGAGTTGCAAAGGAAGTAAATTCAAATCCTTTATTAATATCAAATCTTTCAATGGCATAAATAAGTCCCATGCAGGCTATTTGAAAAATATCCTCATGTTCTATGCCCTTGTTATTATATTTTCTGGATATTATTTCTGCCATATATTTGTACTTATCGAATATTTCATTACGAATTTCAATATCTCTGGTTTTTTCATATTGCAAAAATAAGTCCTGATTTTTTATACTTTTGGAATTTTGGATTGCTTCGCTCATATTATCAACGCCTATTTTAAATTATTTATGCTCTTTTCAAAAACTATTTTTTTATTTTCAAAATCAATATTGTAGCAGTCTGCTAAACTTTCAATAATCATAACACACATTTCGCTGTTAACTTTATTTTTTTCAGTGAATTCTCCTGTATTTAAATCAGTTACTTCAACAGTTAAGTTATTATCATTTATTGTATATTTAATATTAAGAGGTTCATTATTACTTTCTAAATTAGAAATAAAAAATGTACAAACCTCAGAAACAATTACCTTTATATCTTCTATTTCATCCACATCAAAACCTTTTAAATTTGAAAGTGCAGATGTTGTAAGTCTAATAGTCGACATATATTCAGACTTTTTTGGAATGGTTAAATCTATTTTATCCATTATATCACCCCTGAATATTAAATACTTTGTTTAATCCGGTTATATCAAAAAGCTTATAAATATTTGGTTTTAAATTTGTAATTTGTATGCTTAGACCCTTTTCTTGAAGCTTTTTATAAATTCCCATTAAAACTCCAAGACCCGTTGAGTCTATATACACAAGCTTTTCACCGTTTATAACTAAATTAGTATTCTTTTCTTCAATCAAATCATAAATTAAGCTTTTTAATTCTGGAGAAGTATATATATCTACTTCTCCAATTGGTATAATTTCCAATGCATTATCTTTGTTTATTTCATATTTAATTTCTAATGACATAGTACCTCCAATTATTCTTCTATTCTTCGTCTTCTGAATCTAAATTTTCCTCTGAATAAATTTTCGCTATTGATACAACTTTATCATCATCATTTAATCTCATGGCGATAACACCTTGAGTGTCTCTGCCCATAATGGAAATTTCAGTGGCATGCATTCTTATTATAGAACCATTTATACTTAGCATCATTATGTCATCTTCTTTTTCCACTATTAATGATCCCATAATTGGACCAGTTTTTTCATTTATGTTGTGAGCCTTCATTCCCTTGCCGCCTCTATTTTGGCATCTATATTCTTCAGATACAGTTATTTTTGCATAACCGTTTTCTGTAACAGTGAGAATGTATTTGTTTTCATCGCTCTGCTTGATTATGCTCATAGTAACAAGTTCATCATCTTCATTTATAGTGATTGCTTTAACACCCATTGTGTTTCTACCTGTTTCTCTAACATCATCCTCATTAAATCTGATGCCCTTACCAAGCTTAGTAACTATAAATATATCCTTTGTTCCATCAGTCTTGGATACACTTATAATTTCATCATCATCGGCTATTTTTATTGCAACTATGCCTGTTTTTCTTAATGTATCAAATTCACTTAGCTTAGTTTTCTTGATTATACCCTTCCTAGTTACAAACAACAAGTATTCATTATCATTAAATTCCCTAATAGGAATAATGGATTTTATTTGTTCGCCTGTATCCATGTGAATTAGGTTAATAGCAGCTGTTCCTTTAGCCTGACGTCTTGCTTCAGGTACCTCATAAGCCTTAATTTTGTACATCTTTCCCTTATTTGTTATAAATAATAATGTGTCATGAGTAGAAGTAATAAATAAATCTTTTACGAAATCCTCTTCTCTTGTTGTAAGAGCAGTTATTCCTTTACCACCTCTATTTTGAGCCTTGTAGGTATCTTCAGGAAGTCTTTTAATGTAACCGAAGTTTGTAAGTGTTATAGCTACATTTTCTTCTTCTATTAAATCTTCTACTGTGATTTCTCCTTCATCAGCTATTATTTCTGTTTTTCTTTCATCGTAGTAATAATTTTTAAGTTCTGTTAATTCTTCCTTGATTATTTGATCAACCAAGTGTTCATTTGCAAGGATTTCTTTGTATTTTGTTATTAATGCTATTAACTCAGCGTACTCTGCATCAAGCTTTTCTCTTTCCAAACCTTGTAGACGTCTAAGTCTCATATCTACGATGGCTCTGGCTTGAACTTCTGATAAGTTAAACCTTTCCATTAAATTCTTTTCTGCATCATCATAAGAAGCTCTAATTATTCTTATAACTTCATCAATGTTGTCTATAGCAATTCTTAATCCTTCAACTATGTGAGCTCTTGCTTCAGCCTTATCTAAATCATACTTTGTTCTTCTTACTGTTACTTCTCTTTGATGAAGAACATAGTAGTGAATCATATCTCTTAAATTTAGTACCTTTGGCTCATTGTTAACAAGTGCAATCATAATAATACTGAAATTATCTTGCAATTGAGTATGTTTGTACAAATTGTTAAGTACAATATTAGGATTGTAATCTCTTTTTATTTCAATAACAATCCTCATGCCTGTTCTGTCAGATTCATCTCTTAAATCAGAGATTCCGTCAATTCTTTTATCTTTAACAAGCTCTGCTATTTTTTCAATAAGTCTTGCTTTATTGACAATGTATGGTATTTCTGTAACCAGAATTCTGCTTTTACCATTTTTCATGTCTTCTATTTCAACTTTAGATTTTACCTTTACAAATCCTCTTCCAGTCATATAGGCATTTTTAATGTTATCTTTTCCTTCAATTATTGCGCCTGTGGGAAAATCAGGTCCCTTAATATATTTCATAAGACCTAAGACATCTATTTCAGGATTTTCTAAATATGCTATTGTACCATTTATAACTTCACCTATATTATGTGGAGGTATGGAGCTGGCCATACCAACAGCAATACCTTGTGAACCATTAACTAAAAGATTTGGAAAACGGCTTGGTAATACTACCGGTTCTTTTAATGTCTCATCAAAGTTTGGTCTGAAATCTACTGTATCTTTATTGAAATCCTTTAAGAGCTCAAGAGCCATTTTGGACATTCGAGCTTCTGTGTAACGCATTGCCGCTGCTTGATCCCCGTCAACAGATCCAAAGTTACCATGACCATCAATTAATGGATAACGCATTGAGAAGCTTTGGGCTAATCTAACCATGGCATCATATACTGCTGTATCTCCGTGAGGATGGTACTTACCAAGTACGTCCCCTACTATACGGGCACTTTTTTTGTGGGGTTTATCAGGTGTTAAACCAAGTTCATAAGCAGAATATAATATTCTTCTGTGAACAGGCTTTAAACCATCTCTTACATCTGGAAGTGCTCTTGAAACTATAACTGTCATAGCATAGTCAAGGTAAGACTTGCGCATTTCCTCTGTAATATTCGTATCTACAATTTTACTGTTATCTTGTATTTCATTTTCGCTCATTTATTTCCTCCAGCCTATATATCCAGATTCTTAACATTTCTTGCATTTTCTTCTATGAATTCTCTACGAGGTGCTACTTTATCTCCCATAAGCATGGTAAATGTTTCATCTGCTGCTACTGCATCATCCTCATTGATTCTTAATAGAATTCTTTCCTTAGGATTCATAGTTGTATCCCATAGCTGTTCCGGGTCCATTTCTCCAAGACCCTTGTATCTTTGAATTTCAACCTTATTATCTCTTCCAATTTCTTCAAGAGTTCTGTTTAATTCTGGATCGCTGTACACATATTTTTCAAATTTACCTTTTTTTACTCTATAAAGAGGCGGTTGGGCAGCATAGACATGACCCTGTGTTATAAGATCTTTCATGTATCTGTAGAAGAATGTTAATAATAGTGTCCTTATATGAGCACCGTCAACATCAGCATCCGTCATAATTATAATTTTATGATATCTTAATTTTGATATATCAAATTCTTCACCAATGCCTGTGCCAAATGCAGTAATCATATTTTTTATTTCTTCAGAATTTAAAATTTTATCAATTCTTGATTTTTCAACGTTTAATATTTTTCCTCTAAGAGGTAATATTGCTTGTGTTCTTCTGTCTCTGCCTTCTTTTGCAGAACCTCCTGCAGAATTTCCCTCAACTATGCATATTTCACTAAGCTTTGGATCTTTTTCAGAACAATCTGCTAATTTTCCGGGAAGAGCCATGCTGTCAAGAGCACCCTTTCTTCTTGCTAAATCTCTAGCTTTTCTTGCTGCTTCTCTTGCTCTTGCTGATCTTAAAGATTTTTCAACAATTAATTTTGCTGTCTTTGGATTTTCTTCGCAATATATATTTAAGGCTTCACCTG
>CAZJKK010000035.1:0-16694 GCA_964546605.1 uncultured Clostridia bacterium
TAGCAACAAATACCCCCAATTTCCCTGTACTTCTAGCATATCCATCTGCAGCATGGACACCATTTTGTTCATGTGCTGGTCTAAATACCTTGAAATAATCAAGCTCATCATATAGAGCATCAAAGAAAGGTATTACAGCTCCGCCAGGATACCCAAACAATGTGTCAATTCCGCATTCCTTAAGTACCTTTAATATTATTTGTGAGCCTGATAGTTTCATATTATCCCTCCTGGTCAATCTAGTTATTGATTATTCTTGTCCCTCTGCAGATTTTCCAATCCATGACATCATAGATCTTAATTTTTTGCCTGTGTCTATTAATGGATGTTGTAATGCCATGTTTTTCATTGCTTTAAATCTTGGTTGTCCTGCTTTGTTTTCAGATATCCAATCATAAGCAAATGTTCCATCTTGAATATCCTTTAAAACATCCTTCATTGCTTTTCTTGTATCTTCAGTTATTATTTTTGTTCCTGTTATATAATCTCCATATTCAGCAGTTTCGCTTATTGAATATCTCATGTTTTCAAATCCGCCTTCATATATTAAATCAATTATGAGCTTCATTTCATGCAAGCATTCGAAATAAGCTATTTCCGGTTGATATCCTGCTTGAGTTAATGTATCAAAGCCTGCCTTTATTAATTCTGTAACTCCTCCGCAAAGAACAGCTTGTTCTCCAAATAAGTCAGTTTCAGTTTCTTCTTTGAATGTTGTTTCAATAACGCCTGCTCTTGTTCCGCCAATTCCCTTTGCATATGCTAATGTAAGCTCTTTGCATTTTCCTGTATAATCTTGGAATACTGCAAATACATCAGGTACTCCTTTGCCTTCCATATATGTTCTTCTTACTAAATGTCCCGGTCCCTTTGGAGCTACCATGAATACATCCACATTTTTAGGTGGCAATATTTGATGATAGTGAATATTAAATCCGTGAGCAAATGCAAGAGCCTTTCCTTCAGTAAGATATGGTGCAACACTTTCTTCATATATTTGTTTTTGAACTGTATCAGGTGCAAGCATCATAACCACATCTGCTTCCTTTGCTGCTTCAGTAACATTCATCACTGTTAATCCGTGAGACTCAGCCTTTACCTTTGATTTGCTGCCTTCCTGCAATGCAACAACAACCTTTACTCCACTTTCTTGAAGGTTAAGAGCATGTGCGTGACCTTGGCTGCCATAGCCAACTATTGCAACTGTCTTTCCTTCTAAATATTTTAAATCTGCATCCTTATCATAATACATTGTTCCCATCATTCTTCCTCCAATAATTTTTTAATAATTTAATATTTAATCAACAATACTTATATTAATAAATACATTGTCAAATTCAATTTCTAAATATTCGTACTCTTGTCATTTAAACAACTTACCTTCTAAATGACATTTAATTGTTACTGAGCTTCTGCTACATCATATACGTCTACAAGCTTTTGCATTTGAAGAACTGCTCTGTCAAAGCTTTCCTTCTTCTTATCTTCTAAGGTGATTTTAAATTCTGAATTATTTTCATCAAGTGAAACCATGCTAAATCCTCTTACGTCAAATTGCTTTCTTCTAAGTGTTGTAAGCACTCTCACCGCTGAATCCATTCCCATTGATACCTTAAAGCTTATTGTTCTGCACATATTTATCCTCCTGATTTTTTTTGATTGACTTGAAAATAGAGGAGATTTCTGGGGCATAAAAAAAACCCCTCGTCTCTATATACATATAGATGTATATAGGGACGAAAGGTCTTTCGTGGTACCACCCTAATTTACGATAAAAAAATATCGCCTCTTTCAAGTCGAAAAAACTATTGTTTTTTGAACTCTATCCATGTAACGCTGGAACACGTCCTTACCTACTCTTTTCGGCTTGGCAGCTCTGGAGTGATCATTATATCATATAACACCGATTTTCACCTAACATCGGCTCTCTGCAGTTATAACGAGATATTTTTGTCTCCGTCAATGCTTTTTAATATATTATGATTATACATACGAAAAAATCTGTTGTCAACTACTATTTAAAAAAAATTTTAAAATATTTATGCAAACACTGTCATTGATATAAAGACATTTAACTTAACTATGGGGACAAAATGGATATTTTGTCCCCATACCTTTAACATTTCCATTTTAATTTATTGCCTTATAAGCTTTAAAGCATCTATAACTTTTGGAACTATTTGTTTTTTTCTTGAAACGCACTTATCCACATATATGCCTTGATATGCATCATCAAATATTGATTTAACCAATCTTTCCTTGTTGGATGTATAGAACATATAGGAGCCTTCATTTACAATGTCTGTCACTGCCATTATTATCATGAAGTAATCCTTGTCCTCTGTCATATGATCTATGAGTTTCACGAATTCTTCTTTTCTATCCATAATCTGATTTATATCCAATGTAAATACCTGTGAAATTCCAACGTTTTTATAAACAAGATTAAATTTCTTGAAATCCTGGAACAATATTTCTTCAAGAGAATAGCCTTCAAGTGATGTTCCTGCCTTAAACATATCCATGGCATATTGTAACAAATCAATATCCACAATTTTCAAAAGCTCATCAACGGCATTTTTGTCTGCTTGTGTTGTTGTGGGAGACTTAAATAAAAGTGTATCCGAAATAATCCCTGACAACATTAAGCCTGCAACTTCTTTCTTTATAGATATATTTCTTTCCTTGTACATGTTGTAAATAATTGTATTAGAGCTTCCCACAGGTATGTTTCTAAATACAATGGGAATTGATGTTTTTATATCGCCTATTTTATGGTGATCAATAATCTCTAATATTTCCGCCTCATCCAAACCCTCTGCACTTTGATTCATTTCATTGTGGTCCACTAATATTACTTTTTTTCGTTGAGGATTAATTAAATGATTTCTGCTTAGCAAACCCAAATATTTTTTATCATTGGATATTATAGGAAACTTAGAGTGCTTTGAACCCTCTATGTCCTCCTTGCAATCATTTAAATAATCTTCCTCTGAAAACATCATAATATCCTTATCCTTCATTATGTCTTTAACATACTTGGATAATACAATGTTTTTAGCAGTGTAATACGTTTGATAAGCCGTGCTTATTATGTTAACCTTGTTATTCCTTGCTAATTGAATTAAATCTTCAGATATAGAAAAATCGCCTGTGACAATTATGAGATTTACTCCAATTTCTATGGCATAATTAATAACATCATAGCGATCTCCAACTATGACAATGGAGTTTTTATTTAAAACATCTGACTTTCTCAATGTTTTTTCTTCAAATGAAGCAACAATTATTTCTCCGTCAATCTCTTCATCAAACTTAAGAACACATTTCCCAAGAAGTGTTTCAATTATATTGTCATAGGATGTGTTAAGATACCTTTGATCTGTATTAATCAAGCTCATGGCAATATCCTTCATGGTTATAATGCCAGCCAAGCACCCTTGTTCATCTATTATGGGCAATGTCCTTAATTTATTTTCATTCATGTTAAAGTATGCAAAATGAACCGAATTATTTTTATTAAACGGCTCAACTCTATCATATGCAAGGTCTTTAATTTGAATTTTTACATTATTTAATTTTTCCGGTACTTGGACATTGAAATATTTAAGCACAAACTCAGTTTCTTTATTAATACTTCCTAACACATATGGCTTTGATAATTCATTCGTTTCATTTTTTAAATGAGATAAAGCTATGGCAGCACAAACACTGTCTGTGTCAGGAGTTTTATGTCCAAATATTAAATTGTATTTCATATTTAATCCTTTCTTTATTGTCACGTTAATTTTTATATCTTAAATCATCTCCGTAAAATTTTAATGGAACAAATCCATTAAACACCCTGGATGTTATTCTTTCAGAATATGTATCCCTAAGCTGCTCTAAAGATAAATTGGTGGATATGATTGTTTTTTTATTTGTTATGAGCCTTTCGTTAATTATATTAAAAAGCTCTGCATTGGTAAATGAATTGCCTACTTCTGTCCCTAAATCATCTATAATTAACAAATCACATTCAAAAATCATGTTGTAGTTAATCCTATTTTCCTCAGTTTCATTTTGTTTGTTAAACTTATGGTTTTCAATTATTTCAAACAATGAAAATGCAGTTTGGTATAAAACAGAAATTTCTCTGCTTATTAAAGCATTGGCAATACAATTGCACATAAATGTTTTTCCAAGCCCGGTGCTTCCATAAAGCAAAAGGTTCATATTTGTATCATTGAAATTATAACAAAAATCTTCACTTATTTCCAATATATAATACATATTTTGACGTGGTGTCAGCTTCTCATTTTTAAAAGTTTCATTGCTGAATATATTAATATCAAATGTATTGAAATTTTCCTTTTCCAGCATGTTAGACATATTGGACATAGAATACAAATTATTTATTATTTGCTTGTTTAAACAGCTGCATCTTTTGCCATCAGGCAGGTAGCCCGTGTCATTGCATTTCATGCACTCATATTCTGTTTTTAAATAATCTTCAGGTATATTGTTTTTAATAAAAACTTCTTTCCTTTGTTTTTTTAATTCCTCTATTTCTTTTTTTAAAGATTCAAGCTGCTCATTTAAATCCTGAGGTTTTAACAAAAATAATTTAGACATTTTAATGCTTGACAGCTGTATTGCCGTTTCAATTTCTTCTAACAAAGGAATCTTTTCATAAAGCTTTTCTTTTTTTACATCAGCATTATGTGCTGCCTTTAATCTTTTTTTATTATAGTCAATCATAATGTTATCAATTATTTGCTTATTCATTTTTTCCATTGCCTCCTTCATCAGGCATTTCTAACCCTAATTTGTTAAGTTTTTTCTCAAATCTTTTTCTTACTATTTTTTCAAGGTCATCGTTAGATAGGTCATCGCTTTGTATAAAATTATGAAATTTATTTTTAGCCTTTGGTGTTTCTTTTGGTGCTTGTCTTGTTTTTGACTCCGGCTTCACATCATTTTTCAAATCTTCAACAGTTTTAAATCCTTTATCATGCCAGTCACTTAATATTTTGTCAAAATAATTAATGTTTGGATTGTTAATTTTAGTGGAATTATCGAGACATTTCAATATCATTTCCATAGAAAATCTCCATTCATCAATCCACTTATCTATGGTCTTCATTTCAGCTTCAGTGAGTGTCCTGTTAAATCCAAGAGCCTTGCTTATTCTTGAATATATGGAAAACCTGTCATTTCTTTTTTCCAAATATTCCACCATGGAATCCAAATCATTTACCCCTTCATCGTGCCATGCAGAAACAACAGATTCTATATAGCTGAATTTCTTTATTTTTTTGTTGTTAATGCAATAAGAAAAAGCCTGCGCCATAATTTCAGGCTTTGTTTTGTAATTGTTAAGCCATGTAACAATTTTTTGTTTTTCAGTAATTTTTAAAGGTCTTCCAAACATGTCCTCAATTTCTTCCATCATTCTTTTGTTTTCAGAATTCCTGTTAGAAGAAATTAACTCTTCATTATTGACATAATTCGACTTTTCGCCCTTAGGCTTTGCAATATATTTATAGACATTATCTATGTATAATTGCTTTAAATTGACAAATTCCACCATGAAGTTATATTCGTCTTCATCCTGATGCTTAACAATTATTCCTTCCTGCTCCCAGTAGTCCCAAGCATTTAAAACGTCTGCTAATGGCAGCTTCAAGTTCTTTGCGATTGTTTCATTGTTGAAATTTGCTTGTTTATCCTTTGCATATTTGAAGCCCATCAAATAAACCTTCACATAGGTTCCATCGGCTACAGGCATGTAATCATTGATAAATATATTCTCTATAGGGGTATCCCCCAGATCTATTTGCATTTCTTGAAGAATAAAATACATAATATCCCCCTTTGTTGGTTATAATAGCTATAATATTTGTGATATTCCTGTGATAAAAATTGTAATATATTTGTAATAATCTTGTTATGTTTTTGTGAAAACATTTTACCGTATTACTGGTTGACAGATTATCATGTTTTCTAGTATAATACCTTAAGATGATTTAATTAAAAAACAGATTTAACTATTTAATTATATCATTTTTTATTTTAAAAGAGAATTAGTATTTTCTCCTTAAATGATATAATTTAACAACGACAAATACTTAGGAAGTAAAATATGAAAAAATCTAAAATGAAAAAGTCTAAATTGCCTATAAAAAATTCACAAAAAACCACTAACACTACCCAAGTTTTTAAGCAGCTCCCTGAGGACTCTGAAGAAAAAAAATCACAATTACCAGATTTTAAAATGTATTTTACGAAAAAAACAAAAGCCGCAATTGCAATTGCTAGTTCAGCCTTGTTAATTAGCGGTGTATTTACGTACAATTATTTTGAAACTCACACAAATAACTTGTATCCTACAGACAGCTTTACAATAGTTGAAGAAGGAAAAGAGCTTTGCAAGGTAAGGGATTCAGAGATAGTAAATGAACTTCTTCCAAAGTTGGAAAAGGAATTAGAAAAAACATATGAGCACAATATAGAAATAGAAAGTAAATTTGAAGTAGTTCCTTCCAAAGCAAAGGACAATGAAATAGCAACAGCAGAACAAGTATATGAAATGCTTGAATCAAATGTAGAATATTCTATATTGGCATATGCAATAAACATTAACGGAGAACAAATTGGGATTGTAAACTCAGAATATATTGCATCCAATGTAATAGAAGAAGTTAAAAATTACTTTACACAAAATTATGATGAAGAATCAATAGTAGAAGTAACTACAGCGGAAAATGTAGAAATCAAAGAAGTTAAAACTCTCAATTCAGAAATACAAGATAAAGATGAATTGATTAATTACATAGTTAAGGGCACCAATGAAGAGCAAAAATACATAGTTGAAAAAGGCGACACTTACTGGACTATAGCAGAATACTTTGACATGAGTTTGGATGAGCTTATATCTGCAAATCCTGATTCAGACTCTGAAAGAATTCAAATTGGTGATGAATTAAACCTTATAGTTCCAAAACCATTTTTAAGTGTACAGGTTAAAAGAAATGTTGTTCAAGAAGAAAAAACACCTTTTGAAACAGAATACTCCTATGTATCATATATGTACAATGACGAAACAGTAGTTGAAAGAAAAGGTAAATATGGCGTTTCAAAAATAGAATCGTTGGTAACAGAACAAAACGGAATTCAAATAGCAAAAGAAGTTTTATCAGAAGAAGTAATTACTAATCCAGTAACAGAATTAGTCACAACAGGTACACAAGACCCACCGCCTAAAAAAGGTACAGGGTATTTCATTAATCCATTGCCAAGCGCATATGTTTCATCTCGCTTTGGCTCAAGAAGCGGAGGATTCCACTTAGGTCAAGACATGGCAACATCAGCCGGCACAGGAATAAAAGCCGCAGATGGCGGAACAGTTATATCAGCAGGATGGGCAGGAAGCTACGGCTATGCAATTGATATAGACCATGGTGGAGGATTTACAACAAGATATGCACATTGCAGCGACATTTATGTTTCTGTCGGCGAAAAGATATATCAAGGAAAAATTATAGCAGCAGTTGGATCAACAGGAGTATCATCAGGTCCTCACTTACACTTTGAAGTTAGAAAATACGGAGAAGTTGTTAATCCGGCATCATATATTGGAGTACAATACAGATAAATATTAAATAGAAATTATTCCGCTGAATTAAATTCAGCGGTTTTTATTTTTTTGTGTTAAGAAAGCACGGCCCGCTTGTCATTCAAAGAAAACAGCTCATCTGTCATTCAGAGGGCGCAGCCGGTCGAATCTCCTCTTTTAAGCATTAAATATGTACTGGTAATTTCATCAATTAAATACAAAAAAATAATAATATTTACTATTGCAATTTTTGATTAACAGTAATATTATGTAGAGGTATTATGAAGTTAAGGGTAACCCCTTACTATTAAATTCTAAGGATGGCACAATGATATATTTCGATAACAGATTTATGGAAGTTGCAAAACCTATCATTGAACATAAAGAATATCAGCAAATGAGAAAAATAAAGCACCACGATGAAAGTGTATTCGATCATTCCATAAAGGTTGCTTTTTATGCGTACCAAATGGCATATAAGCACAATTTAGACTGGGAATCAACAATCAGAGGAGCTCTTCTACATGATTTCTTTCTTTATAAATTTAAGAAAACCATGAGCTTAAGACTGATAACGGATTCAATCAAACATGCAATAGCACACCCCCACATAGCATTTAACAATGCATGCAAGTTTTTTGACATAAATGAAAAAGAAGAAAATATTATAAAAGGTCACATGTTTCCATTTGGACTTCCAAAATCAAAAGAAGCATGGATCGTGAGCTACTATGACAAGTGCATTGCAACACTTGAGTATGGTTCAAACTTTAAGAAAATGGTTGGCAGAAAGCCAGCATACAATGTGGAATAAAAGCGATGTGTCATTAAGAGGGCGACTTGTCATTTAAAGTGCTAAGTGTCATTCAGAGGGCGCAGCCCGAAGAATCTCTTGTTTAGCATTTAATTAATATAATAATCTAAAAGATGTGAACAGCATCTTTTATTTTTTTGTCAGTTTCTTATAGACTTTGTAAAACCCAAATAAAATAATTATGTTAATGTGTTTATTTCCTTCATAAGTGGGTAACATTTATATATAGTTATAATAAACAATTAAAAACTTGAAAGGGGCTGACTGCATGAAAATATCAATCTATGCTAAAAACATTCAACTTACTGATGCACTTAGGGAGGCTACAATTAAAAAAATTAAGAGGCTTGATAAGTTCTTTCAGCAAGATATAGAAGCTAAGGTAGTTTTAGGTATTGAAAAAAAATTACACAAAGTGGAGGTAACAATTCCTTTCAATGGCAGAATAGTACGTGTGGAAGAATCATCCGATGACATGTACAATGCTATAGATGATGCAGTTGAATCATTAGAGCAACAAATTAGAAAGTATAAAACTAGGTTACAAAACAAGAAACACGCAAGTACTTCAATAAAATTCGAAAATGTTGAACCTCTTGACATAGATGAGGAAGAACCGGAATTCAAAGTTGTTAAAACCAAAAGATTTGCAATAAAACCTATGAATATTGAAGAAGCAATATTGCAAATGGAAATGTTAAAACATAATTTCTTCGTATTCTTAAATGCAGATTCAGAAGAAGTTAATGTAGTTTATAAAAGAAATGATGAAAACTATGGCTTAATAGAACCGGAGTTATAAAAGCTAAATTCTACTTCAATAATAATATAATGATAAAAGGCACCATTAGGTGCCTTTTCACATAGACGATATTTAATAAACAATCCGAACCATATTCCCCCGAATATTCCCATACCTGATTGTTTAAAAATAACTCCCCCAGAACATGTATATTATATAATACATAAAAATGTATGAATGTCGAATATTGGAGGTGTAGTATTTTTATTTTAATTAATAAATATACTTTAGGGTTTATTAACAAATTTGTGAACAATTGTGGACAACTTGTGTAAAACTATTACTTTAAAATGTTGAAATTTGAGCTTTAAAATTTTTGTAGAATTTTGTAAAAAGCACTTGACAAAAACTTTGCCTAGAATCTTCGATACTGAAAAGTTGTTAACAATTTTATCCACAGTTGTTGATAACTTAGAAAACATCAGAACATAACTTCTGTTTTTGTTCATTTATTAAATAAATTTAAAAACATGTTATCATATTTTAAGGAATATGGAAATATTGGGTAAATACCGTTTAAAAATAACCGGCGCATTTTATATAAAATGAATAATTAAAGAAACTCATATTTACACTTTGGATTATTTTTATTCAGAGCTGTACAACGAGTATAACCATGCTATAATAACCAAAACGCCATGAAGTTTTTCATGGCGCTTTACTGTTATTTCTTATCTTTTGGTGGACACGGATCATTTCCATGACTATCTGACCTTTGAATCTTACCGTTTTTTTCATGAATTATAAATTCTGTTCCTTGATTTGTACTAATCTTCCTGCCAGCATTTACAGCATCTACTTTTATATCAAAATGCCCACTAGATCTTTCAGCGTTATTTTTTTTAACGTCCCATCCTCCATTAGGATTAGGTACAACATGATGTTCCTTTCTAGACATATTCTTACCCCCTATGGCACAATGGACAACATGTTGCACATCCATCTGCATCATTATAAATTCCTTTTGCTTTATTTACTGCCTCTACACAATTTGTATAATATCCAAGATATGTTTTATTTGTTATATTTAATTCATTTGCATGGCTTTGAGTATGAACTTCATGGTGATAACCTGGATTAAGAGTTGGATTATTATTTACATAATATTGTTCCATATAATTCATCCTTTCTGTTATATATATTAATCTTCTGTACCTTTGAAGCCTTAATATTCAAATTAACACCATTTAAGTTACTTTTATTTTATCCATAATCAGCTTTCTTAACTTTTATGACAAATTGTCACGGGGAAGCTAGCTTCCCCTTACATTTAAAATTCTATTTTTCATAAATAGGTATTCTAAATGCTTTCTTTTTATAATTTTTAGCATAATAGGTAACACCATCAATAGTAACAGATGCGCGAAATATATAACCTATAATCTTGCTATTTTTATTCTTTTTTGTCAAAAAGTTAACCTTTCCTTTCTGACTTGGAATAATTATCTTGAAAGTGGTAAAGATTAATGTTATAATCTTAAAGATTTATATGATTTTCAAGATTTGGGTGTAACCAAGTCTGAGATCCCATTTATATAAAACGGTAGCATGGTCAGATGCTTCCGTTTTTTAACTTATAAGAGGCATATATCAATAATTATAAATGTTAATTACATTATAGCAAACATTTGTTCTAGTTACAAGATAAAACTTTTTATTATATATCCTATTTTCAGTGTTTCTCAGTGTTTTTTATTAATCAAATTTATTTTACTTTTAATATCCCTGATTAATACATATACAGTAGATGAAGGACACATATTTGAAGGATTATTTTCACAGTCATTTATAAATTCTAAATATTTTCTCTCAGCAATAGCAATTGCTTTTTCTTCATTTCCATACTTATTCAAATATTTATAAATATTTTTATCCGATTTCTTATAGCTAATTTGACTTAGATTAAAAAGCTTGTCTTTAAAAAAGTCACAGCATGATACTGAATCGATAACCGAAGACATTTCACCAAAATAAGCCATGAACCAAATTTCAATACATGGATTAGACCATCCAACATTTATATTATTTTTCTCTGCTTTGCTAATTATATTATCAAAATTTAATACTTGATCCTTATCGAATACAATCCAAGGAATTCTATATTGTGGATCTTTATCTCGTAACTCTTTACATTTATCAACCAAATCAATAGTTCTTGCTTCATAAACCTTAATTACTAATTTATCTTTTAAATCATCAGGTATAGAATCCCTTAACCCCTCAAAGTAATTCTTTTCAGTTTCTTCAGTATCAGTAACTATCATATAATATCCTAATTTTGGCTCTCTTGATGATCTATTTTTATTTCTATCCCGCCTTGCACCTTTTCTTTCGTTTAATCCCATACTATTCCTCCTTAAAAATATCAAATGCTTTAAGCCTTGGAATAGCACCATACTTCCCTGTCAAATAATTCTTAGTATAATTTTCATCCTTGCGTATCTTAGATCCCGTATCATCAATAAAATCTGCTAATGAATATAATGAAGAAATGCCACTATTGTCCTTATCAACAAACCAAATTTCATCACGTCTCAATAAATCATTTGATAATTGCCATGTGTCATGAGTAGTAAAAATCAGCTGAGCATTTTTTGCATTTATTGTAGAATCTATGAATAACAATATAATATTTCTAACTAATAAAGGATGTAGCCTTGAATTTAGTTCATCTATAAATAGAACTCCGCCATTGTCTAAAACCTCTTGAATTGAAGGATATAATGAAAACATCTTTAATGTTCCGCTAGATTCATCATTTAGTGGAATGGAAGCAAATTCATCCGAATCATTCATTTTATGAAGTGAATCTATACTGAACTTTTCATCGCCTTTATCATTTTCATTATCTAACTTTTCTATATTAAATGCTTTAATTGAATCATCAAAAGTGCTAAAGAAGTTAATTACTTTGTTCTGAACATTTTTATCAGCTGCAAAATTGTGAGGTATAGTAATTGATCTAAACAAATTTTCTTCAGGGCTTCCATAATTAACTACTTCATTGTTAATAAACCAATCCCTAACTAGTTTTAGCTTAGACACTTTCAATTTTGATCCTAAAGAAACAATTAAAGTTTCTTTTTCTAATGCAACCCTAATATTTTCTGCGCTCCTTTTTGCTATTCCAGCAAAGTCAATTTCTTTTCCACTTCTATAAAAAATTGTTTTATATTCTCTAGAAGTTTTAGTTTTATAAAAAAACCATTCTTCTAACACTTCATCTTGGTTTATTGAAAATCCATATTGATATGATTTCTGTTTATTATCTAATCCGTCTGTAAAAAACACTTCAAACATAGTTTCTTTATCTTTGCTGTTAGAATCAAATAAAAAAGGTTTTACTTTTTCATAGTTAGTTTCATTTTTTTTCTTATTACCACTTTCTCCGCCAAATTTAAATGATTCAGAAACATAATATGACATATACTCAAATGCTTCATATATATTAGATTTCCCACTTGCATTTGCACCATAAATAGCAGCTACTTTTAGCAATTTATCATTAGCTACATTTACAATATGATCATTATGTTCAGTAATCTTTGTTGCTGATAAGTCTAACGAAACTTCTTCTTTAAATGACTTATAATTTTTGAAATTAAATTGAATTAGCATATTTCTTCACACTCCTAATTATATTATATGCTGTTTTTTAAGATTGTCAACATCCAATTGAGATTTTTTCTCACTTTAATGTATTTTTTCCATTTAGGTATAATTTATTCATATTTTTTCATAATAATTTTTACCAACTAATAACTTGATCATATTAAGGTAAATCAGTTCAGGAAATTCAAGATGCAATCAATATCTTCGAAAATTAAGAAAATAAAAATGTTGTCCTTGTCTACGGTATAGTTGCAATTACTTTGTTAATTGCATTTCCCCATTATTTTGAAAACGTATTGACAAAATTTAACTCTAGAAATATAATGAATTAACTGGAATAAATAAGCGAATTGATAAAGGCAAACTTGGAGAAATCCAAGGACGCAAAGCTACGGGCCTTACGGTTATAACCAAGGCAGCCGAGTTACCAAAATGCGAATACATAGTATTGGCTCTGTTTGGTGACCCCATCAGAGTTTTTTAATTCCTATTTATCCCAAAATTATAAAAAGGGAGAATCTAAATGAAAAAAGGTAGTAAACTTGTTTTAATTTTAGTACTAATATTAACATTAGTATTCCCAACTGAAGTCTTTGGGGAAGATGTCGTTAATGAAACATCTGATGAACAGAATTTAGAAACTGAAGATGAATTAGAAGAAGAATTAGAAGATGAATTAGAAGATGATGATGAAGATGAGGATTTAGGTGAAGGCAAGGGCAATGGCAAAAACAAGCCATGGAAGGAAGCAAAGGCTGCTGTAAAAATTGAAAAGGATGAAATTGAAGATTTAAAGAGTCAATTAGAAGCTGAAATAGAAGAACTTGAAGTTCAGATGGAAGCTGCAGAGTCTGCCGGTGATGAAGCAAAAGTCGCTGAATTAAAATTACTGTTAGAACCATTAAAAGCTGAAAAAGATGAATACAAATCTCAAATGAAGGCTAAAATTGCTGAAATGCAGCAAATAATGAGAAACAAATATACATTAGAAGAGTTTGAAAAACTGACTGAAGTTGCTGCGACATTAGAAGAGTTAGAAGGCATTGAAGTTATCCCAGTTGAGAATATATTAATAAGCAAAGGAAATGCTAAATTTGACACGCCTCCTGTAATTAAACACGGAAGAACTCTTATTCCGGTAAGAGCTGTTACTGAAGCTATGGGAGCAACTGTTGAATGGAATGAAGAGGAAAAAATAGTTACTATAACTAAAGATGATAAAATTATTGAGTTTAATTTGGCAGAAAACAAGGTATATGTAGATGAAGTTGAGACTACAATAGACGTTCCTGCAGAAGTCATGAATAAAAGAACAATGGTTCCACTCCGCTTTATTGCTGAGCAATTAGGACTGAATGTAGATTGGGATGAAGAATCAAATACCATTGAAATAGAATAGCGAATAATATTCCATACAATATCTTTTTATTTTTCCCAGAGATAGGATTTTTCTCTGGGATATTTTTATTGAAAAAAGCCCCTTATAGAGGCTTAGTTTCATGTTAATCATTCTCAGGGTTAGCTGGTCAAATCTAAATTTCGAGGAGTAATTATTTAATTGTTATTCCATTTGGTTCCTTTTCTACCGGTATAGTTGCAATTACTTTGTTAGCAGCATTATCTATTACTGAAACTGTTGCATCATACATGTTTGTAACATAAACAAATTTATTATCATTACTTACCACAACACCATGAGCTCCTTTACCCACTTCTATAGTTGCCTCAACTGTTTGAGTTTCCATATTAATCTTTGAAACAGTATTAGATGGGCTTTCCTTAGTTCCCTGATTGGCAACAAATGCATACTTTCCATCTGTTTGAATAAATACTTGAACAGGCGCTTTACCCACACCTACTATATTAATTTCTCCGCTGCTTATGTCATAAATAGCAAGAGCATCCTCCCCACTTAATGTAGCCAACACCGTTCTATCATCGGGAGCTATGGCAATTTGAACCGGAGATTTACCTAATGGTCTTGTATTTAACAGAGAAAGATTAACCAAGCTTATAATACTTGTGCTGTCCGCTCCCATATTTGCAACAAAGACCAATGTATCATCTCTCATAATTCTTAAACCATGAGGTCCTTTACCCGTTTCAATTGTTTTAGCTACTTTATAATTGCTCATATCAATTACAGATACGGTATTATCTTCATTGTTAGCTACAACAGCATATTTGCCGCTTCTGGTGAAATCCACATGAGCAGGATGCTTTCCAACTTCTGTTTCATTGATTAATTCATTTGTTCCAGTATCATAAAACAATACCTTGCCATTCATGCTCATGCCACCAGATTGATTGTTTCCATCAATTGGCGCAGCAATAGTTGCAGCTAATATTTTACCATCATGCGAAACCTGTACATTATGTGTTACTCCATCAGTCTTTATGGTATCAACAACCTTATTTGTTTTTAAATCTATAACTGATATGCTTCCGCTTTCATTGGCAGTATAGCAAACTGTTTCAGGAACCGGCTCTTTTACCACTGGTTCAATTTCAGTATTATCTAATTCTTTATTATCTGTTTTACCATTATTATTTGTATTATTCTTATTGCTACAGGAAGCAAACATTGCTGCAATTAATAAACATGATAAAACAATTATAAAACGACTTCTTATTTTCATTAGCATCATCCCTTCTGATTAAATTGTATTAATTATATATTTTCAATATAAAACAAAATTATTCAGAAGGGTTTGTTTTATTAAATTATTCGGATGGAAAATAAGTCCGGAAATGTTAAACACTTTTTGATAACCTTTGAAGTTCACAATTTTCAGTCATTCTTGAAACTGCTTTATAAAATGTTTTTTCTGGTGTGCTTAGTAAAAATAAATTCAGCTCCAAAACTGGAGCTGAATTTACTTGATACCTAATCTGTCTTTGATAGCTGCTTGTAATAATTGAGAAAAATTCAAATTATGTTCTAGTCCTATGTCATTTATCCATTTAGGAATAGTTACTGTTTTTTTTACAGACCTATTCTCCATTTTATCTCTGACAGGAATCATCCATACATCAATTAACACAATTGATTCATTTTCTTTTAATCTTATATATGATAAATCAGAAGCATCTGGAATCTTAACACCATCTTGCTCCATATCATACAAGCATAATTCTAAAACATCTCTTGCGCTATCCAATGCATCTTCCAAACTCTTTCCGAAAGTAAAACAATTCTCTAAATCCGGAAAACTTACTATATATGAATCGTTCTCCAATTTAATTATAGCAGGATAAATATATCTATTTTTCATTATTCGTAGTCCTCCTTATACATCTTTTAACAATAAAAGAGGCGAGGGATTAAAATTTAATCCCTGTAATCTTCTCAATACTTTTTAGGGTCCCTACCGGAATATCTTTGCTTGTGCATTTTATCGGGCAAGTTTTTCCTTCAGCATTAACATAGATTTCATGAGAGCCACTTGTTCTTTTAAGTTGCCACCCATTTTGTCTCAAGATTTTAACAACCTCTTTATAAGAATAAGTCATATTGCACCTCTAAGTAAATATTTACCTCTTCGGTAGAGATGACTAAGAAATACAGTCTCACAAAAAGTGCAACTTATTCTAGTAATATTATATACGTATTAAAGACACGTGTCAATTAATATTATTATTTACATAGTTGAATTTTTTATTCTACTTATATTTTAAAAGGTAAAAGGATATTTCTTTTACTGTGGAAAATATGGCGGCTTAATGCAACCTGTAATGGCAAATTCAATACATATAAGACAATAGTCTATATTGAAATTGCCTTTTAAATTCATTCATAGCGAGTCCACATACCAATGACTTTAATAGTATGTTCTTCTTTATAAACCTGATACACAAAACGATGTTGA
>CAZJKK010000036.1:0-307 GCA_964546605.1 uncultured Clostridia bacterium
AGCAGGGCAGGGAGCTTCTATAGCGGTCAAAGAAATGGAAAGAGATGCAAAAGAAAATGCAGAAAGAAAAGCACGTGAAATTATTACATATGCAATTCAAAAATGTTCTGCAGATCATGTAGCGGAAACAACTGTATCTGTAGTTGATTTACCTAATGATGAAATGAAGGGTAGAATTATAGGCAGAGAAGGAAGAAACATAAGAGCCTTGGAACAACTAACAGGTATAGATATTATAATAGATGACACACCGGAAGCAGTGGTGATTTCCGGATTTGATCCTATTAGACGAGAAGTAGCAAGATTA
>CAZJKK010000036.1:317-16637 GCA_964546605.1 uncultured Clostridia bacterium
TCTTACAGGAGTGGATATCATCATCGATGATACTCCTGAAGCTGTTGTAATCTCATGCTTCGACCCTGTAAGAAAGGAAATAGCCAGAGTGGCCCTTGAACGTCTGGTCCAGGATGGAAGAATCCACCCTGCCAGAATAGAAGAAATGGTTGAAAAGGCTAAAAAGGAAGTCGACCAACAAATTAAAGATGAAGGCGAACAAGCAACTCTTGATACAGGCATTCATGGACTTCACCCTGAACTGGTAAGATTATTAGGTAGACTTAAATTTAGAACCAGTTATGGTCAAAATGTACTGAAGCATTCTATGGAAGTTTCTTACCTTGCAGGAATAATGGCTGCAGAATTGGGAGCAGATGTTAAGCTTGCTAAGCGTGCAGGTTTATTACACGATATAGGTAAGGCAGTTGATCACGAAGTAGAAGGTCCACACGTGGCAATTGGTGAAGAATTAGCCAGAAAGTATAAGGAAAGCAAAGCAGTAATACATGCAATTGCAGCCCATCATGGTGATATTGAGCCACAAACAGTAGAAGCTGTATTGGTTCAAGCAGCAGATGCCATTTCAGCAGCAAGACCTGGTGCTAGAAGAGAAACACTTGAAACATATATTAAGAGATTAGAAAAATTAGAAGAAATCTCCAATTCATTTGAAGGGGTAGAAAAATCTTTTGCTATACAAGCAGGTAGAGAAGTACGCATCATTGTTAAACCTGAAGTAACCAGCGACTCAAGTATAATATTGATTGCCAAAGACATCGTGAAGAAGATAGAAGAAGAAATGGAATATCCTGGTCAAATAAAAGTAAATGTAATAAGAGAAACAAGAGCAACAGATTATGCAAAATAATTAAAAAAGAATATATAGAAGTAAACTAATAATTAATATTTATATTATTATTAATGGTTTACTTCTTTTTAATTTAGAGATAAAATATTCTATAGTAATAGATAGGCAATGGAGTATGTGCTTTTAATATTATTGTTATTTAATAACAATTAAATACTCACTAATTGCTTCCGATACTTAAAATCAATGGTAAGAGAGGTTTAGAATATATAATGTCACGAGATAAATACGAAAATCCGTTAATAACAAGATATGCAAGCAAGGAAATGAGTTATGTATTTTCAGATGAAAGCAAATTTTCAACTTGGAGAAAACTATGGGTTGCATTGGCTGAAGCAGAAAAAGAGTTAGGTTTAAATATAACTGATGAACAAATAAATGAAATGAAAGAAAATATATATAACATAGATTATGACATGGCTGAACAAAAGGAAAGAGAGTTCAGACATGATGTAATGGCCCATGTTCATACGTTTGGCTCTGCATGCCCTAAGGCAATGCCTATAATACATCTGGGAGCAACCAGCATGTATGTTGTTGACAACACCGATGCAATATTATTGAAACAAGCACTGTTGTTACTTAAAAAGAAGCTTGTAAATGTAATAAAGGTTCTGTCAGAATTCTGCATAAAGTACAAAGATATACCAACGCTTGGATATACTCATTATCAGCCAGCACAACTTACAACAGTTGGCAAAAGAGCAGCTCTTTGGCTCCAGGATTTAGTATTGGATTATGAAGAAATTAATCATGTATTAAGTCTCGTTAAATTAAGAGGAGTTAAAGGCACAACTGGAACTCAAGCTAGCTTTATGAGCTTGTTTGATAATGACAGCGAAAAGGTAAAGGAATTAGAAAGAAAAGTAGTTGAAAAAATGGGATTTAATGATTCCTTTAAATTAACAGGACAGACATATACACGAAAAGTTGACTTTTATGTGTTGTCTGCATTAAGCGGCATTGCTCAAAGTCTTCATAAAGCAACAAATGACATACGAATACTTCAAAGTCAAAAGGAAATTGAAGAACCATTTGAAAAAAATCAAATTGGCTCCTCTGCCATGGCTTATAAGCGTAATCCTATGAGAAGTGAAAGAATTGCTTCTCTTTCAAGATTTATTATTTCCAATGAAGCAAATATGGCAAATACTCAAGCTACACAGTGGCTTGAAAGAACATTAGACGATTCTGCAATAAAAAGACTTGCCATACCTCAAGGTTTTTTGGCGGCTGATGCAATTCTAGGCATTGCCATAAATGTTTTTTCAGGTCTTGTTGTAAACGAAAAGGTTATAGAAAAGCATATAAACGATGAGCTTCCATTTATGGCTACAGAAAATATTATTATGGAGGCTGTTAAACGAGGGGGTAACAGACAAGAGCTTCATGAGGAAATAAGGGTATTATCCATGGAAGCTGCTGAGCAGGTTAAAAAATTTGGTCGAAACAATGATTTAATTGAAAGAATGTCAAATAGTGACATAATAAACATTTCCAAGGAAGAAATAAAAAAAACAATAAATCCTATTAATTACATAGGAAGAGCACCCCAGCAAGTCGAAGAATTTTATAATGAAACAGTTAAGATACTCCTTGAAGAAAATAAGGAACTGTTTGGATTCAATGTTGAATTGAATGTGTAATGAGGAAGAGCGTTTTGGCTGGTGGTATAAATAGTATATTATTATCTAGTAATTTATAATACTTTATAGGAGGATAGAAAAATGATTTTTAATCCTGATGAATATAAATATCCATCAAGAAGAAACGTAATGTATGGTCATAAGGGAATGGTTGCCACATCACAGCCATTAGCAGCTCAGGTAGGCTTAGAAATAATCAAAAAAGGAGGAAATGCAGTAGATGCGGCTATAGCGACTGCAGCATGCCTTACAGTTGTAGAACCCACATCAAATGGTTTAGGAAGCGACGCATTTGCTCTTGTATGGATTAACAACAAGCTCCATGGCTTAAATGCCAGTGGCTATTCACCAAACAGCATTTCCATCGAAAAGCTAAAGGAAAGAGGATTTGCTGAAATACCCAAATATGGAGTAGTTCCTATTATGGTACCTGGTGCTCCTGCTGCATGGGTTGAATTATCTAAAAAATTTGGTAAGCTGCCATTAAAAAATGTGTTAAAGCCTGCGATTGATTATGCAAGGAATGGATTTACAGTTTCTGTTAATGTAAAACAAGCTTGGGATAGTGCATATAGAATATATAGCAAAGAACAAGGGGAAGAATTTACATATTGGTTTGATACATTCACTAAGGATGGAAGGACTCCTAAATTCGGCGAGCTGTGGAAGCTTCCTTACCATGCAGAAACCTTGGAATCCATAGCTGATACACAAGGGCAATCCTTTTATAAGGGATATATAGCTGAAAAAATCGATGTATTTTTTAAAAAATATAATGGATACATGTCTAAGGAAGACCTAGAAGATTATAAGCCTGAATGGGTTGAACCAATAAGTGTTAATTACAGAGGCTATGATGTATTTGAAATTCCTCCAAATGGACAAGGCCTTATAGCATTGATTGCACTTAACATACTAAAAGGATTCGACTTTGCATATAAGGACAACAGCGATACATATCATAAGCAAATAGAAGCAATTAAGCTTGCATTTGCAGATGGGCAAAAATATATTACCGATAAAAATCAAATGAAGGCTGAAGTGGATATGCTATTGTCAGATAGCTACGCTTTAAAAAGAAGAGGCTTGATTACAGAAAAAGCAATGCTTCCAGAGGCGGGAGATCCATTTAGCGGTGGCACTGTGTATTTGTGCACTGCAGATGGTGATGGTAATATGGTTTCATATATTCAAAGCAATTATATGGGCTTTGGCTCTGGTATTGTTATACCTGAAACAGGAATAGCCCTTGCAAATAGGTTACATAATTTTAGTTATGATACTCATCATGATAATTGCTTAATGCCACATAAAAAAACATATCATACAATAATTCCTGGCTTTTTAATGAAGGATGGTAAAGCTGTGGGACCATTCGGCGTAATGGGAGGTTTTATGCAGCCCCAAGGCCATGTACAGGTTCTTTCTAATTTAATTGACTTTAACATGAATCCTCAAGAAGCTCTAGATGCGCCGAGATGGCAGTGGACAAATGATAAAAAAATTCAAGTTGAGCCAACTGTGCCAATACATATAATAAATGATTTAATAAACAGGGGCCATGAAATTGCAATTGAACCAAATTTAAACGCATTTGGAAGAGGGCAAATGATTTTGAGAACTGAAGAAGGAACATTATGCGGGGGAACAGAGCATAGAACAGATGGACATGTTGCAGTATGGTAATAATCAAAATAATTTTTAATATAAAAATTTTCGTACTATACCGAAATATTTATAATATTACTAAGGAAATAGTGTTAATTTGACAAAATTTTCATTTATCTACGGAAGCCTTTATTTCAGTGAGTTAGTCAATTTAAATGCAAAATTTAAGTAAAATTAAAAATGGAGTTAGGTATCCTAAACTCCATTTTTGCTGCAAATGATAGTTATTATTTGTTAATTAAATTTATTAACGGACTAAATTTCCATAAATAATCTTTATTCTTATAATAAAGGAATAAATGTTACATAAATTCCTGTCAAAATTGCAGTGGTTATTACTCCGCAAATATTTGCACTCATAGCATATTCTAGAATAAAGCTGTAACGGGTTACTCTGTTAACTTCCTTTTGGGCAACCTTGGCAGTGGTTGGAACACAAGAAACACCTGATATTCCAATAACAGGGTTAAAGTTTTTCCCGTTAATAAAGTAAACAATATATCCTCCTATTATTCCTCCAATACCTGATAAAAGCAATGCAAAAATTCCCAAGAATAATAGGGGTAGTATTTTTGGATTTAAAATTGTACTTGCTTCACAAAGAACACCTAACATTAGTCCTAAAAAGAATGTTGCAGAATATAAAAAGACGTCTTCTAAAAGTTTAGCATATCTGGTCATTCCAGATTCTCTTATTGCATTGCCAAGGAAAAAGCTTACAAATAATGGAGAAGCTGACGGAAAAAGTAAGCATAGAACTATGCATGCAATTATATCAAAAGCAAGCTTTTCTCCAGATGTTATACTGCTTTTATTTGTAGTTTTTACTACGATACCTCTTATGTCTTTTGGAATTAACAATCTTATAAGAAACGGATATCCGCCATATGTCAAGCTTAAATATAGATATGCTACAATTGTTATTGGTACGAATAACTCCTTTGCAAGAGATAATGAGGCAAATAAAACCATTGGTCCATCCGCACCACCTATTAGTGATACAGCTGCAGCCTCACCATAAGAAAGACCAAGTGCATGGGCAATTGGGAATGTAGCTACCGTTCCAAGCTCTGCAAACATTGCTATTAGCATTCCTGTAAAAGGATATTTAAGAACACTTCCTACATCCGATATTACGCCAATTCCCATAAATACCAAACAAGCAATTAAACCATTGCTAAAAGCAAATGTATAAATAGGCTGCAACCAATCTATTTGTAATATGTTCATTAGCTCATCTGTGTTAGTAACTAAAGGTTCCATAAAAATTGTTCCTATTTGATTGGCACTGAGAAATAAAACGCCTGAGTTAACAGCAGCCATTCCAAATCCCATGGGAATCATGATTAATGGCTCAAGAATTTCCTTTTTACCTAAGTATACCATTAAAATACCAAGTAAAATTAAAACAATCCTAGCAATAGCTATTTTTGGCTCTTGTACAAACAGAGTTCCAACTCCTTGAAAAAGATTCAACAAATTTATCATAATTAGCTTAACACATCCTTATATTTTAATATATTTTAATTTTGTATTCTTTTGGAAAGTTTTCTGATAAAAAATAATATAAACTTAATTATAACTGCGATGAATATGGAAACAACAAATCCCAATAAATATACGGTAAACGCAAATGAAACGGTATCTTTCATTGATTCAAACCTCTTTTCATAATATTATTTCAATTCCTTTCTTATAGAAACTGCGAACATAACAGCAATAACTAAAATTAAAACGACTGCAACAGTTGGACTAATATTTATCATTTTACACCCCTTACATTTTACTTTGGAATCTTTTGTAAGCAGCATCCATTAATTTATCTCTGTTTACAATAGTTCTTTCATATGTGCCTTTGCATATTAAACCTATTTCATCATAACATGTAACATCAAGGTAAATTTTGTTCCCGTCTATTTTGGATACAGTTAAAATTGTGGAAATTACTCCACCAAGCAAGGTTAATGTAGGCTGTTCATGAAAAAGCTCAATGTTTTTGCCAACAGTTACATATCCATCAGGCAACAATGGATCAAGCATGTTGTATGATGCCTCAATAATTACCTCCATTATTTGGGGAGTAGTTAGCAAATGATTCAATGTTCCCGTGGTGGCTGAAGAGGACAAGGTTTCAAGCAAACTTCCTTCTTTTTTATAAATTGTGGAAAGACCTTCGATTATTCTATGATCAAACATTTTTACCTCCAGTTAAAATTTTATTATTACGATATTAAAAAACACTATTTTAATTATATTTTATTATACAAAACAATGCAATTGTTTTCCGAATAAATATAGCAATATTTATCATATAAACCTTAGAACATAGTAAATTACAGTTATTTAGTAGAAGATAATTTTTTTATATAAAATAACAATTTATACTTTAGAAACATTATTTTATGGGTATAGTATATATGATTCTAAATTATATTGTTTTATAATTCCATAAGAGGAGGTTTCGTAATGAGTATTGAAAAAAGAGAGTTAGAAAAGGAACAGAAAGAAGAATTAATAAAAATACTGAAAACTCGTTTTGAAAAAAATATTGATAGACATAAAGACATTGATTGGGATAATGTACAAGCAAAGCTTGATGTAAGTACTGAAAAGATATGGTCACTAAATGAAATGGAGAAAACCGGTGGGGAACCAGATGTAGTTGGACATGATAACAAAACAAATGAATACATTTTTTATGATTGTTCAGCAGAGAGTCCAATAGGCCGCCGAAGTATATGCTATGACCGTGAAGCACTTGAATCAAGAAAAGCAAATAAGCCACAAAATAGTGCTGTTGATATGGCTGATGATATGGGGATTCAAATATTAACTGAAGAACAATACAGAGAACTTCAAAAGCTTGGAAACTTCGATTTAAAAACATCAAGCTGGGTTAAAACACCAGAAAATATAAGAAAACTTGGAGGAGCAATATTTTGTGACCGCCGCTATAACACAGTCTTTGTATACCACAACGGAGCAGATTCCTACTATTCTGCAAGGGGTTTTCGTGGAGTGCTAAGAGTTTAAATATGGCTATTATTTAATGATAAGATACACTAACTTGTGTATCTTCTTTTTATCTTAATAGTTGTATTTCTAATATTTGTTAAAATAATTAATAAATTCAAAAAGTTTGGAACTAATTCAAATAAAATTCGTCTAATATAAATGATAATGTAAAAATATTTTAACTTTTTAATAGTTAGAATATTTTAAATATAAAATAAATGAGAAAAGGGGAAAAGTATGAACTATACAGCATTAATTTTTTCTGGTGTAGGAATAGTATTATTAGTACTGGCTATTTTTCTTTTTTGGAGAAAAGTGCCGGCGGACAAGGCAATGGTAATAACAGGTCTTAAGAAAAGGGTATTATCCGGAAAAGGCGGATTCATGATACCGTTTTTAGAAACTTCATGTACTATATCCTTAGAAAATATGTCTATGACAACAGATGTGAATGAAGCTCCATCAAAACAGGGTATTTTCGTTAATATTGTAGGAACAGCAGTAATAAAGGTGAAAAATGATCCTCAGAGCATTTACGCAGCTGTAGAACAATTTTGCAGCGGTGGTGCAGATAATTCAGTAGCAACTATAAAAAGTATTGTTGAACAAATTCTTGAAGGTAAATTAAGGGGAATTGTATCAACACTTACGGTAGAACAAATAAATGAAGACAGAGCTTCCTTTGAGCAAAGAATAGAGGCTGATATAAGAGCTGAACTAGAGTCAATGGGATTAATGCTTGTATCCTATACAATACTTAAAATTAGCACTCAAGGCGGTTACCTTGAAAATCGTGCAATTCCTCAAATTGCTCAAGCAAAATCTGATGCTGATATTGCAACAGCAGAAAGAAACAGAGACACAGAAATTAAGACAGCAGATGCCATAAGAATTGGACAAAAGGCAAAATTAGAGGCAGATACTGCTATTGCTGAATCGGAAAGAGACAAGAGCATTAAAGTAGAAAGCTATAGAGCTGAACAAGACAGAGCCAAGGCTGATGCAGACATTGCCTATAAATTAAAATCAATTGAAAATGAAAGACAAATTGCTGAACAGCAGGCAGAGTTGGCAAAGAAAAATGCAATAGTTGTAGAAGAAAAATTGGTTGCAGAGGTTAAGAAACCTGCAGATGCTAAAAAATACGAAGCAGAAGTTAAAGCTGAGGCTGATAAGATTATTACAATTAAAGCAGCACAAGCTGAAGCTGAAGCTATAAAAATAAGGGCAGAGGCAGAAGCTGAAGCTATAATTGCAAGGGGTAAAGCTGAAGCTGAAGCTATAAAAGCAAAAGGTTTGGCTGATGCTGAGGCTAAAAGCAAGTTAGCTGAAGCAATGTCTAAGTATGAAGAAGCAGCAATTGTGGAGTTAATGATTTCTAGAATGCCTGAAATAATGAAAGAAGTAGCAAGACCAATGGAACAAGTTGATAAGATAACAATTATTGACAATGGAGGAAACCAAGGAGCTTCTAAGGTTTCAAAAATGGTTACTAATGTTACTGCTAATGGATTTCAGGTATTAAAGGATGTTACTGGGTTAGATGTAGTTGATTTAATAAATAGAGTTGTTAACAAGGAGACTGAAAGCAAATCAATTTCGGAAGAAAAGGAAATTAGCAAGGATAGTGGTAAGGAAGCTTCAAAAATTATAAATGCTTCTGAAATATACAATGAAGAGTAGCTTAATTAATACTGCCACCTTTTATAAAGGTGGCAGTTATACCGATTTCTTTATGTTGCTTTATTAAGAAGGGGTGATTATTCTGAGAAAAACAATATTTTTATTTGTTATTATTCTTGTATTTACAACGTTCCTCACAGGATGTACATCAAATTCCATGGAAGATCCTCCGAAAATCTCAATTTTTATTGATGATAAAGAAATAGAATATATTACTGCTAAGAATAAATGGAACGGGTATTACTATGACAGAGAGGATACTTTTGTTACAATTTTAAAGGAACAAAAGGATATTTCTGTTATTCCAAACGGGAGCATTGTAGAAATTGCTTTTCAAAATAATCCCCCAGATAAATTTAGCGTTTCAGATATTTTAATTGATGAGAATGGAAGACCGATTTACACAGAAAAAGAAATAAAGAGTATCCCGGTAGAATTAAATAAAGGAAAGTGCTCATTTGAAATAGAGAGACATTTTGCGACGAGTTTAAGTTCGTATTATTATAATGACCCTGATAAAAAAGACATACGAGGGTTTAGGATGATTGCTTCCTGGGGTGAAAATGAATGTGAATATGCCTTTGTTATTAAAACAATTAATAAATCCATCGAATAATTTCTAATTTATACAACTTACATAGGATTTTTGCAACTTACCTCTTAGCATATTGACATAATTAATATTTTAACATATCCTCCAAATAGATTGATTTATAGGGAGGATTTTTTATGTTAGGAATTATCTTATTATTTGTTTTATTAGTTATTGAATTAGGGTTTATGTTTTATTGTTTAAAATCAAAATCAGAACATAGAAAAGTAAAGCATGTTATCCGAATTTGTGAGTTTGTATTTTTTAGTCTGTTATTACTGTTTAATGTTGTTCATTTAAATTTTAGATGGTTTATGCTTTTCATAATTCTCTTGCTTCAAGCAATAATTGGCATTCTATTTTTTCTTAAAAAACCAGAACCACAAAATAATTTTACAAAGAAACAGGTATTGTTATTAGGATTTAATGGTTGTATATTGATTGTAATTGCACTTATTCCAGCATTATTATTTCCAGAGTTTAAGGATATTGAACAAACCGGCAAGTATACTGTATCTACAGTAAGCTATACCTTGACAGATAATAACAGAATAGAATCATATTCTAATGAGGGAGAAAACAGAAAGATTACCATACAGTTTTGGTATCCAGATGTAGTATCAGAAAATAATAAATATCCACTAGTAGTTTTTTCTCATGGTGCTTTTGGTTTTAGGGGAAGCAATTATTCAACATTTATGGAACTAGCAAGCAACGGGTATGTGGTATGCAGCATTGATCATACTTATCAGTCTTTTTTTTCTAGACAGACAGATGGTAATATAGTTATTGTTAATAATGAGTTTATTAATGATGCAATTTCTGTGCAAAATGGTGACTATGATGATGAAAAAACATATGCCCTTACTCATAAATGGCTTAAATTAAGAACCGGTGATATAAATTTTGTTCTTGAAACAATATTGGAAAAAAATATAGATGATAATAGCGAATATGTTTATAGCATAATTGATACAAATAAAATTGGATTAAGCGGGCATTCACTAGGAGGAGCAACCGCTGCAGAAATAGGGAGAATTAGAAATGACATTGATGCTGTTATAGTTATTGATGGAACAATGATTGGAGAAGAAATTAACTATATAGATGGCAAAGGAGTTTTAAATAGTGTAGCATATCCAGTTCCAATTTTAAATATTTATAATGAAGAGCATTATAATGAAGCATTGTTAAATTCTTCAAATTATGCTAATATGGTAGCAAGTAAAAATGCAGTTGATTCCCATGATATTGTATTTAATAAATCAGGACATTTAAATTTTACTGATTTACCATTGTTTTCTCCATTTCTAGCTCAAATGCTTGGAACTGGCAGCATAGACAGTGTATACTGCATAGAAACAATGAATAGTGTTGTTTTAGATTACCTTAATTACTATCTGAAGGATGGAAAAGTATTAAATATTTTAAATGAATATTAAAGGATGACCATGAAAATCAATGTAGAAATAGTTGACAGGAATAAAGAAGAACAGGTGTTAATTCAATGCTATTCAGTAACACAGCAAATAGATGAAATGATTAGTTTTATAAAATCTAAAGAAGCATCTATTACGGCTTATTATGATTCGCAAATTTATTTTATTCTTTTGCAGGATATTTACTATGTTGAAGCAGTTGACAATAAGATTTTTGCATATTTAGAGAGTGAGGTTTATGAACTTAAATTTAAATTATATGAATTTGAAGATTTATATGGGAAAAGAAATTTCTTCCGATGCTCAAAATCAGTAATAGTTAATCTTATGAAAATAGAATTTTTAAAGCCTGCTCTTAACGGTAGATTTACAGCAACCCTTAATAATAACGAAAAAGTGATTATTTCAAGACAATATGTCACTGGGCTAAAGAAAAGATTAAAGGGGGGAACACATGAACTTTAATGATTATTTTAAAAAATGCTTGATGGATTATTTTATAATAGTTACATGTATAACCGCAGTAATTGGAATTATTGGATTAATATTTGAACCAAACATGCAGTTTGGATATGAAGCATACTTTTCACCTCTTATATTTGGAGCAATAAGTATTATTCCTTCTCTTATATCTTATTCTAAAAAAGAATTGTCGGTAAAACAAATGATATTTAGAAATATACTGCAGCTTGTAATATTAGAGTGTTTAATATTAATAACAGGCTATTCATTTGGAATAATGAGGGATAAATCAATAATAATATCTGTTGCCTTATCTGTTATTATTGTGTTTATAATTGTACATTTAATTTCATGGTTTATTGATTCAAAAACAGCTGTTGTACTAAATGATAATTTAAAAGTTTTTCAAGATAAAAAATAAATCATGGGAGTTAATAATATGCTTTATTAATTTAAGGATTATATTTGCTAATATATCTTTGTGATAGCCTTGAAAAACGAGTGTTTATTTAGAAAAGAACAGTTTTCCCTTTTTATCATATAATAAAATGATCGATTGAATCGAATGAAATGAGGAAAGGGTTAATAATGGACATAGACCATATGATTCAAATGTTGGAAAAATACTTAGAAGAAGCTGGAATGGAAAACGCTAAAGAAAAATATTTAGCTAATAAAAGTGATGAAGAAATTACAATAATATATGAAGCAGTTAAAAATGATTTTTCAAAGTAGCAACATGAAAACTCCCTTCAAAATTATATTTTGAAGGGAGTTTTCATCAAGGATCAATAACCTGTGTAACTGTACCAAATTCATATCCCTTTTCTCTTAATCCCGTAATAATTGATTGTAACCCTAAAAGTGTCTGAGTTGCTGACTGATGCATTAGTACAATAGCCCCTGGTACAGCATTATCCACTATACGTGTGACTATGTAGTCAACTCCGGGATCTTTCCAATCAAGGGAATCAATAGTCCACATGATTGTTACATATCCAAGAGAAGCCAATTCGTTAAGAATTGCTTGATTATATTCACCATAAGGCGGTCTGAACAAATATGGATTTTGACCAGTTATGTTATTAATAAGAGCTTCTGTTCGAAGGATTTGATTTCTTACTTCAGGCATGGGTATTAGCGGCATATGTGGATGTGTATAACTGTGATTTGCTATTTCATGACCTTCAGCAGTTATCGCTTTTGCAAGATTTGGATAGTTTATTAACCAAATACCAGACAAGAAAAATGTGGCCTTTATATTATTGTTTCTTAATATTTCAAGCAATTCATAAGTTTGATTATCTCCATATGTTGCGTCAAATGTTAAGGCAATCATTCTTTTATTTGGATTTCCTTGATATATGGCAACTGCTTTTTCAGGAATAGTAATATTTATGACCATTCTTGGCATTAAAAAACGGGGGTCTAATCCCGGATTAGCATTAAGAACTGACTGGGAAGTAGTCCCAAACCTATTGGCTATTTTGTATATGGTATCTCCAGGCAGAACAGTATACTTTATTATTCCAGGCTCAACAGGTAAAAACGGGTTTATGGCTTCTGGCGGTAAAAATATTTTCATTCCTGGATAAATTAAAGCTGGATTTGCTATATTATTTAATTCCAGAATTCTTTGCATATTCACTTTAAATAACAAAGAAATTATATATAAAGTATCGCCGGGCTGCACAGTATATATAATGCTGCCAGGCGGACTTTCAAAATCTTCTTCTTCAACTGGTATTAATATAACAGATCCCGGATAAATTAAGTTCGGATTTTCAATATTATTGGCATCAACAATTGCTTGGATTGTGCTACCGTACAAACGAGCAATTTTATTAAGCGTGTCACCGGGTTGCACAGTATATATAATTTGAGTCATATAGTCCTCCTATTTCTTTATTTACTATAATATTCTTAATGCACTACAAAGTGATAAATTAAATTTTTGTTTAAAATTTCAAATCTACGGTATAAGTATATAGGTAGATTAAATAAAATAGGAGAAGATTATGGATATATTAGAATTATTATCAGGACAACTAGATAGCGAAAAAGTATTGCAACAACTTAGCATGACATCCGGAGCAGATTCTAGTCAGGTACAAAAGGTAGTTCAAATGGGACTTCCTGCACTTCTTGAATCTTTAGGAAGAAATTCTAAGACAGAACAGGGAGCATCTTCTTTAGCAAAAGCATTAGATAGCCATAAGGATGATAAGGTTGATGATATTGAAGATTTCCTTAAAAATGTAAACTTGGATGATGGCTCTAAAATAATAGGACATGTATTAGGTGGAAATAAACAAAAAGTGCAGAGAAACCTAGCTAAACAAACAGGGTTAGAAGACAATCAGGTTTCTAGCATAATGAACCAGCTTGCACCATTATTATTGGGTACATTAGGAAAACAAAAAGCAATAAATAATGTAGGCTCAGCAGGTATAGAAAGCATGATTTCAGGAATTATTAATGGTCAAGGCTCAAAAAATAACAATATGATGAAAACAATAACTAATTTGTTAGATGCAGATGATGATGGCAATATAGTTGATGATGTAAGTAAAATGCTTGGGGGATTTTTTAAAAAATAAGTTCAAGGCTTGTCTTTAGACAAGTAAAACTTTGAGGAAAATATGAAATTGGATTTTTCAGCATTAGAGAATGGATTTCATTTTAAAAATGATTTTGTAGATAGAATATTGCATACAAATTTTGGGAATATTGAAACAAGAGGGAGGTGCGGAGGTATGGCCTTTGCAGTTCTCGACTATTACTTTGCTAAAATTCCAATTCCAACTCATGAACCAAAGGACTTTCCAAATAATAAAGTTCCACCTGATGGAAGCAGTCTTGGTGATTATATTTTTAAACGCTCAATAAACAGTTTATTTACTATTTCTGCATTAAAGTTTTTGGATTGGTCTATTAAAAGGCAGAACAACAATAATATAAGAAAAAGCATTTCTTATAAAACAAAACATGAAGAGTTTCCAAAGCTTAAATCCTACATAGACAGGGGTAAGCCTGTTGTACTTGGATTGGTTTGTTCTTTAAATATTAAAGACATTTGTAATAATCACCAAGTAGTTGCATACGGCTACGACTTGGATTTAAAAAATAAAACAATTGTAATTTATATTTATGACAGCAACATACCAAATAAAGAAATATTGCTTGAAATTGATAAAGATTTTAACATTAATGAATCCAACGGTCAAAGATGGAACGGTTTTTTTGTTCAAGATTATCATTTCAAACATCCTAGATATCAAGACTTAATAATTACAAGGAATAATGAGATCAGCTCATTGGGAAAAATTTATACTATAGAAAATATTGGCCAATTTCCAGCAAATTTAAAATATATTAAATTGACTGACATTCAAAATAATAATATATTATTACCAAAACAAAAAATTATCTTATAGGATTTGATACAAAAATTACCAAATTTTATTTTCCGAAAAAATATTACATTAAGAATTAAAAAAATGTTAAAATATATATAGATAATATATAACATAATTAAATTAACTTAAAATCAATATATTGATTTATATTTTCATTAAGGGCTAGCACGTCTTTATATGAAGTTATATTCGTTAATATGAAGTAAGAAATTATATAGAAAACAGAGTACAACAACAAAAATATACTATGTAATAAACAAAGGAGCACTTATGTCATTTAACAAATATTCAAATCTAAGTTTACTTAATATGCCGGATTGTGTTGCATTATCTGACTTAAAGAAGTGCAGCAGGTTGACAACCTTAGAATGTGACAAAAGCATGTGCCCGTTTAAACAGAGCACTGATGAAAAAATGCTTCAATTCAAAGTGCATATGATAGAATATCAAATTTGGACGATAACACACAAACCCGTATATCAAAAAAGTATTTTAAAGGCAATATGCCGTGGAAAAGTTAAATTTTTCGCGGCATTTTGCTTTCTTTACTCCTTATAAAAAGGTGGATTTTTATTACTATATTAATTGAGTAAAATGATAATGTTACAATGAGATTAGAAAATAAGTTCCTTAATATTCGTTAAATCATGTATAATAACTATCAATAATGTTATTACAAATTCTGATGGAAATATTTATGGAGCTGTTCATGGAGTAGTGCTTAACCCATTACCTTAAAACAGTAAACGCAAAAAAATAATTGAATGACCTAAAATTGTTTGCAACTATTAAGCAGATATTAAAATTAAATGATTAATTTTTAATGAAACGCCTCGTATATATTGGTTATTCTTTAGAATAACTTAATATGCGAGGTGTTTTTATTATTAGTAAAAATATCAGTATTATAAACAATAAAATTTATTAACACCATAAAAAGTTTTCCTCTGAATAAGTTAACAAATTAAGGTTAAAATTTAAATGATGACATATTTTAACCAGGAGGAGACATATGCATAATGCTAAGGATGAACAGCTAAATCAATTTCGAGTAGATGATACAGGGCAAAATTTAACAACAAATCAAGGCCTTAAAATGGCAGAGGATGAATTTTCTCTAAAGGCAGGAGAAAGAGGTCCCACCCTTATGGAGGATTTTCATTTTAGAGAAAAAATAACCCATTTTGACCACGAAAGAATTCCGGAAAGAGTTGTCCATGCCAGAGGAACAGGAGCTCATGGAGAATTCCAGCTTTATGAATCAATGAAGGAATATACTAAGGCGAATTTTTTACAGGACCCAAATGTAAAAACTCCTTTGTTTATAAGATTTTCAACAGTTATTGGTTTTAGGGGGTCAGCAGATACTGTAAGAGATGTAAGAGGATTTGCTATTAAATTTTATACTCAAGAAGGAAATTATGATTTAGTATGCAATAACATGCCTGTGTTTTTTATGCAGGATGCAATGAAATTTCCTGATTTTATACATGCCAATAAACCTGAACCAAAAACAGAAGTGCCTCAAGCATCCAGTGCACATGAT
>CAZJKK010000037.1:0-16417 GCA_964546605.1 uncultured Clostridia bacterium
ACTTAGCTATTTATCAGTCTTCCACACGTTGCAACAGGATTACGGTCTCCACATGAGGCGTCATGGGAAACATGTCTACACACTGCACCTTTTGTACCTTGTATCCATTTTCTAAAAAGAAAGGTAAATCCTTTGTTAAGGACGTCGGTTTGCAAGAAATATAGATGAAGGTTTCCGGCTTGTAGTTTATTATTTTTTCTATGGCTTTTGGGTGGATGCCTTCGCGGGGCGGATCTAGGACTATTATTTCCGGTTTGTCCTCCAGCTCGTCAATTTTCTTTAATACGTCTCCTGCAATAAAAGTACAGTTGGTTAAATTGTTTAGCTTTGAATTTTCATTGGCCTTTTCTACTGCTTCTTCTACTATTTCTATTCCTATTACCTTTTTTGCTGCAGGTGCTAGTATTTGACCAATGGTTCCGGTTCCTGAATAAAGGTCAAATATGGTTTTATCCTTTGTGGTTCCTATGAAGTCTCTTACTATTGAATATAGCTTTTCTGCTCCTAATGAGTTTGTTTGGAAGAATGAAAATGATGAAATGTTAAATTTTAATCCTAACAATTCTTCTTCTATTACATCTTCTCCATATAGGATTTTCATTGTTTCTGCTCTTGCTACGTCAGCTACGCCGTCATGGATGGAATGAGCAATGCATTTAATTTTACCTTTTAAATTAAGATTTAAGATTAAATCAACAAATTCTTGTTCATTTAATGTGCTTTGGCTTGTGGTTATTAAGTTTATTAATATTTGTCCTGTTTTTTCTGCCTTTCTTACTAATAAATATCTTAAAAAGCCAATATTAGTGGTTTTGTGGTAAAAGGATTGACTATTTCCTTGGAAATACTCCAATATTTTACATAATATTTGTCGAAAATCTGAATCTACAATGGAACATCCTGTTGTATTAACAATGCTATGGAAGGAATTTCTTCTGTGCATTCCTAATGCTAATGGCCCATCCTTTTCTTCATCTCCAAAGGAAAATTCCATTTTGTTTCTGTATTCGGCTTTCTTAGGGCTTTCAACTATTGGCAGAAATTCATAATCCTCTGTCAATACGCTGTCTAATATTTTTCTTACCTGCTTAGTTTTTAGTTCATGCTGTTTTTCATAGGGTATTGTTTGGTATGAGCATCCTCCGCATAAATTAAAGTGCTGACAAAAGGGCTTTTGCTCATATGGAGCATATTCTATTACTTCGATTAATTTTGCCTCTGCACTGTCTTTTCTTGAGCGTGAAATTCTTGCTCGCACCTTTTGTCCGGGAAGAGTGTTTTTTATTTTTATGGATTTATTTTCATAGTTTGTTGTTCCCACGTTTGGGAAATGCATATCATTTATTGTTACTTCGATTATATCGCTTCTTTTCATTT
The DNA here is from genome assembly GCA_964546605.1 of uncultured Clostridia bacterium. Taxonomy (GTDB): domain Bacteria; phylum Bacillota; class Clostridia; order Tissierellales; family Sedimentibacteraceae; genus Sedimentibacter. The sequence goes on from CAZJKK010000037.1 coordinate 1,378, forward strand.
TTACTCCTTTTGCATTTAAAATGGGGATCCTACGCTTCGCTCTGGATGACAAGATGCTTCGCTCTGGATGACAAACAAGAATCTGATTTATATGCATATGTTGCGTTCTGATGACAGACTATTGAGCTCTGGTTGAGGCTGCAAAGCCATATGGCAGTACTTGTTTGACATATAATTTAAAATGACGACTTTTAGTCGTCATCTCTTATAGCTCTCATAGCTCTATAGCTTCATTAGTCTTTCAGTCATTTCCTTTACTGCCAAGATTACGTCTCTAGACGGTCTCATGTTGGAATAATCACCTGTATAATGAATTAATCCGTAAGCAGGAAAGTTTTGAGTTGACAATAGATTTGCAGGCACCGGTACATTAACCATGCCCATGTGTTGACCAAATATATTAATAGCTGTTAAGCACAGGTCCCCGCCGCCTTCAGTTGTTCCAACTGTTGTATAGGCAAATAATTTCTTGCCCCAAAATGCGGCATTTTCCCAATAGGGTGCAAATGAATCCATAAATGACTTCATTGCTCCTGATACATTTCCAAAGTAAGTAGGTGAACCCATTATTATAATGTCGCTGTCTAAAAGCTTATCAACTGCTGCTGCTTCTATTTCCATTATTTCTTTTTTATACTGCCCTGCAACTGTAAATTGCTTTGCAAGCTCAGAGTAGTTTGGATCTTCAACTCTTAATATTTGAACCTGATTGTCATATTTCTTAAATTCATTATAAAATTCCTTTGCAATTAGGTAGGTGTTGCCGCATATACTATGAAATACTATTGACACTTTTTTGCTCATTAATTTCTGCTCCTTATTTTGCATCTTTTCAAATAGGTATCACTTTCATCTGCAAACAAGCAACTTAAATACTCTTCCACTTCTACGGCAGTGTCTAAATTCAATGTTCCCTCTGCTATTTTCTCCATTTCGCTCTTGTTTAAATTTCTAATAATATATCTGGAGCTTAATATTGATGGAGCATTCATGCTAAATTCATCTAAACCCATGCCTAAAAATATTGGTACGAGCTTTGGATCTCCTGCTGCTTCACCGCACATGCCCACCCAAATTCCTGCATTATGAGCATTTTCGATTATTCCCTTTATAAGCCTAAGCATTGCAGGGTGATATTGGCTGTATAAATGAGACAGCTTTGAATTCATTCTGTCAACTGCCAATGTGTATTGTATTAAGTCATTTGTTCCTATGCTGAAAAAATCAACTTCCTTTGCTAAAAGATCTGATATGATTGCTGCAGATGGAATTTCAATCATAATTCCTATTTCAATATCATTGCTATAGGATATTCCTTCTTTAGTAAGCTCTTGTTTTGCTGCTTCAAATATTTTTTTAGCATCCCTAAGTTCTTTCATGGTTGAAATCATAGGAAACATAATTTTAACATTGCCGTAAACACTTGCTCTTAGTATTGCCCTAAGCTGTGTTCTAAATACATCTACGTTCCCTAGGCATAGCCTAATAGCCCTGTATCCCATGAATGGGTTCATTTCCTTAGGTATATCAAAATACGGAACATTTTTATCTCCGCCAATATCCAATGTCCTGATTATGACAGGTTTATCTTCCATTCTTTGAAGAACCTCTTTATATTCTTCATATTGCTCATCTTCTGAAGGTTGTTTTTCTCTGTTCATAAATATAAATTCACTTCTAAACAGACCAATTCCTTCAGCATCATTTTCCAATACATTGTCAACATCATTAGGGGTGCCTATGTTTGCAGACAATGATACCTCAAATCCGTCCTTTGTAATAGTAGGTAATCCGATTTGTTTTTTCAGCTCATTATTAATTTCTTCTAATTTTGATTTTTTTTGAGTGTAGTAAAATAATTGTTTTTCATTAGGATTTATTAAAACCTTACCTGTTTTTCCGTCACATATTATAATATCATCATCTTTTATTTTCTCAGTTATATTATCAATCCCTACAACAGTGGGGATACCCATGATTCGTGCAATTATTGCTGCATGAGATGTCTTGCCTCCCATTTCTGTAATCATGGCAGCTATCTTTCCCTTTTCAAACTGTGCAGTATCAGATGGAGTTAAATCCTTGGCTATAACAATAGAATCCTTATCTAGCTTAGAAAGATCAGCACTTTTTACTCCCAGGAGGATTTTTATTACTCTATGCATTACATCCTTAATATCTTCGGATCTTTCTCTTAAATATTCGTCCTCTATATTTTCAAACATCTTTATATAGTAAGCGGCAACCTCATTTAAAGCATATTCTGCATTTGTATTTTCATTTTTAATTTTGTCCTCAACTTCTGAAATAAATGTATCATCTTCCAACATTAATTCATGAGATTTAAATATTTGTGCTTCTTTTTCTCCAACATCTCTAAGAGTTTTTGCATACAATTCATCAAGCTGACTTTTCCCAAGCTCAATTGCATTTTTAAGACGTTCTATTTCCTTATTAAAATCATCAACATAAATTTTATTTACGTTCATTGATTTTTTTTCAATTACAAAAGCTTTTCCTATTCCTATTCCCGGTGAAACTCCTAAACCTTTCAAATACTCACTACCTTTCAGCTTTTATAATGTTGTAGATACTCTATGCCCAATTTATATTATTATAGTACGAAAAAGTGCATATTGTCAACGAAAAATATTGCAATTTCAACACTTTTGATGGTAATGTTTTCATTGTCCAATTTAGACTGTTTAAGAAAATTAAGGATAAAATTCTATTTGTTTTACGCACATATTAATATATAATGATTATGGATAAAACAAAGGAGAGCATTATGAAAAACAGTTTAACTTTTAGTGACAAAAAACCTAAAATATGTGTGCCTATAACCGGAAAAACAATGAAACAAATTTTAGATTCTATTAATTTGCTAAACAAAGCTGATTATGACTTAATGGAGCTGAGAATTGATTATTATGAGAATGTTGATGACTTCAACAATGTCATTAGGCTGCTTCAAAAAATAAAAAAAATACATTCGAAACCTGTTTTATTTACTTTTAGAACAATAACAGAAGGAGGAATGCATGAATTTTCTGAAGAAATGTATTTTGCCCTAAATAGTATTGTCATAAAAAGCGGATGTATTGATTTAATAGACATTGAATTATTCAGCACAGGAGACAAGGAAAAAATTATTGCTTCTATAGAACTAGCACATGTTAATAATGTAAAGGTGATATTGTCAAACCACGACTTTAATAAAACGCCTACAAAAACTGAAATAATAAGACGGTTAGTTGAAATGAAAACTTTAAATGCAGATATTGCGAAAATAGCAGTAATGCCTCAGCAGGAAAGGGATGTTCTCAAATTATTGGATGCTTCTTTAGACATAAAAAATAAATACCCAGAGCTGCCATTTATAGCATTATCAATGGGACCCCTAGGTATTATTACAAGAGTCACGGGAGGAATGTTTGGATCTTGTATTACATTTGCTGCGCTTAACAGTTCCTCTGCACCCGGACAATTAAATATTGAAGATACAAACTATATAATTGAGAAGCTTAATTATGAGGTGGAATAGTCAATTTATTATTATCTGAAAATTCATCCTCAAGCATATATGTTATATAGTTTTTAACAAAGCCTGAATCTGAATTCATTAGCAATTCAAAGCCTGGTGTTGATTTAAAAGGATATAACAATTCATTCCTGTACCCTGAAAAGTACATTTTATTCATTTCTGTTACAGTGTTTATTATTTTTCCTTTTTCTACATCTGATAAATTCAGCAAGTATATTATATTGTCACGATGGAATTTGCAGCAGCTGTCAACAAAAAATTGCTCCGAATACTTGTTAAAATTAATTAAGTTTATATGCTCAAGCTTATTATCAGCAGCATATTTTTCAATATCCAGCTTTATTGTTTGGTAGTTATAGCCTTTGCTTTGTGAATAGCTTAGGCTTCCATATTGATGTGGATAAATTGCCAACCCGCTGGTTGCAATATCATACAGAGTTGAATTATTTTTAGCATTATGGTGAGATTTAATGTCCTGCAAATGAATATGTCCTGATAACACAACTTCAATATCACAATTATGAAAAACCTCAAGAGCACTTGAGTTATTAAATATAGTGTAATTCTCATTAATAAGATCACTATGATCTATTAAGCTATGATGCATCACCGCAATTAATTTTGCATCTTGTTCTTTTGCAATATTAGAACATTCAGCAATCCATTTTAATGTATTATTATTTATATAACCACCCGATTTAGGAAAGTCAATTGTAGTATCAATCATCAATGCATAAAGTTCATCATTTATTTTGGTCAGGTAGCTTAATGAATCTGTATCCCTCGACATTGAATCTTTATAGCCGTAATCACTATATATTTCTGCAAATTCATCCTTTGAAATATAATCTGCCCAAAATATTTCATTGTTAGAAAAGTATACTGCCCTTTCATTTCCTATGTCGTGATTACCAGGTACTACATATACTTGTGTGCCGGTTGATTCTATATCTAATAGCTTTTTAGCAAAGTCCTCATGGCAAACCCTTGCCCCGCAATTAGTTAAATCACCTGCAAAAACAACTGCATCCGGGTTATTTTTCACAATATCGCTGTGTAAAGCATCCATAAACACTTCAGAATATTGTATAAGCTTATCACCATTATTAATATAGGATTCAAATATAGCGCTGTCATCATGTATCTCTTCTGCCATATAATGAATATCAGTTACTACATATATTTTAGTGTAATCATTCATTTTTACTACCTCAGCTACCTCTGGGAGAATTAAAGAGTATGACAAATACAAAATCATGACAGCAATTACAGTTAACTTTAAAATATTTCTCATACCACCACCTCTTTCTATATTAATGATAACATATTACCAATATTTTAACAATGTCTAAGAATATATTACCATATTTTGCTACACCTTGTTTGAATGCCCACCCTTTCTAATGCATTAGCATCTATTTCCTTGTTACTTTTTACACATCCTTTAATTAAAGAAACCCCCTAATTTTTAGGAGGTTAAAATCATTATTTTTTTTCAAGCTTTATTCCTGTATCTACACCGTTTAAGTTTTGAACTTCCATTGTATTGTCTGAAACTTTTTCAATATTATCAGCAAGAGTTTCACTCTTGATAAACTCTTCAAATTCCTTAACAGCCTTGTCAATTTCTTCAGAACCGTTATAGAATATTTGAATTCTATCCATCATTTCATATCCGTTGTTCTTTCTCATTTGTTGAACCTTAGATATAAATTCACGGGCATATCCTTCATTAATTAAATCTTGTGTCAATTCAGTATCTATGATTGTAAACAAATTGTTGCCTGTTGATACATCATAGCCTTCTTTAGCAGAAATACGAATATCCAACAACTCATCGTTAAGCTCAATTGTTTGACCGTTTACAGTCAATTCACACTTTTCACCGGATTGTACCTTGCTGATTATTTCTAATGAATCAGCATTTGCAAGGGTTGCAGCAAATGCTTTTACATTGCTTCCTAGCATCGGACCTGCAACCTTAAAGTTTGGCTTTAATGAGAAATCCATAAATTCCTTTAAGTCATGTTCAAAAACAACTTCCTTAACATTTAATTCTTCCTTTATTAATGGAACCAAATCTTCAATTAATTCTTGGTACTTGCCGTCAATATGAATTTTTCTTATTGGCTGTCTAACCTTAATCTTAGCATTTTCTCTTGAAGCTCTTCCTAATTTTACAAGGTCCTTAACAAGATCCATTCTCTTTTCAACATTTTCATCTATTAATTCTTCATGTACTTCAGGATAGTAGCTTAAGTGAACTGATACTTCTCCTGTAAGGTTTCTGTAGATTTCTTCTGATAAATATGGTGCAAATGGAGCTGTTAATTGTGCAATACCAACTAATATTTCATAAGTTGTGTTGTAGACAGCTTTTTTGTCTTCTGTAAGCTCTGTCACCCAGAATCTTCTTCTTGAACGTCTGATGTACCAGTTTGACAAATCTTCATTCACAAAATCTTGAATTGCTCTTACTGACTTGTTGTGATCATAAGCATTCATGCTTTCTCTTACATATTTAACTAAGTTATTAAACTTAGAAATTATCCATCTGTCTAATTCTGGTCTATCCTTGTATTCAACAAAGAATTCACTTGGATCTATGGAATCTGTGTTTGCATACAACGCAAAGAATGTATAAACATTTTTGATTGTTCCGAAATACTTGCTTAATACTTCTTTTAAACCGTCTTCGTCAAATTTTGTAGGTGCCCATGCAGGAGATACATAAAGTAAATACCATCTTAATGCATCTGCACCGTATCTGTCGAACAAATCAAATGGGTCAACAGTGTTGCCTCTTGATTTAGACATTTTCTTCCCGTATTTATCGAGTATGAGGTCGTTAACCAATACACGCTTATATGGCGACGTACCCATTACAAATGTAGATATAGCAATTAATGAATAGAACCATCCTCTTGTTTGGTCAATTCCTTCGCATATAAAATCAGCCGGGAATAAATCTTCAAAGTTTTCCTTGTTTTCAAATGGATAGTGCCATTGTGCATAAGGCATAGCACCTGAGTCAAACCAACAGTCAATAACGTCTTTAACTCTTGTCATATGTTTACCGCATTCAGGACAAACAATATGCACATCATCAACGTATGGTCTGTGAAGCTCAATTGTTTTTTCATCTATTTCTTCTACTGCTTTTTCAACTAATTCTTTTCTTGAACCTATACTTTCAACATGACCGCATTCGCATCTCCAAAGTGGCAGCGGAGTTCCCCAATAACGGCTTCTTGAAATTGCCCAGTCATTTAAGTTTTCTAACCAGTTTCCAAAACGCTTTTCGCCAACAAATTCAGGATACCATTCAACAGAGTTGTTATTTTCTATTAATTTATCTTTTAATTTTGTCATTTGGATATACCAGCTTGGTCTAGCATAGTATAATAAAGGTGTATGACATCTCCAGCAGTGTGGATAATTATGAAGAACAGGCTCCTTCTTATATAACTTTCCTTCTTCTTTTAACCATTTCAATATTGCGGGATCTGCATCCATTACAAACATTTCTGACCATGGTGTTCCTCTAAATCTTCCTGTGTCATCAACTGGATTAAGAACAGGCAGGCCATATCTCATACCCGTATTGTAGTCGTCTTCACCGAATGCAGGAGCAGTATGAACTATACCAGTACCGTCTTCTGTTGTAACATAATCAGCACATGTTACATAAAAAGCTTTTTTGTTTAAAGGAACTTCAATAAAAGGCATTAATTGTTCATATTCAACAAATTCTAATTCCTTACCCTTCATTTCTTCAAGCACTTCATATTCTTCATTAATTACTTTATCAACTAAAGCTTTTGCAAGGATATATACTTCGCCTTTTACTTCTTCTTTATCTTTAGTTCTTATTTTTACATAATCTACATCTGGATGTACAGCCAATGTAACATTTGATAATAAAGTCCAAGGTGTTGTTGTCCAAGCTATGAAATATTCATCTGCATCCTTTTTCTTAAATTTAGCATATGCAGTAACTGTCTTGATTTCTTCATAGCCCTGCGCAACTTCGTGAGATGCTAAACCCGTTCCGCATCTTGGGCAGTATGGAAGTATTTTATGACCTTCATACATATAGCCTTGCTTAAACATGTTGTCAAGTATCCACCACTCTGATTCAATGTAATCATTATTTAAAGTGATGTAAGGGTCATCTAAGTCAATTAAATAAGCCATACGTTCAGTCATATCACGCCATTGAGCCTCATAAGTAAATACTGAATGTCTGCACTTTTCATTAAACTTATCTATTCCATATTGCTCAATATCAGTTTTATCTTTTAAACCTAATTGTTTTTCAACCTCAATTTCAACTGGAAGTCCATGTGTATCCCATCCGGCTTTTCTGTTAACCTGATATCCTTCCATTGTTTTAAATCTGCATACAGAGTCCTTCAGTGTTCTTGCTATAACATGGTGAATTCCGGGTTTTCCGTTTGCTGTTGGCGGTCCTTCATAAAATATAAAGGGTTTTTTATCATTTCTTGTTTCAACACTTTGCTTTAATAAATCAATATCATCCCAATATTTTGATATTTCTTGCTCTTGTTGTTTATAATCGGCTTTTGAGATATCTTTAAATTGTTTCATTTTTTCCTCCTGTTTTAAATTTATTTAAGTATCGGAAGTAATTGCGTAGCAATTACCTCACACCACTTCAACGAGGCGGGTGATTAAGACACACCACCTGTTTATTAAAAGGTACCCGCTACTTAAGAAATAGGGGATATCTTCACCTCGTTATAACTGATTGGTATTTCGTTTAATTCCATACTTACAGATAGCAGTAATTCGCAAATTTTATAAGTTCGCAGGGTAATGCAACAAGATTACACAACAGTATTGTTGTCATAGATTTGGCATTCTATGCGGCAGGGATACATAAATAAAATCCCATGTCAACGACATGGGACGAAATTCGCGGTACCACCCAAATTACATATAAATACATTAAATATGTCACTCAAAAATTTAACGCATTTATACGTAATTTCTTACTCTAAGTTCAGAAATTAAACTCATGGATGATTTTCGAGCGCATTTAATCTTATAATCTCTCACCAAATGATTATATCTCTTTAAGACTCAGTTACGCCTACTGTTCCAATCACTGTTTTATAATTATTTTATTTCTGTATAATGATATATTAAATTGAAACCAAAGTCAAGGAATAATTTCTATGTTAAAAAATCCGCTCACTTCCTAAAAACTGAAATTTATTAGAGTCAATGATTATTATAACCCGTCTCTTTAATTTTGCATATAGAATTAAGTTGCCAATATTGCTTGTACCATCAAGAAAAAATATACTATATTTAGAGTTATCTATCATGTATTGATTACGTTTTTTCATGCAGTCATTAGTATAGTGATACTGCAGCAGCAATTCTCTGTCGCTTTTTTCCATAATAGAATAATACTTATCTCTTTGAGCCATGCTCCAATTTATAGAATGCGCTTCATATGGCAACACCCCTTCCAAGGTTATTTGGGGATATATTTCCTTTTTTTCAAGCACAGTCTCTGCCGCACATTGTTCAAAACCAATATTCATTCCACTCATAAAATTTGTTACAAATAGTTTTTCAATTAAATAAACAATATTCTTTTCAATTTTTAATTTTATATCTTCATAATATAGAGACTTCTCATCAAATAAAAACAAATTATTCTGATTGCAGCCTCCAATAAAGCAACAGGTATTTAATCTGTTCACATTTTTCAAGTTTAACACCTCTTTTTTCAATAATTATTTTATACGCTTCCAGCGTAATTATATAATTATAGCTTATTTAATACGCTGATAGCAATAGTTAATATATAAAAGAGGTGATGTAATGGAAGAAAATATTATGCTTCAAATTGGAAAACGACTGCGTAAAAAGCGTGAGAAAATGAATTTGATTCGAGAGGAATTTGCAGAAAATGCCGGTATTTCTCCTCAGTTTTTAGCTGAAATTGAAAATGGGAAAAAAGGAATGTCTGTATCAACACTTTATAAAATATGCGTGAATTTTAATATTTCTGCGGATTACTTACTATTTGGTCATTTATCTTCAGAAAAACTGTCTGATACTTCTAATGAAAGGATGCATCTATTATCCGAACCTTATCGCTCATATACAGAGGATATTATTGAAATTGTAAACAATATAATTTTAGAATCAAAAAGCAATTATAAAGAGGATACAAACCAAAATTAAATTGAAATGAACTACATATCTATATTGGAGTGGTTCCTTTTACTGATTCAAAATCAATATAAGAATCACTCCTGTCATCTAATAGACCCACTTAACAATTGCTATCTCATAATATATTCATACAATTTATAAGGAATAAAATCAATGGCATCTTTATTGATGCTGTACAGCACATAATTCCCCTGTCTTATTTTATTTACCAATTTTGCATTGCTTAATATTTTTAAATGTTTTGATATTCCTGCTTCTGTGAGTTTAAGGCTAATAGCAAGACTTTGTGTAGTAGCAGGTTCTTTTTTCATTTCATGAAGTATTTTGATGTTGGTGACAATAAGGTAGTTAACATTAATTAATGGTCTACCATTGAGAAAATGCCCAAAATTTGTGCAAAAATATTTAGTGCAAAGCAAAATATTCTTCTCTTAATATATCCATATACACGTCGTCATAATATTTACATCTCAAATAATAAGACTGTCTTCTTCTGCCTATTTCTTTAAAGCCCACTTTTTCATAACAACGTATGGCTCTTTCATTAAAAGAAAATACTTTTAACATTATATTATTTAAATTCAAATAATTAAATCCATAATCCAGCAATATATTAAGAACGTCTTGCCCATAGCCTTTATTTCTATTTTCTTCATCCCCAATAAACAAACCTACTTCTGCGGTGTGTCTTGAAAGGTCAAGTCCATGAATACTGCAATTACCCATTAATTGATCGTCTTCTAATCTTACTATAGCAAATTGGTATTGGTTTGAATTTTGAGAAATCCATTCCTTTTCAATTTCCAAGGACATCATTTTATTGGACGTTCCAATACCGTCTGTAACACTGAAATCATTGAGCCACTTAACATAAGTTTCAGCATCCTCAACGTTCATAGGTGATAAATAAACTTTCTTTCCCACTAATTTCTTATAATACTTCATTTTCTATACCTCACCTCATTATAATTTATAAATCAACCCCGTTCCTCATCATGAAAACATTTCACCTTATATGATAATATCATAACTGTTTGTATCTTTCTACCAATTTATTCAAAGGCTATGACTAAAATTTCAGCAAGGAATAAATTGAAATTATTATGAAACAATAAAAATATATGTAAATAATTATCTTAAAATGAAAGAGGAGCATTATGGAATATCCAAGAAATTCGTATTGGCATGAATCTGCTGATAATAAAATTGAAATTAAACGTAACATAGAAGAATTAAAAGACAAAAGCTATGATGTGCTTGTTATTGGGGCTGGACTGACAGGTCTTAATACTGCATATCTATTAAAGGACAGCGGTTATAAAATATGTGTAATAGATGGTACTGCCATAGGTTACGGTGTATCAGGTTATACCACTGCTAAAATTACTGTGCAGCATGATGTTATTTATGATTATTTAATAAACAGTTTTTCACTTAATGAAGCAAAACAATATCTAAAGGCAAATGAGGAAGGCATAAATCTCATTAAAACTATTATAAATGAAAATAATATACAATGTGATTTTAAGGAACAAACCTCCTATGTTTATGCTACAGATGACACTGAATTAAATGAGATAAAAAAAGAGCTTGAAGCGTATAAGAAGCTTGGTATTGACGGATTTTACACAGAAGATGTTCCACTGCCCAATAAGACCTTGGGAGCAATAGGTATACGAAATCAAGGTCAATTCAATCCATTAAAATATTTGTACAGTCTGTACAATATTCTTAATAAATCAGGCTCATGCGAAATTTATGAAAATGTCAGAGCCTTAAACATTGAACTGCATGGTGCCCACATAGATGTGGAAACAGAGGCAGGCACAATTCATGCTGGCAAAGTTGTAGTAGCATCTCACTATCCCTTTGATGATAGCTTTGGACTATATTTCTTGAGGCTTTATCAAGAAAAATCATATTTAATTGCAGCAAAAACCAAGGAAGAGCCCTTTGAAGGAATGTACATAAATACAAATGATCCTGTTTATTCTTTGAGATATCAATTTTCAGATAAAGAAAACTTGTTGCTCCTAGGAGGAGGAAAACATCGTTCAGGTGAAAAAGAAAATGAAGAGGATTCGTATAAAGAGCTGGAAGATTTCTTAAGCACTAATTTTAAAGGAGCAGAAATAATATCTAAATGGTCAACTCAAGACTGCATGACCTACGATAAAATTCCATTCATAGGATTATATACAAAAAGTATTGATAATCTCTATGTGGCAACAGGCTACAAAAAATGGGGCATGACTCACTCTGCTGCAGCTGCCATAATATTAAAAAATAAAATCCTTGATATCAGCGATGATTTTTCTGAGGTTTTTAATCCTCAAAGAATTACTCCAACCCAATCAGCAAAGGAATTTTTCTCATCTGTAGCAAGTATAACAAAGGGCTTTGCAAAAAGACTTGCTCCGGCACCTGATGAATTATTTGAAGTTGAAATGGGAAAAGGAAAAATCATTAATTATAAAGGTAAAAAGGTTGGAATTTACAAGGATGATAAGGGAGATTATTTCTGTATTAACCCTGTATGTGCTCATTTAAAATGCTCTCTTTCATTTAATGAAGCAGAAAAAACATGGGATTGCCCATGCCACGGCTCCAGATACGATATAAAAGGAAACATACTTGAAGGTCCTACTGTAAAACCTTTGGATAAAATAAAAATTAAAAAATAACAAACGTTCTTAAGCCCCTATTTTTCATTACTTTTCGATTATATAAATTTGAAAAATGCTACTTGTAAGAAATTAGGGGTTTTATTTATGGAAGTTTTGTGGTATAATTTTTTATAAATTCAATTTAATAATAATTAATGCGCTTAATTCTTAAACAACAAGAAGCGGGGGAACCAATTTTCCGGGGTGAATCCTTTATGGATGGGTTACCCTTTATCCCTAACCCGACAGCTAACCTCGTTTGCGTAAAGGGGTTAGTATTGTGCTTAATTTCAAGGACTATGTTAACCATAGTCTTTTTTATTGCTTTTTTTAGTATTTTAGCGGAATACTTGCCTCAAAATTTATAATTATGAGGAAGGTGAAGAAAGTGAAAAAATTTATAAGTATTTTATTAATTTTTATGTTTTTATTAACTCCTGTTTCAGCTTTTGCTCAAGATGCAGAAAAAGAAATAGTATTTGCTGATGCAGGTTGGGACAGCATTAAATTTCATAATGCCGTTGCCGGCTATATAGCCAAAGAGCTTTATGGATATACCTGGCGAGAGGTTCCCGGTTCAACAACAGTGCTGCATGAGGGCCTCTTAAGCGGTCAAATTGAAGTACACATGGAGATGTGGTCAGATAATCTTGCAACATATGATAAGGACCTAGAAGAAGATAAATTTAAAGAATTAGGAACAAATTTTGATGACAACTACCAAGGTCTTTATGTACCAAGATATGTTATTGAGGGTGACAAAGAAAGAGGAATTGAGCCATCAGCTCCAGATTTAAAATATGTTTGGGATTTAAAAAATTACCCTGATGTATTCCCCGATGCAGAAAATAATGGTATGGGCAGAATGTATGGTGCCATACCAGGCTGGGAAGTTGATACAATTTTACACAATAAATATTTGCATTATGGATTAGATGAAAATTTTATATATTTTAGACCCGGTTCTGATTCATCCCTGGCTTCAGCTATAACAAGTGCTTATGAAAAGGGTGAACCTATCGTTGCATATTATTGGGAGCCCACTTGGCTCATGGGTAAATATGATATGGTGCTTTTGCAGGATGAGCCTTATGATCCTTTAACCTATAAAGATGGTCATACTGAGCTCCCTGCTGTTAATGTAACTGTAGGTATGAGTAACGATTTTTATGAAAACAATCCTGAAATGGTTGAATTTTTAAGCAAGTATCAAACCTCCAGCGCTCTAACCTCTGAGGCATTAGCATACATGATGGATTCCGGTGCAAATTATGAAGAAACTGCTAAGTGGTTTTTACAACAAAACGACCAGCTGCTTACTGAATGGCTAAGTGAAAAAGATGCAAATATTATTAGAGAATCCATATCTGGTACTAAAGAAACAAGGACATCAAATTTCTTATATGATATTCCATTTAAATTCAATCTTAATTTAACCAGCATTGATAACTCTGTGAGAGATTTCAGCATTAAATATGAAACTATATTTAATGCAATCAGAGATTTTTTAAGCAGTTTTGTTAATGGCATATATAAAATCCTAAGCTTTATTCCATGGTTTATTTTCATATTAATAATATTTGTGATTTCATGGAAATTAAGCGGGCAGCTTAGCAAAGGAATATTATATTCTGTATTACTGCTTCTTGTAGGGGCTGTTGGATTATGGTATTTAATGTACGAAACACTGTCCATAGTAATAGCATCTGTTATTATTTCCTTGACTTTGGGCTTCCCTTTGGGAATACTAATTTCCACAAGCGAAAGAGCAAACAGAATTGTTCGTCCAATACTTGATACAATGCAAACTATGCCTGTGTTTGTGTATCTTATACCGGCCTTATTGTTCTTCGGGCTTGGGAAACCTCCTGCAGTAATAGCCACAACAATTTATGCTATTGTACCAATAATTAGGCTTACAAGCCATGGTATTAAGCAAATAGACAAGGAAGTTGTGGAAGCAAGTATTGCCTTTGGTTCTACCAGGTTGCAGTCCTTAATAAAGGTACAAATTCCCCAAGCTCTTCCTACCATTATGACCGGGGTGAACCAAACAATTATGATGGCAATGAGCATGGTTGTAACCACATCCATGATTGGTGCAACGGGTCTTGGTATGGAAGTTCTTATAAGCGTAAATCGTGTAGAAATCGGCAGAGGTCGTATTTCCGGTACAGCCGTAGTAATTATAGCTGTTATATTAGATAGAATTACTCAAGGTTTAGTTAAGAAAAGCGAGGTGAAGGTCAATGATTAATGATAACAATATAATTAATAATAATATTAATAATACCAACAACAACGAAACTATATTTAGTGTGCAAAATTTATATAAAATTTACGGTGCTGAAAAAAATAAAGCAATTAAATTGAAGGAATCCGGCACAGATAAAAATACTATTTATAAAAAAACCGGAACAACAATTGCACTTCACAATGTTTCTTTAGATATTAAAAAAGGAGAAGTATTCGTAATTATAGGCTTATCCGGCTCAGGAAAATCTACTTTGGCAAGGTGCTTTAATTTGCTTAATAAACCCAGTCAAGGGAAAATCCTGTTTAAAGGTAAGGATATTAATAAATTTAGCAAACAAGAGCTAACATATTATAGAAG
>CAZJKK010000038.1:0-16302 GCA_964546605.1 uncultured Clostridia bacterium
TTCCTAGATTTTACAAAACCGTTATAAGACAAGATTACCTATACGGCCAGTATAACAATGATAATAAATATTGCTATGAATATTTCCATTTTTCTTCCCCTTTCAAAATAAAGTTATTAAATACTTGAAGTTGCTTTTAGCCACAAATAGATGTAAGCAACATATATAATTACTGCAATTAAGTAATAAAACAGCAAAGCTTTAGCAAAATTGCTTTTGTTGGGTTTTTTCTTATTAAATCCCCATTTTAACAATAGTATTATGTTTAAAACGGGAATACCTGCTAAAAAAATCATCCATACATACTGCCCAAAACTAATTATATCCACGTCTTGACAGTTTGTTTTGTTATATTCGTGCTTATTTGATACCGGCCTATTTATATTGGAATTCTGTCGTCTTGCCATTTCTTTCTCATAGGTTTCAGAAGGCTGACGAGGAGCTGTTTCTTTTACATAGGGCTCAGACGTTTGGCGAAATTTTGTTTCTTCCCCGCTGTGGTCGGAAGGCTTAAGTGGTGATGCAGATCTCATAACAGGAGGAACAGAACCTCGCTGTCTTGTTGAACCGGGTTCTTTCTTATTATTGAAGTTTTCTTCATTAATTTTTGATTCACTAATTTTTGTTTCATTTTCCATTAATGATACTTTTTGACCACATTCTTCACAAAATGAAGAATTATCAGGTAGCTTAGTCCCGCAATTTTCACAAAACATGTTTGCCTCCTCATGATTTAGAAATCTAAAATAATTTCGACAATTACCTAATTTAGATATCTGTCAATTTGCTTTTAATAATATGCATCCGCATCTTTCACAATAATTGTCTCGTATATCGCTAATATCGCCGCAACATGCACAAAATACTGTTGTATCTAAAGATTTATCGTACTTCTCAATATAGTTCAGACTTTTGTCTCCATGATAATGTACATAATCCCCTATTTTGAAATAATCATATTTGGAACAGTCTTCATTTTTTAATTCAAAAATTCCATTATTTTCCTTGCGTATATACACAACATATTCAGTATATGATTCCTTGTAATTTTTCCCTGCACTGTCTTTTCTTCGTCTGATTTTTTGAAATATTTTTTTATCTTCAACGATACCGTCCCAAGCCGGTATATTTTTGCGATTCTTAAATAAAAATACAAGGCCGATAATCCAGAATACTGCTAAGACTCCTCCAATCACCATGATACCTTCAGTGTCAATTTTTATCTCACCTGTTAAAATCAAAGCTGCAGGAACAATAAAGCTGATACCTATAAGCCAAATTAGTCCATTTTTTCGGTTATTTTTAAAATACTCTTTAAAACAAGAATGAGATGTGTTATTTGACCAACCTATACCTCCTGCCCCTAAGGCAGATGCATCTTTGTACCTGTCATCTCCCTTGTATTTGGAGCCGCAGTTGGGGCAGATTTTATTCCCTTTTTCAATTCCTTTGCCACAATTCCAGCAAAAAAAACTTCCATACCCTATAATTTTCTTAGACATATCTCACCTCTATGCAATTAATTATTTCTTATCATACACCGTGCATTGTGGGTGTAATCCCTGTTTCAAAACGGAATTTGTTAATCATTTCACTCATAGCCTCAGGTTCAATACCTGGTCGTACAATACGCAAATTCTGCATTCGTTTTTCATTGCCGTAGGTAAATGATATAAAATCATTCCCTATTTCCATTGCTGTCAGCCGAATTCCGTCCTGATTAAATTTTACTATTTTACCATTGAAAAGAATTCCAAAATATGATACAAATACTTCATTATCGTCTATTTGCTTATGAGTTTGTTCTTTACCGAATACTTCGCTTACAACTGCAGTTTTTACTTTCAATATATAATTTTCAAGTACCAATTTAGCTGTTTTAAAATTATTTACCTCAATTATCAAAAATCTTATAAGTATAATTTCTGCAGCTATTATGAATATTGCTATTGTATAGGTTTTAACATTCATGTTTTCGCCATTTAAAACAAAAATTTCGGTGCCTACTGCTGCCAATAGAAATATTATTGAAGTGTAAATAAATATTTTTCTTATAATTGTATTCAATGTACCCACCCCATTGCTCCCAACAAATACAATATTTGTGGGAATATATTATCCGGAACAAAACTCTTCCCTGCTAAAAATAATTGAATTTAAATATAATGCATGCTCCATTTATGAAAATTATAGCAACAAAAAATACAAAAAAAAACACCCGAAAAGGGTAGTTTTTTTGAAAACAGCCCTACCCTTTTCAGGTAGGTGAGTCTAATTTTATTATTAATGGAAGTAATTCAATAAATTATTATATTCATGTTAATTATTTTAATGATATTAACAGGTTTACTTTTCCATTACTATATTGATAAGTTCTGCTCGGCTTTGAATATTGAATTTGGAATACACGTTTTTAACATAATATTTTACTGTATTTTCGCTTATGAAAAGTTCAGAGGCAATTGTCTTATATGTTTTCCCTTGCAGAAGAAGTGATGCTACCTGTTTTTCCCTTTCTGATAAGCTGCCGAATTTTGAAATTTTATCTATATGTTTATTTTGATTAAATTCTGGCATTTCAGTAAATGCAGTAAGATTACTATATCCTTTAAGCAATGACGAAAGGTGTTTGTTTAGAGGAGGTAAAAGGACCAAAGTTATACAAACTACGGCAAAAGCAAGTAGTGATGGACTTATGCTTTGTAAATTATTGGTAATAAAATTGTTACCGATAATTCCCCCCAATACTATACCCAATACATTGGCAGAGAGACCTATGCCAAGAATTTTAGCAGGGTTTTCATTGTAATCAAGCATAACACCCAATATGCTCCAGAAAAACAAGTCGTATACTCCATAAGAACCGAGCATAAGTGTATTCACTATAAAATAACTTGTTACAGAGCGGTTAAGTGTTATGAAGGCTGTAAATGCAAGACCAATCATTGCTATTGCAACGTAAAGTATATATGATGACTTGATTTTTATAGAAAAATTTCTCAGTATAAATATTGCAACAACATAAGGAACTGCCCAATACCAACTAGTAAATGACTTTAAATGTTCAAAAGCAGGATTTATCACATGATACATCAAACCTGAATTTATTGTCAATATTACTATGAAAATATAAAAGAATAACAAAAGATTTGAAATGCTTAAGCTGTTGTCTTTCTTTTTAATAAGTTCACAATCATTAGCAGGTAGTTTTAGAGCAAGTAAAAATGCACTCAGAAGCATAACTATCGACAATGAAAGCCCTATGTAAGGCGATATGTGTATTGTAGCCACATTTAACAGTATCATCAATATATTAGAAATAATGAGCAAGTCTGCTGCTGTTTTTATACGTTCATTCTTCTCTGAAATTGTTTTAAAATAAAATCCCCATGCAGCAACGCAACATCCTGATATAAAGGAACCTGAAATTATCCCTATATTCCACATAACTGATGGTGTAAAGAAAAATATTAATGACAAGGCAATAAAAAAGCTATAGGAATATTGGAAAAGCCGTTTTGCATGAAGTTTTGTTTTAATAATAAACCCGCCAAGCAATAATCCTAAAAACATAGCAACAGAACTTGCAAACATAATAGAATCCGCTACAAAATTATACTCTTTGGCAAGGTGTTGAAACAATTGACCTTCAAATAGAAATGAAAGCATCCATGAAGAAAATAATGAATGACCCAATATAGAAATATTTCGCTCATTCATATCTATAAAAAGAATATTATTATGTTTACTCTTAATTGTCATTTCTAAAAACCCCCAGCATTAATTATCGATTCTGACTATATTCAAATTAAAAAATGATTTTTAATAACTATATAATAATATATATTATACTAAATTATATTATAAATAACAATCACCTACCTCAATTCGAAATTATATTAAATAACACACACAAGTAGCTATTTTCACCAACAAATAGCCACACTACATTTTTGGGTTCATTTTATTTTCTTTTACTGTCCTCTTCACAAAACACTATATGTAGTCATTTATGCATTGCCTTATACTATATATAGCATATTTTAGGCAAAATAAAAGAGCCACATTTCTGTAGCTCTTTCAATAAAAATTCTATGCCAATTATCTTTTTGAGAACTGTGAAGCTCTTCTTGCTTTTTTCAAGCCGTATTTCTTTCTTTCTTTCATTCTTGGGTCTCTTGTTAAGAAACCTGCTTTTTTAAGAATTGGTCTTAATTCGTTGTCAACTTGTAAAAGTGCTCTTGAAATACCGTGTCTGATTGCTCCAGACTGTCCAGTATATCCGCCACCTTTAACATTTACCAATACATCATATTGACCCATTGTGTCAGTAATCATTAATGGTTCTCTAACAACATTTCTTAAAGTTTCATATTTAATATAATCCTCTAAGTCTCTTTTATTTATAACGATTTTTCCGGTTCCCGGTACTAATCTTACTCTAGCTATAGCTTTTTTTCTTCTACCTGTTCCTCTGTATTGTGCATCCATCTAATCGTCCTCCTCTCTTAAAACTCGTATACTTGTGGTTGTTGAGCTTGATGGTTGTGCTCTGGACCAGCGTATACCTTAAGTTTCTTTAACATTTTTCTTCCAAGGCTGTTCTTTGGAAGCATTCCTTTTACTGCAAGATAAACCGGTTGTTCTGGTTTAGTCTCAAACAATCTTCTGTAAGGAGTTTCCTTTAATCCGCCTGGATAAAGAGAGTGGTGTCTGTATAATTTTTGATCTAATTTCTTTCCTGTCAATACAACTTTTTCAGCGTTAACTATTATAACAAAGTCTCCTGTATCAACGTGTGGTGTGTATATTGCTTTGTGTTTACCTCTTAATATTTTAGCAACTTCTGTTGCAAGTCTACCTAGAGTTTTTCCTTCGGCATCGATAACATACCATGCCCTTTGAACTTCATTAGGTTTAGCCAAGAAGCTTTTCATCTGCTACCTCCTGTATTTCTACGTATTAAATTATTTTTTTAATATAATATATTGAAAAAACCTAACTCCGGGGCATTGGAACGGTTTTTCTTCTATCTTATTATCATACCTATGATATTTTATATTAAATTGTTTCCTGTGTCAAGCACTTTTTTAATAGTTTACATTCATTAAAAATAATCCTTGCGGTTCTGCAGTCTGCCCTAACAATTCTCTGTCTTGATTTATAATGGCTTGTTCTATGCAATCAACACTTTTAATGTTTTTGCCTATGTCAATTAATGTTCCGGCAATTATTCTAACCATATTGTACAAAAATCCATTGCCATTTACATATAACTTTATTAGTTTATCTTCCTTAATTAATTTTGCACTATAAATAGTTCTAAACGTTGTTTTAACCTGTGAACCTGCAGCCATAAATCCCTTGAAATCATGGGTGCCAATTAAACTGCCCACTGCTCTTTGCATTTTATCAAAGTTTAATTCTACAGGCACAAAGCATGAATACCTACTATAGAAGGGGTCCCATACCTTGTCGTTGTATATTTGATACATGTATGTCTTGTTATGAGCATCGAACCTGGAATGAAACTCCATGTCTACATCTTGTGATTCTATTATTCTTATATCTAAAGGCAAATTTGCATTAAGAGCTATTTTAATTTTTTCTTCTGGTATTTTGGTATCTGCCTTAAAATTTGCTATTTGTCCCAGAGCATGAACACCGCTGTCGGTCCTTCCTGAGCCGATTAAATCAATTTTTTGCTTCATAACGGTGCTAATTGCCTGTTCAACCGTTTCTTGAATTGTAGGCCTATTTAATTGGGTTTGCCACCCACAATAATTTGTGCCATCATAAGCAATTTTAAGTTTAATATTTCTTACCATATTATTTTAATTATAATAATTGCTGCAAAATAAACTATAAATAAGGTTGTTGCAACTATATCACCTTTTGAGATTTTTAATTGGCGCATTCTTGTTCTGTTATCTCCTCCACGGTAGCATCTTGCTTCCATGGCCATTGCCAGCTCATCTGCACGTCTAAAAGCACTTATGAACAATGGAACTAACAATGGAACTAAGTTTTTAGCTCTGCTCATTATGTTTCCGCTTTCAAAATCTGCACCACGAGATTTTTGAGCCTTCATAATTTTTTCGGTTTCCTCCATTAGTGTTGGAATAAACCTTAAAGCAATTGTCATCATCATGGCAAGCTCATGAGCAGGAAGTCCAAATCTTTTGAAAGGCTTTAATAAAGCTTCAATTCCATCTGTAAGTATTATAGGTGAAGTTGTAAGAGTTAACAGTGATGTTCCCATTATTAATAGGGTGAGCCTTATGGCCATAAAACCTGCTTGTCTTAAACCCTCTTCTGTTACTTTTATAAATCCAAGCTTAAATATTATATTTCCCGGTGTCATTAACATATTTATAATAAATGTAATTATTATAATCATTAAAATAGGTCTTAAGCCTCTTAATACAAATTTAATTGGAACCTTTGAAAGATGTATAGCTGCTGCTAGAAATAATGCCACCACCAAGTAGGTCGTAAAGCTTTCAATTAAAAACAATGAAACTATAAAAACAAAGGTCATTATTATTTTTACTCTTGGATCAAGCTCATGAACCGGTGAATCCACAGGGTAATGCTGTCCGATTGTTAAATTTTTAAACATGTCGTCTTCTCACTTCCCTTAAAATTTCTTCTTTAGCTTCTTCAACAGTAATTACGTCTGTCTTTATGTTAAAACCTCTTTTTCTAAGTTCGTTAACTATTTGTGCAACCTGAGGAACTCCAAGCCCAATTTTTTCTAATTCTTCTGCTTGGGCATATATTTCCTTTGGAGTGCCTTCCATATGTATTTTACCCTTGTAAAGTACAATTACTCTGTTAACTAATTTAGCAATATCCTCCATGCTGTGAGAAATTAAAATTACAGTTACATTTGCTTTTTCATGAAGCAGCTTTATTTTGTCAAAAAGATCATTTCTTCCTGCAGGGTCAAGTCCGGCAGCTGGTTCATCTAAAACCAGGTAGTCTGGCTTCATGGCTAAAACTCCAGCAATGGCAACTCTTCTTTTTTGTCCTCCTGATAAATCAAAAGGAGATACATCTTTAATTTTATTATAATTAAATCCCACTAACTCTAAGGATTCCTTTACTCTTTTCTGTATTTCATCCTGGGATAAATTTAAATTCATTGGTCCAAAGGCAACATCTTTAGCAACTGTTTCTTCAAACAACTGATATTCAGGGTATTGAAACACAAGCCCCACAGTTTGACGAATTTTGGATAGCTGCTTTTTGTCTTCTCCTACCTTTATATCATTAACGGTTATTTTTCCATTCGTAGGTTTTTCTAAACCATTTAATAACTGAATAAGAGTTGACTTTCCTGAGCCTGTGTGTCCGATTATTCCTAAAAAGTCACCTTTTTGTATTTCTAGGTTAATATCATCCAGGGCAACTGTCATGAATGGTGTCCCTTCTGAATATACGTATTTAATATTTTCTGCTTTTATTGACATAACAAATCCACCAATTCCTTTACATCAATTATATCATTAGGTAATAATAAGCCTTCCTTTGCAAGTGCCTGGGATAGCTCAGTAACCTGAGGCACATCTAGACCAAATTTTTTAATTTCGTCAATATTTCTGAATACCTCCTTAGGAGTTCCATCCAGCCTAATATTTCCCTTATCCATAATTATTACTCTGTCTGCTTGTACTGCCTCATCCATATAGTGGGTTATTAAAACAATTGTTTTTCCCTTTTCCTTTAATTTATGAAGAGTTGTCATAACTTCTTTCCTGCCTGACGGATCAAGCATGGCAGTTGGTTCATCAAGTATGATACAGTCAGAATTTAAAGCTAATATCCCTGCTATGGCAATTCTTTGCTTTTGTCCGCCAGAAAGCATGTGAGGAGGTCTTTTTCTAAATTCATACATTCCAACAGCATTTAATGCATCATCTACTCTTCTTCTAATTTCTGAAGGCTCTACCCCTTGGTTTTCAGGTCCAAAAGCAATATCTTCTTCTACAATTGTAGCTACCAGCTGATTATCAGGATTTTGGAAAACCATGCCTGCTGTTTGTCTTATATCCCACAGCTTTGAATCATCAGCTGTGTCCATACCCTTTACATAAATTTTTCCTTCTGTGGGAAGGAGTATGGAGTTGATTAGCTTAGCCAAAGTTGATTTACCTGAACCGTTATGTCCAATAATTGCAGTAAATTCACCTTGTTTTATATTTAAGCTTACGCCGTCAACAGCAAAAGTACTATCTTCTTTATCATATTTAAATTTGACGTTTTCTATTTTAATTATATCTTCTATCATAACGCACCTTTATTATTTTTTCACTGCATTAAATAATATCATTATTCAATTAAATTTACAACAGTAAATTACAATGCAGTCTAATAAAAAGACAGGAATGCTCCTGTCATATTTTGTTTGCAAAAATTTGGCAATCATTTAAACTTGTGTTTATTTTCTCAAATCCAAATTAATTCGTCCATCTCTCACTTGCACTATTCTGTCTGTTTTTTCAGCAATTCTTTGGTCATGTGTTATTATTAAAAATGTTGTGTTAAACCTTTTGTTTATGTCTCTTAAAATTCCATAAATATTTTCTGTTGTTTCGGAATCAAGATTACCGGTGGGCTCATCAGCCAATATAATTTGCGGTTTGTTTATTAATGCTCTTGCTATGGCAGTTCTTTGCTGTTGTCCTCCAGACATGTTTGTAGCCATGTTATTCTTTACCTTAGTTAATCCTACGAAATTTAATAATTCATCTGCCCACTCATCTACTTCCTTTGGTACATTGTAGCTATGAATTTTATAAGGCATAAGCACATTTTCTTTTGCAGTAAATTCAGGGAGCAGGTAATGAAACTGAAAAATAAAACCTATGGTCTTATTTCTTAATAAAGACAGCTCTGTTTTATCCATTGTATCAGTTCTTTTACCGCCAATGTACACCTCACCAGATGTGGGTTTATCCAATGTTCCTATAATATTTAGCATGGTGCTTTTTCCGCTTCCTGACTCACCAATAATGGAATTAAAGCTACTGTTTTCAAAGGATATGTTTATGTCGTAAAGAACTTGGGTTTTTATGCTCTCCCCATATATTTTGTTAATGTTTTTTAGTTCAATAATATTATTAGCCATTTTTAATTACCTCAATTGGATTTAGTCTTGATGTTAATCTTGCAGGAATCAGTGATGCTGTTGAAGCTGTTACTACAGCAAACATACCTGATAAAGCAATAAATCCATAATTAATATATATAGGCACTACAGGACTTCCATCAGGATTTACAGCAAATTTAGTAAACATTACTAAAAGTCCAATGCCTAAAATAATCCCAAGAATTGCACCTAAAACTCCAAGCATTAATCCCTGAAAAACAAATATAAGGCTTGCATCTCTATCCTGAATACCCATAGCTTTTAATATTCCGATTTGCTTGGATCTTTGAACAACAGATATGGCAAGAACGCTTGAAATTCCCAACAATACTGACACCAAAACAAATACTTGTATCATGTAGCTTGAAACACTTTGACCGTTTAATCCGCTTAACAAGGATTCATTTAAAGCCTTCCAATTATCAACCTTTAAATCCTCTCCCGTCAAAGTATAATCAACCTGTTTTGATATTTCATCTGCAAGAAAAACCTCATCAACCTGGATTTCAACTGAATTTATACCTTCAACAGCAAGAATGTTTTCAGCTGTTTCTAGATCTGTAACCACCCAGGAATCATTAATTGAAGATACCTTTAGATCGAAAAGTCCGGTTACCTTTAATCTGTACGAGTTGCCTCTTGTTGTTAATATATTTATGTTGTCACCGATGTTTGTGCCTGACTTTTCTGCTAACTCTTTTCCTATTATAACTTCATCTTTGTTTTTAGGAAAATCTCCAACATATAGGTTATTTTTAAACTTATATATTTTGTCGCTTTTCTCCAAATTAAATCCTCTTATTACTACAGAAGCAGTATCTGTTTCATAATCTATTGAAGCAGGTCCATCTAATGCAGGAGACACATATTTTATTTGAGGACTGCTTATTTCAGCTTCATACACTGTTCTTTTCCAATTCTTAATTAATTTATCCTCATTATCTGCAGTAATTGTAATGTGAGAAGAACTACCTATGGTAGTATCAACCAAACTTATTTGCAAACCTTGTATAAGAGAGCCTATAAATATTTGCACTGCTACTCCCACAGAAATCCCCAAAGCTATTAAAAGTGTCTGTCCTTTCCCGGACTTTAAAAATCTTAGAGCTATATCAAAGGACAATCTCATTTTTATCACCGTCCCTCAATTTAACAAAATCCTTAAAGCTTTCAAGGTAAATGTCTCCCCCGATTTCGTTTACTAAATGTAAATTATTCTTAAAGGCATTTCCGCCAACAATTACATTGATTGTCGCAAGAGCTTTTTTTGTGTTTTGTATCATTTTTTGTGCTTCAACCAATAAATAATAATCAGTAACACTTACTGCAAGATAGTCTGCCTTGGTTTTTAATACAGCATTTAAAACCTGGTTTTTAGGAGTGTTTGTTCCCACATATATTGTTTCATACCCTAAAATATTAAAAAAGTCATCTATCATTCTAAGCCCAATTTCATGATACTCCTTTTCAGGACATGCAAGAACAACCTTTCTGTTTATTGGCTCTGCTTGTCTTTTTAACTTTATAACTTGAGGATACAAGCACTCTATTACAGAACGTACTATGGAAGTTTTAACATGCTCCTTCCAAATACAATCATCATCATCACATTCATCAACGGCATAAAGAGCAGTTTTTAATACACCTTCATATAGCTCAGGAATACTAAAAACATTGTTTTCAACAGCTTCTAAAGCAAGCTCAATACACCTATCCTTGTTTTCTCTTTCTAATGCTTCTAATATAGATGTTTTATATTCCATGCCTACACCTACTTTACCGAATTTACTTTCATTCCGTCTATTAAGCTTACAGGAGGATTTACAATAACTTCATCTCCTTCATTTACCCCTGACAAAATATTTATTAAATATCCGTCAGATAGACCCATTTCAACATAAACTAACTTTGCTTGGTTGTTTTGAAGCAAGTACACATAGTTCTTGTCATCTTCCTTTTTAATTGCTTCATTTTTAACCACAAGAACATCTTCCTTTGAATCAATTATGATTTCAGCCTCTCCCTCGTATCCAAACGATAGATTTTCATCAGCATTAAGAATTTCTATTTTAATTTCTACCTTTGGAACAGTGCTGCCATTCTTGTCAGTCTCAGCAAGCTTTGATACGAAAGAAACTTTTCCCTCATATGATAAATTTAAGCCATCAACTGTAACAATGCTTTGTTGACCCTCTTTTATTAATATTGCATCCTGTTGAGATACATGAGCAGTTAATTCTAGTGAATCATTGCCATGTATGGTTATTATTTCACCTGCTAAAGTTTTTTGTAATTCTTTGATGGGAAAATCAGTAACAATGCCATTAATTGAAGAATAAATTTTTGAATCTTCTATTTTTTTATTTAAACTTTCAATATCCAAATTCACTGATTTAATTTGTCTTTCAATAGATTGTTTATCCTGTGTTTTTTGTTCTTTCTTATCATTGTAATTAACAGATGCGTCATTTAGATTTAATTCTGCTGTTTTCAAATTGCTGCTTAAATTATTGACTTGAGTTACATACTTGTCAAGTTCAGATTTACTGATGACATTTTCTGTATACAATGCTTCTGCTTTTTTTAAATCCTCTTTGGCAGTTTTTAAATCCTCTGTTAGTTTAGAATAGCTTTCCTTGTTTCTTGCCAGTGTGTTGTTAAGCAACACTAATTCACTGTTATCAGAAGTAATACTATTTAGCTTGGTGTTTAAATCCTCAAGACTGAGCATAGACTTTTCCAGGGAAATAATTAAGTCATCATTTTCTAACTCAGCTAAAAGCTGATTTTTCTCTACCACATCATTTTCTTTTACATATGTCTTTTTAACTAATCTTCCTGTCTCAAGGCTTATTGTTTCAATTTCCTTGGAATTAATTGTACCTGAAACTTCTATTGTCTTTATAATGCTCCCCTTGTAGCTTTTCATTGTGCTAACTTCAAGTGCCTTGTCACCAGTTAGCAAAAAATAACCAGCTGCTGCAGCAAAGATAACAGCCGCTGATAATATTAAAAACTTATACTTTTTCATAAATGTCTGTCTCCCTTTAATAAATATGGCTAATATATACCCTTAAATTCAGCAATTATAACATATACGAAATATATTTTTCACAAAAAAATAGACAAGACTATTTATAGTATTGTCTATTCATACAAACTTGGAAAAATAAATGGCAGTTCTACGAACTGCCATTACCCCTCTATAAATGCTTCACATTTCTAAAACTCACCAATTTGATCTCCATGTTTCTAGCTAAAAAATAACAATAAACATAAGTCAGATGAACTTTCCTATTGACATAATATATTAAATTTGCATAAATTTCAACAAATATATGCAAATTTGTCTATTTGGTTGTTTTTGATGTCCCAACGGCATTAACTAATTAATATGCATCACTAGCTGCCAATCTTTTCAGTTTTAATTTATTCGCTAAATTAGACAAACACCTTCTACTGGCTACTTCCTTTTCATCATTACTAAAATATATAGTATTTTTATAAATCGCTCTTACATTATCCAAATTTATCAAGCAAGATTTAGAGGATCTTAAAATACAATCAATGCCTAACAACTCATTTTCAATGCTTTCAAGTGTTTGAACCAATATAATTTCCGATTTATCTAAACAATATATATGTAGCTTCCTATCTTCTTTTTTCCTAATTACATGTGTTATATCATTTATTGGTATGCGGTGTATTACACCACTTGTATCTTTTACATCTAAAAAATTAATATTAATAATGTTATTGTTGTTTTTATTATTCTTATTTTCATTAATGCATTCAATTAATGTTTTTTCTAAAACCTCCATATTAACAGGCTTTAATAAATAATCCTTAGCTTTAACCTTATAAGATTCATAAGCATATTCCTTATGAGATGTTAAATATAAAATAATAGCCTTTTCATTAATCTCTCTAATTTTTAATCCCGTTTCTATGCCATTCATTTCAGGCATTTCCATATCTAAAAATATAATTTCATAATTGTTTTCTTTAAAAGATTGTAGCAAATCATGTCCAGCTTTAAATGTACTTACATTATATTTCAAGTTATTTTTAATTAAGGCCTCTTTTATTAATTCTGTTACAATAATCCCATATTCACTAGAATCGTCGCATACTGCAATATTATGTTCCATATTCATTCACATCCTGTTTAGTATATTTCTATTTTAGCATAAAACATGAATTTTTCAATGCAGCAATGATAAAATTATGAAATGAAAGAAAGAACCTCAAAAAAAACGGAAGTTCTTTCTATGCACTACGACTTCAACAGGCTTATGGATTCAATAACCATGGACACAACTGCTGTAATATATATATAATTTGTCTCACCTTTATAAAAATATAAAGCGATTGCAATACAACTAAACATTAGAACTATTACTCTGCTTATTACTTTATGTTTCTTTCTTTGATTTTTACTCAAAGGTTTATTTTCTGTTTCAGAGGGTGCCCGCCAAAAAACCAATAATATCGATAATAAAACTCCTGCTATTAAAATTATTTCATCAAATTGTTTTAAATATGAACTGCTCAAAGCTGATATTATAAATATGAAAAAGGATATGCATATACACTCAACATGTGTTTTAGCATGATATCCACCAGCATAAGTTCTGAGACCTGAAAAGAAAATAATAAATACTAAAAGCTCCAACTTTTTGTTTAAATAAGATGCTGTTATAGACAGAATTACAAGGTTTAACAGCAATGAAAAAAGCACCTCAATGCTATACGCATAAACAGCTTTTTCATTATCTGAGGAATTGAGCTTTGACCCAATTCCTTCAGACAAGAGAAGTGAAATCTTATTGATCATTTTTCATCAAGCATTGCGGAGCTTTTGGTTGATTCAGAAGTAATATGCAAGTAACACCCATGGTTGTTTGAGCTGTAGCTATCAATACTGCAGCAATACATGACATAAAGGTTAAAGTTTTTTTCATTACATACCTCCTATTCGATTTAACAACATAATAATTCAATGTATTGCTATTTTCAACATTTTTTTTATATTATGCCTATTCGGTTGTTTTTAACGTCTAAGCGGCAATATCAGAGCAAAAAAATAGCTATTATTAATTTTCTGAAGCTTCCTCCTGTTTAGAATCTATCAATACTTGTACAACAATACTAAACACATTATTATTATAATTAATATCTACATACCCCCCGTATTTTTCAGCTATACTTTGAATGCTTTTTAATCCGTAACCATGCTTAGTTTTATCTTTTTTAATTGTGAGTATTTTAGAGTCTTCTTTTTTTATTTCACCTTTAAAAGGATTCTCAGATTTTATTATTATGCATTTACCAAGCATTTCAATACTTAACTTTATATACCTTTCATTACATTGTATACAAGCTTCAATTGCATTATTAATTATGTTGTTTAAAATTCTGCATATTTCTTCTTTATCAATATCTATTACATTTTCTTCTGTTAAGTTGCTTTTAAGATGAACAGTTATATTTTTAGCTCTAGCTTCTTTCAACTTGAAATTTAAAAATGAAGTGATAATATTATCTTTGTCCATTTGAGGTAATAGTTGTACGTCCATCTGCTGAAGTTTTTTCTCAATGTGATTTCTTATGTTATCTCTTTGATTTAATTCATTGTATCCATGAATTATTGCAAGCTCGCCCCTCATATCATGTCTTAAAATTTTGATTTCTTCTAATGCAGAGCTAACATCTGTAAAATAAGCTTGTTCCATTTTTATATGCTGTAACTCCAGCTCATTTTTATGTTTTTCATTCATTTCTTTTATAATTTTATCGGTCAAATATATTGATACAACTGAAAGGAATGAAACACTTATAGTCAGCAAAATCAAATTAGTATTAATACTATCATTAATATTATTTATATTGCCATACATCCAAATTACCATAATAATTATAGAAACAGTTAAAAATAAAATAGTTCCTATTAATATGTAGTATTTATTATTGAGTAAATTCATTTTTTCTTTATCAATCCTTTTTCTCAAAAATAAATATACATACAATAACAATACATGAGCTATTATCATAGCCTCAAATCTTCCAAAATCTTGCTTAAGCATTGAGTTTATTTCCATTCCAGATGCCGTAGAGATAAATAATGCAGCTATAAATTCACAAATTCCGATAATTACAATAAGCGAAAATGTTGTGAATAATTTTGAAAATATATTTCCCTTAAATATAACAACCGCAAATACATAAATAAGCAATATATAGCCTAAATATATTAAAGGATTTGACTCAATTGAAATGAAATAATTCAATAGACTTAATACCCCAGTCATGACAAGTATTGCAGCTTCCACAGAATATTTAAAGCCGAACCGTTTGTCATAATATAATTCAAACGCTTTAAATATTACCAAATTTTGAATAAAATTAACTGATATTTCAATAATATGCCACCAATTAATCATAATATCTCGCCTCAATCCTTTTTTTAATATACGTATATTTTACCACAAATACTACAATATTCAATACATATCACAGTCCATACGTCCATTTATCTAAAATAAAAAAGCAACTTAAACGTCGACTATTTAAATTGCTTTTTCTTGATTTAAACTGAAAGGGATTAATCCCTAACAGTTATTATTTAATTTTAAACTTATTATACAAGCTCAATTATCGCCATTTCTGCTCCATCGCCTCTGCGTGGTCCCAATTTAAGAATTCTAGTGTATCCACCGTTTCTTTCCTTGTATTTAGGAGCAACTTCTTCAAATAGCTTATTTACAGCTTCTTTGCCGTATAAATAAGCTGCTGCTTGACGTCTTGCATGTAGGTCTCCTCTTTTGCCAAGAGTAATTGTACGCTCTGCAACTCTTCTTAATTCTTTAGCTCTTGTTACTGTTGTAACAATTTGGCCGTTTAAAATTAAGCTAGAAGTCATATTACGAAGCATTGCTACTCTGTGGCTAGTCTCGAAACCCAGCTTTCTGTGACTACCCATGCTTAGTCCTCCTTACTGCTAATTATCGTTTTTTCTCAAAGATAAGCCTAATTCTTCAAGTTTTTTTGCTACCTCATCCAAAGATTTCTTTCCTAAGTTTCTTACCTTCATCATGTCATCCTCTGACTTGTAAGTAAGCTCCTCTACAGTATTAATACCTGCTCTC
>CAZJKK010000039.1:0-16255 GCA_964546605.1 uncultured Clostridia bacterium
CGTCCCTTAGACTTTTATGAATGGTACCAGTCTGTTCTGTTGTTGCCTACTTCATTTAAATCATAAGGTGTTTCTTGATAAATTATATTAATCCAATTCTTAAACAGTAAATTAGCATGACTTCTCCATTTAACATAAGGTGGTTTTTCCGGGTCATTTTCAGGATAGTAGTTCATAGGAATATTAATTGGTTTTCCTTGACTCGTATCTCTGTCATATTCTTTTTTTAATGTAAACGGATCATATTCTGAGTGACCCATTATAAAAATTTTACTGTAATCATCAGTAACTGCAATGTGCACCCCTGCATCCTTAGATTCAGCTAAAATAATTAACTCCTGAACACTTTTAATATCTTCAGCAATTACTTCTGTATGTCTAGAATGAGGAACATAAAAAATATCATCAAAGCCATTTAAAAGCATGCATGTATCATGTTTTTTTTCATGGTCAAACACACCAAATATCTTTTTATCTAATGTTCTTTTATTAAGGCCATAAAAATGATGTAAAGCTGCTTGCGCTCCCCAGCATATAAACATGGTAGATGTTACATTGGTTATTGAGAAGTCAAATATTTCCTTTAATTCTTCCCAATAATCCACTTCCTCATACTCCATGAGTTCGACCGGAGCACCTGTAACTATCATGGCATCATATTTTTTGTGTTTTACTTCCTTAATGCTTTTATAAAATTTTTCCATGTGAGAGGAAGATACATTTTTAGTTTCATGTGTGCTTGTATGAATAAATTCAACATTAATTTGTATAGGAGAATTTGACAACAGTCTCACAAATTGTGTTTCTGTTTCTATTTTTGTAGGCATTAAATTTACTAATGCAACCTCTAAGGGCCTAATATCTTGGGTTTGTGCTCTTTCGCTGCTCATAACAAATATATTTTCATCCTTCATAGTCTTATATGCAGGAAGAGTTGATGGTATAATAACTGGCATAATCATATCCCTTTCATTAAAAAATCCTCTAATTAGAGGATTATATTATAATTTAATAAACTTTGTCAATTAGTTTTATGTACATTAACAAAGAAGCATGGACAACAACCAAAATGAATGTTCATATAGTCTAATTGTATATTTATCTTCACTTTTCTTAGCCAATTCATATTCTTCATCCATATATAGCTTTAGCTTGAAAATATTATTAATAATATCCTGAATATGGTAATCATCATATGCAAGCATATCAATCTGTTTTCCGTGCCACATATTGAAATAATTAACTACATGATTATAAACAGTTTTATTATCTTTTATAAATTCATAAATGTCTTGAAACATAAATTCACTTAAATCATCTTTCTTATGAACTTCAAAAAATGTAAAATAGCTTTTATCTTCACTTAGTGTAATTATACCTTCAATGCATCCCACTAACGCTGCCAATAATGCAGGGCTAATTTTTGTTTTATTTAAAAAATCATTAAAGTCATTAAGTTCAACATAGTTTTCTACAACAATTCTTAAGTCGATAACATTATAAAATATCATCTCATGCTCCCTATCACTTTCTTTAGTTTATTATAATATTTCACTTCACATTTTGTCAATATTTTTGTTATATTTTTACAAATTGTAAATTTATGTTGTATGATGTCAATTTATGAAATATAATAGAGTTCCACATAAGAATATGACATTTAAACAGAAGGTGACAATATGAACATAGGTGAAAAAATTAAATACCTGCGTATTAAAAACAAACTAACCTCAAAAGAATTTAGTAAAATTATAAATGTATCAACCTCAGCTCTTTCTTTATATGAAAATGGAAAAAGACAACCAAAATTAGATTTAATACTAGAAATATCGGATTTTTTTAATGTGTCAACGGATTACTTATTGGGAACTACTGAGAACGGAAATGATTTAGCAGAAAAAAAGGAAATTGACTTCTCCAATGTGCTGGAGAACATATTAATGATGTTAAATGAAGATTGTTCCTTTGTTTTTAATGGTAAAAAAATGGATAACAATTCATTTTTAATTTTTAAAAACAGCATGAATTTGTTAGCAGAAAATATGAAAATAATAGTTGACAGCAAATGATATATAACGTAAAAAAAAGGAAGTAGTTTGTAATTTTTGTTTTATGCTGATATAATCATAATAATTAATACAGCAGGAAAGGAAATCTTATGATAGTTTTATCATGCAACGAAGTATCTAAGGCCTATGTGGTTGATAATATAATTGAAAATATTTCATTTTCCATAAATGACAACGAAAAGGTTGGCTTAATAGGTCTGAATGGAGCCGGAAAAACAACTTTATTTAATATATTAACTGATAATTTAGAACCTGATTCAGGTGAAATATATAAAGCAAAAGGAAAAAAACTCGGGTTTTTAAAGCAAAACACATATATAGAAAGCAATAAAACAATTATGGATGAAATGCTTACCATTTATGAGGAAGTTATTAATCTTGAAAATGACATTCATAATATCTCCCATAAAATAAGCTCCTTCACCGAAAATGACGATCAGGAAGAGCTTCATATTCTCATGGAAAAGTATGTGAAAATGAATGAAAAGTTTGAGGAAATGGATGGCTACAGCTTTAAAAGCTTAATTAAGGGAGTGCTTAGGGGCCTCGGATTTTCTGAAATTGAATTTGGCAAGCCTATAAACCTGTTAAGCGGAGGGCAAAAAAGCAGAGTTATGCTTGCAAAGCTACTATTAGAAAAAGCTGATATATTGCTTTTAGATGAACCTACAAACCATTTAGACATTGAGGCTATATCATGGCTCGAAAAATATATTAAGGATTTTACCGGCGTAGTAATAATTATATCTCACGACAGATATTTTTTAGATAACACAGTAAACAGAATTTTCCTCATGGAAAATACAGCTTTAAAGGCATATAACGGAAATTATACTGAGTTCATTAAAAAAAGAAAAGTTGAAAAAGAACAGGAACAAAAGTTATATGATGAGTATGAAAAAGATATAGAAAAGCAAGAAGAGCAAATAAGACGTCTTCACGCCTATGGCAGCAAACGAAATATTAGACAAGCATTTAGCAGACAAAAAGCTTTAGATAAAATTAAAAAAATGGAAAAACCATCTGTTGATTCTAACAAGGTAAAGCTTAAGTTTACTGCTAAGGTGAAAAGCGGAAGAGATGTTTTAACTGTTGAAAACTTAGACGTTAGTTTTAACGAGTACAAGGTTTTTGAAAATATCCAAATTAATATTTACAAAGGTGAAAAGGTGGGTATAATCGGCCCTAATGGTATTGGAAAATCCACATTGCTAAAGGTTATTGCACAAAAAATAAATGATTATTCGGGAACAGTAAAGCTTGGTCACCATGTGAGCATAGGATATTATGATCAAGAACAAACAAACCTTGACAGTGAAAACACGGTTATAGATGAAATATGGGATCACAACCCTGAATTAAATTATTATGACATACGAACCATGCTTGCGCGGTTTTTATTTAATGGCGATGACATGTACAAAATTGTAGGCGAATTAAGCGGCGGAGAAAAAAGCAGGTTATCATTATTGAAGCTTATGACATCTAATGCTAACTTTTTATTGATGGATGAGCCTACAAACCACTTAGACATAGACTCAAAAGAAGTTTTAGAGGATGCACTGTTAAATTATGACGGAACAGTACTTGTTGTTTCCCATGATAGGTACTTTTTAAACAAGGTGGCAAATAAAATAGTTGAAATGTCTAAGGATTGTTCATTTGAATATTTAGGTAACTATGATTATTATATTCAGAAAAAAGCTGAGTTAGAAGAATCAGATAATCAGGAAACTGTTCTTAAAACAAAGACACAAATAAATGCAGAAAAGAAAAAAGAGCGAGAAAATATTAGAGAAAGACAACAACGAGAAAAAAGAATACGACTATTAGAAGAGCAAATAGAATTGTATGAAAATGAGAAAGCTGAATTAGAACATGAATTATGTAAACCCTCGACATATAATGACAATTTTCTAATTATTGAACTAAATGAAAAATTAAACGACAATAAAAACAAATTGGAAGTGCTATACACTCAATGGGCAGAAATTATAGATGAATAAAAAAAGTTGTCCACTTATTGTTAATAAGTTGTTGACAACTTTTCCTTTAGTATTTCAGTATCAACAGTCTTATCCACAGCTGTTGATACTTTATTATTTTAAATCTGTTTATGAATTTGCAAGTTCTAAATTTGGTTTTGCATTTAAAGATGCATCTGCAAATTGTTTATTTAAAAATTTATAATAAGCTGCACATCCAATCATGGCTGCATTATCTGTGCATAAAATGGGAGATGGCTTAGTAAATTTATAATTATGTTTCAAACATTCTTCTTGAAGCATGGTTCTTAAGCTTGTATTAGAAGCAACGCCCCCTGCCAAAGCAATAATATTTGAATTTTTAAGCTTTGCTGCTTTTATTGTCTTCATTGCAAGCACTTCCACAACCGCTTCCTGGAAACTTGCAGCAACATCCTCCACAACTACTTTTTCATTTTTTTGCTCAGTGTTGTGAATATAGTTTAAAACTGCTGATTTTAAACCGCTGAAGCTAAAATCCAACGTTTCATCATCAATAACCACCCTTGGGAATTTTATAGCATCCTTGTTTCCCATCTTTGCAGCCTTATCTATCAAAGGTCCTCCGGGATATCCAAGACCAATGGCTCTTGCTATTTTATCAAAGGCTTCTCCTGCTGCATCATCCCTTGTTTTTCCCAATATTTCATATTCTCCATAGCCTTTTACATTTACCAGATGAGTGTGTCCGCCAGAAGCAACCAGGCATATAAATGGAGGTTCTAAGCTTTTATCTTCTATGAAATTGGCACTTATGTGACCCTCTATGTGATTAACTCCTATTAATGGCTTATTCCACGCATAAGAAAGTCCTTTTGCAAAATTAACTCCCACTAAAAGTGCTCCTACAAGACCGGGACCATATGTTACAGCAATTGCATCTATTTGCTCAGAAGTAACTTTGGCCTCAGTTAATGATTCTTTCACAACATCGTTAATATTTTCAATATGCTTTCTTGATGCAACCTCCGGCACAACTCCCCCAAATTCCTTATGAATTTCTATTTGAGATGATATTATATTGGACAAAACATTTCTTCCGTTTTCAACAACCGCTGCAGCTGTTTCATCACAAGACGATTCTATGGCAAGTATTAAAACTTTATCTTCTTTCATTATATATTCCTCCATGTTACAATTGTTTTGATTATAAACCAAAAATTATTCAATTGCAAGGATGACTGATATACATAATTTCTTAACATTATGCCCTATTAAAAAACCGTGAAGATATCAATTAAATTCGCCATATCCCTCCTTCTTAAAGTACAAACCTTGAAATTAATTCTTGTAAACTTTGAGCCATATTAGCTAATTCTTCACTTGTAGATGAAATCTCTTCTGCAGATGCTGCTTGCTCTTCAATAGATGCTGTTGCTTCTTGAGTTGCAGCAGAGTTTTCTTCGGCTACTGCAGAAAGGGTTTCCATACTTGAAAGTATTTGGTCTTTCATTGATTCCATTTTATCACCTGATTCATTCATGTTATTTACAGCTTTTTCGGTTTCCTTCATGGCTTCATTTATAAGAGAGTATTTATCCTTGCTTTTCCCTACACTTCTGTATTGCTGTTCTGTTATAACAGAAACTCTTTCCATTGTTTGAACTGCAGTAGAAGAATTTTGTTGTAATTCTGTGACTATTTCATCAATTTCTTTTGTAGAAAGTGATGATTGTTGTGCTAAGTTTTTAATTTCTTCCGCAACTACCGCAAACCCTTTACCTACACTTCCTGCTCGTGCAGCTTCTATCGCTGCATTTAAAGCCAACAAATTAGTTTGCTGAGCAATGGTTGATATAACATTGCTTGCTTGCCCTATCTTTTTTGAACTATCATTTGTTTGTATTATTACATTTCTTACTTCATTAGTTGCCTTATTACTTTCTTCTGTAATCTTATGTAAATTTTCTATTTCTTCTAGCCCTTCCCTAACAACCTTAATTACCATTTGAGACTGCTCATTAAGGTTTCTCATATGCATTTGGTCTTCTTCAATAACTCTTCCTAACTCATTTGCATTTATTGAACCCTCTTGAGTATGTTGAGCTTGCTCAAATGCTCCTTTTGCTATTTCCTCAATGGTATGAGATACCTGAACAGCTGCAGACGCTGATTGCTGAGATGCAGAAGCCATTTCTTCTGAAGCAGCCAAAACCTGTGCACCGGTGTTACTGATTTCAGTTACTATTTCTTTAAGCCTATCTATTATAGTTTGTAATGCACTTGCTAAATCACCAACTTCATCCTTCCTCTTCATAAACTTTTCTGGTACATTTTGAGTTAAGTCTAACGAGGCAATTTTCTTAGAATGTTGCACTGCTAAAATTATTGGATTAGCAATTGAGCTTCCAATTAAATATACAAAGACTATGCTTACAGCTAAAACAGTAAGTAAGACTTTATAAATTATACTTTGCAATTCAGGAATTGAAGCTAATACTTCTTGTTCATTAGCAGTTATAATAAATATCCAATCGCTGCCTTCAATTGGAGAGTAACCAGCATATAAATCGTTACCTTCAAAAGAATAGTTACTTACCCCTGATTTTTCAACTAATACCTTATTAAACAAATTTGCTAATGATGTTAAACTAGTATTAGTTTTTGATTCTTCAATAGGATTAAATTGATTAAGCACTTTTGCCCTGTCAGGATGAGCTACAACTGTTCCATTCTTATTGATTATATATCCATAACCACTGTTTCCAAATCCTGTATCATCCGCAATTTAAACTTAATGCATTTCCATCTCTTCTTCCTATTAAAGCACCCACTACTTTTCCATTACTTTCAATTGGGGCTGCATACATTAAAACAACCTCATTGGTCACGCTGCTTACGATTAAGTCAGATAC
Organism: uncultured Clostridia bacterium; assembly: GCA_964546605.1. Classification (GTDB taxonomy): domain Bacteria; phylum Bacillota; class Clostridia; order Tissierellales; family Sedimentibacteraceae; genus Sedimentibacter. Next base: position 6,949 of record CAZJKK010000039.1, read on the forward strand.
ATTAGATTCTCCTGAAAGTGCTTTTTTCACATACTCCCTTTTACTTAAATCAGCTGTATTTCCACCTGAATACTTAGCATTACCATTTAAGTCAACAACTGCAATTTCAGAGAAATTCGTTTTACCAAGTTGATTCTGCAAAATTGGTCTTTGAATTTCCCAATCCATAGTATTCATATTTGGTATTATTGCTATCATATCTAATGTTTTTTGTTGCGTTTCCACTCTACTTTCTGTCAGCTTTGCAGCTTCCGCTGCCAGTAATGTAAGGGTTTGTTCAGCTTCATTTTTAACTATCTCGCTAGACCTTTGAACTGTTAAATAACCTAAAGTGATTGAAGACATTAAAATTAAGGCTGCAAAATATACTATGAGTTTTAATTTAATGCTTCTTATTTTAATACTTTTCATTGCTCTCCTCCAATAAATAAAGTTTATAAATAAAAAATGACATAATTATTCAAATTGTTTTATTATGTAATCCTATCGCTAGCTAGAAAAATAATATATCACTTTAAATTATGAAATAAATTATTAAATTTTGTAATAATATTTATAAAATATTTTTTATTAAAACCGTTTCATTATAAACTAGAATTATGTTTTGTTTGTTATATTAATTGTCTAATGATTTAGAAAATCATATGTCTTATATCCTTTCATCCGAAAAGAAACATATTATTTTTATATATCGACATGTTTAGACAAAAATTTACACGTTTTATAACTTATAAAAACAAAATATTAATTTAAATAATAAAAAAAGAATTGTGCATTTCACAATTCTTTCTCAATTTAAATTTATCTTATTTTAGTCCAAGGTTATTTTTCCCTTTTTATTTGTTCTCCATACATGAAGTCCTAATGCCAAACCTATTACCCCATATACCATGAATGTTCTGAAATATTCTCCTAACAAAGCATTTCCAAACAAGGACAATCCTATTTCAGGAGACATAATAAACATGGAGTTAAACAATAATGTTCCTAAAATTGCATGGCGTATGTTTGCCTTTTGTGTGGAGGCTCCTCCAACAAGTAAACAAGCAACAGAAAACATACCTATTTGAGTATGTGCGCCGTACGTATTTAATGTACCCATGTTTTGCAGATACATTATTTGTCCCCATGCAGCCAAGACGGTTGACATCATTGTTGCAATTATTCTTGTTCTATCCACATTTATACCGGATACCTGTGCTATGTGCTGGCTTTGACCAACACTTCTAAAATCTTGTCCCAGCTTTGTTTTCAAAATTAGTTCGTTGAAAACACAAAGAGCAATTATGAATATTCCAATAATAACAGGCACCTTTCTAACCATCATTAATGGTGAGTTTGTAAATATAGCATATGAGCTTACTCCTATTAAGGCAGCACATATGATTATATTAATATAAGTCAGCATTTTTTGATTTTGGCTAAAAGCAGGAGACTTGGTGTTTCTAGTCAACCTTATTATTTGCATTAGCAATACGGCAAAGGCTACTATTAAGATTGCCCACATAAAAGGCATTTCCCATATTTTATCTAATGCATATTTAAGTCCTCCGTCTTCCACAGGAACCAAGTCAACAGTCATTCTTATTCCCACACCATCCGGTTTAATCATAGGATGTGTGTCAGGAACTTTTATTATTACTCCCACAACAAACAGGAATAAAAATTGATACAAACCATTGGCAAAATAACCTACCATCAAGGAGGCAATCATTTCTTGACCTCTTGTTTTATTGTAAAGTACTCCTGTAAAATATCCGAATAACGCTGCTATGGGAAATGCTAACAGGAAGGTATAAATTATTCCTGAAACTCCCCCAAGGCTGAAATATCTTACAATAGCAATTGCTATTTGTCCTGCCATAGCACCTACAACTATACCAAAGTTAAGCCCAAGTCCAGCAACAACAGGTATTATGAGGGCTAGTACCAAAAATGCATTTCTAAAAAATCTGCTTGATAATTCAGTTAGAAAGTAATTCATTGTTACGCCGTCAGAGACCAAAAAACCAAACAATGTAAATGCAATAAATATGAGTGTAACTATATTGTCTGCAATCCAAGATGAATTGCCTTTTATTTTTAATCTTTCACCTGTAGATGTATTGTTCATTATTTATCGCCTCCTTTTACTTGTGTTAAAGCATAAAGGATTATTCCGTTTTGGATAACCATACGAAGTATTTCTGATAGGTCAGTTCCTTCAAACAGCTTATTTGCTACAGGAAGGGCCGTTGTAAGTAAACCTTGAAAAATAATTGTACCGATTATTACATGGGATACTTTTGCTCTAGATGCAGTTGCACCGCCTATTAAAACAGCTGCCACAGCAGGAAACGCCATCATTAAAGGTGCATTGTAAAGTTGAGCATATCCGTAGCCCTGTGAATAAACAATTATTCCAATGGCTCCTAATACTGTTGACAATATATTTGCCTTCACTCTGTTTCTGTTAATATTAATACCCGAGGCTTGAGCAAATCTTGGGTTTATACCTCCTGCAGATATGGCAATACCGGATTTGGATCTGAAATACAGCCATACTACCAAGCAGCATAATAAGAATATTAAAAGCATGCCCGTGGGAATGATTATGCCTTCTTCACCGCCAATGGTGAATTGCCATAAATTACTTAATATTTTATCAGCTTTTAACGCATCAAGCTGTATGGTTTCTCTTAAGCCTTTTCCCATAAACCATCCCATTTTAGGGGAATTAAAAGGTATCATAAGCCATGCAAGACACATGATTGCTGATATGGAGAAGCCTGTGTATGTTGCAATTGTCATTTCAGAACCTTTAACTGCATTTAACAGCTTGCCGTACAAATAGCCGGAAATTACAGCAAACACAATTGCCATCCCTATGGACATTGCAACCCATCCATATCCTACAGCCCCAAATTCAATGGATAAAACCATGGCAAACAACCCGCATTCAATGCCTATTGGCAATGCAAAGTTTGGTCCTGTTCCTGACTGTATGGAAGGAACCATTGCAAGAACAAGTATTCCGTTCATGCCTGCACGTTTAATGGTGTCGCTTATTAAGGTGTTCATGGATATTCCAAGTGAACCGCCTGTAATTAAAAGTATTATCCAAAATGTGCCTATAATTAACGTAGGTAATCCTATTTTATTGACTACATCCTTTAAATGTCCCTTTTCTTTCGCTTCAACCATTATGCTTCACTCCCTTCTGTATGCCTTGCACCTGACATCAAGAGACCAAATTCAGCATCCTGAGCATCAGGAGGAAGAACACCTTCAACCTTGCCCTCACAAATAATAACTATGCGGTCGCATATGCTTCTTAGTTCTGCCAGCTCAGAAGAGGTCATTACTATTGTCATGCCATATTCTTCATTTAATCTTTTTAATAAATCCAGCACAAGCTTTTTAGCGCCAATGTCAATTCCTCGTGTAGGCTCAGATACTAAAAGAAGTGTTGGACTTAAAGTAAGGGCTCTTGCCACGCACACTTTTTGCTGATTTCCTCCACTCAATGCTCCTGCCCTTTGTAGAGGTGAAGTACATCTAATATCAAGGTCTTTAATCATTGTTTTAGCATGTTCTCTTATTTGTCTAGAATTTTTAAATCTAAAAGGTCCAAAGTTATGAAGAAAATCGTTTCTTGTTTGCATAGCCGAAAACACAATGTTTCCTTCTATGGATTCATCAAGAAGAAGTCCCACGCCTTTACGATCCTCACTTACAAATGCAAGTCCTGTCTTAATGGCTGATTTAGGATCATTTAATTCAAGCTTCTCACCCTTAAATTTAACCTCTCCAGTCGCAGGATAAATTCCCATGAGACCATTTGCGATTCCTAACTTGCCTTGTCCAGCCAAACCTCCAATGCCTACTATTTCACCTTTTTTTACATCAAGACTCACACCTTTTACCCTTTCACCGGGCATTGCAACATGAAGATTTTTTATTTCTAAAATAGTTTCATCACTTTTAATCTTATTTTCAGAATCAGTTCTGTCAATTGAAATTTTTCTTCCAACCATCAATTGTGCTATTTCATATTTATTTGTATCCTTAACATCCTTTGTAGCCACATGCTCTCCGTCTCTTAAAACTGTTACTTTGTCTGCAACATCTATAATTTCATCAAGCCTATGAGAGATAAATATAATTCCAATTCCCTTTTGAGACAATTTTCTTATAGCATTTAACAGGTTTTTTGCTTCAGCCTCAGCTAAAACTGCTGTGGGCTCATCGAAAACCAATATTCGTATACCTGTCTTGTCTATTTCCCTGGCAATTTCTATAAACTGCATATGACCTACAGGAAGACCTGCAACAGGCATAAATTCATCTATATCCATATCCAGCGTATCAAGAGCTTTTCTGGCATCTTCATTCATTTTTTTAAAATCAAGAGATTCCAATCTTTTACCGAGCACGCTACTCACAACATTAGGCTTAGTAATTTCCCTGTTTAACTTAATGTTTTCTGTTATGGTAAAGCCTGGTATTAACATAAATTCCTGGTGAACCATACCTATTCCTTGCGCCATAGCATCATGAGGAGATTTTATATTTACTTCCTTACCTTCAATTTCAATTTTTCCGTCAAACCCTCCCGTAGTATGAATAACCGGCATTCCAAACAGTATATTCATCAATGTGGATTTACCGGCACCGTTTTCACCTATGAGAGCATGTATTTCACCTTTTTTTAGCTCAATATTTATATCTTTTAATACCCTGTTTCCTGAGTATTCCTTTGAAACATTCTTCAAGCTTAGAAGGTTTTCCATTATTATTACCTCCTGAATATTATTCTCATAAAAAGGAATGTAACGGAAGTTCAACATTAGAAATCCCGAAACATTCCTTAATTTCAATTAATTATAGTTAATTATGTATTTATTATAATATATGTTCTTCTCCATATGTTAAGAAGTCCATCATTATTAATCTAAATGTTTTGTATTCAGTTGAACCTTCAACATAAGGTGTTGTTGTTACTACTATTCCATTAGCATATTCAGTCATCAATTCTTCTAATACTTTAGTATCAAGCTCATCGCCAACTTCGCCGTTTATCCATTTAATTGCATATTCTGAAGCAGCTATAGTGTTCATCATAGCAACTGGAACTGGCCATGTAGACATTCTTCCTAATTGTCCGCCTTCTTTAAGCTTTTTAGCAGTTTCAGAAATTACTTGTGCCATAGCATCTACAGTATATCCTGATGATTCAATACCAAGTGCTGCTGGATAGCCATGGTATGGTGATGGACAACAAGGTTGTGGATATATAGCTCCTGCATCATAAACTGCTTTTATTAATGGAGTTTGCATTGCGCAGTTTGTTGAGAAGAATGCTGTATTCTTACCATATTCTTTCACTAGTTTAGGAACATCTTCAAGTATAAATTGTTGTGCGCCTGGAACTCCTGCATCACCTGTTGGGTCTGGAGCTGTTGCATCAACAAACTTAAGTCCTATTTCTTCGCATTTAGCTATCATAAGATCTCTTCTAGCTGCAAGAAGAACAACTGACATATGTCTTGGGAATGAATAGTGTACAAATGTTTCAGCTCCCATTTTTTTAGCTTGTACAGGTATGCTATTTCCCATTCCTAATTCGTCAGGTTGAAGAATAAGGTCTGCTCTTTGTGAAACGTCAGGAGGATTTTCCTGAGGAGCACAATAAGCTATAAACATATCGTCACGAGTTTCCAATAATTTATCAACCGCTGCATTTGTTCCTGGAACAGCTTGATTAATAATTAATGCTTTTACTTCTGGATCAGAACCTATTTTTGTAATAGTACTAATCATTTGCTCTTGTTCAGTCATGAAGTTATCTGGCCATAATACGTGAGAAACTTTATCTTCTCCATATCTATCTACCATTTCTTGTGCTGAACGATACTCTTCTTCATTTTGAGAAAGTGTATTTGTTACAATGGCAATTTTACCTTCAAAAGCTTCTTTCTCAGCTGCAGGTGCCGCTGGTGCTGCAGGTGTCTCAGCTGCAGGAGTTTCAGTTTTAGGTGCTTCAGCCGGTGCTTGTGCTGGTTGTGCGCATGCTGTCAAGCTGAAAATCATTGCAAATACTAATAAGATACTTATTACTTTTTTCATCTTGTCCCTCCAATTAATAAAATAATCTAAAATCATTATAATTGAATATATATAAATTGTCAATTAAATCTTAAAACAGACTCAACATCCTAATATTGTAAATTATAAAAATAAACACTGAAAGTGCAAACGATTTATTATAGATTTTCCTTATTTTTATTAAATTCGACACGTTTTCTTACTTTTTATTTTATTTTGTAATCGTTTACAATTATATTTCCAATATTTTGAATATTTTACATTTTCATTTCCATACGTAATTACAATGTTAATATTTCTGACTATTTAAGAATAAAAATGCAACTTAAAAAGGGAGTTTTTCTCCCTTTACCCTATTTTAAACCATCCAAAAACTTCTTCATTTTCTTTTTTTGCTCAGGGTTTAAAAACATTTCAAAATTCTTTAAGTCTTGTATCTTTTTGTTATATTCTTCTTCTCCATATTGCTCTTTTAATTTATTGCTCATTTTCCTTGCATCTCTTAGAATTTCATCTTCTGATTTACCATTATATTTTTCCTGGAATTCCTTAAACTGATCATTGTTGACAAAATCTTTTACATTTTTATCCTCTGCAGCTTTTTTGAATTCCTTGCTTTCTGTTATTTTATTTATTTCATTGTCATCAAAACTTTTAAAAAATTTAGCCATTCATATACCTCCATTTCTATTACATAATATGCATTGTTAAGGAATAGGTTACAATTTAATTTTTTATAATTCTAAATTTGTGTAACATAACTAAACTACTTGAATAAAATGTAATATTAAATATGTGTTTAAGAAGGTGATATTATTCCTGTTCAAATAATGCTATACTTATTGGCTGCAAAATTTATTTTTGGTAATACTCAGATGTCTGGCATGGTTTCAAAATTATCAGGCACTACAAAAAACTTAACAACAGGACTTTTGCAAGACCCACAGAGAGTGGAAAACATAATAGGTATGGTGCGCACAGTTGCACCACTAACATCTCCACAAACAGTTTCAAAGGTAAATACATATCTGCCGCTATTTGAAAAAGTCAGTACATTGCTAGGCATGTACTCTTTTCTAAACAAGGCCCAAACATTTAGACCCATTGAATCAGTAAACGTTAAGAATCCAACAGATATGATGACAGCCTTAATGAAAAACAAAAATTCTCCAATAGGCAAAATGATAGCTCAACCCTTAATTCAAAATAACGTGGAAAAAATGATGGGTACTATGGCAATGAATATGATAAAAAATGGTGGATTAAATGACATGCTAAAAAATGGCGGCTTGAATGATATGCTTAAAAACGGAAATTTAAGCGAAATACTTTCATCTTTACAAACAAGCAAAACATCAGCCGGAAACAACAGTAATATTGATTTAAACAGTCTAATGGAAACATTTGCGCCATTAATAAGCAGCATGAGCCAAAACATCTCAAATAATTCAGATGATATTCATGCTTCGTATGATTCAAATGATTCTCACATCCATGATCACAACAACCATTACAATGATGACAGAGAACATAGTTATAATACGCTTAAATCAAAGGATTATTTCTCAGATTATCGAGAGCATCCTAAAAATATGAATCTCATAAATGAAGCATCGTTACCTCAGGAACAAAATGAAAATGAAGAGGTCGAACCATTCAAATACGATAGTTATCAAGATGAATATGACAAATACAGCAAGCAAGAGAAATTTAATAAACAGGATAAACACGGTAAATATGATGAATATCAAAATATTGAAAAACCAACTAGGGAGAAAGAAAGAGAATTTCAGCGTCCTATTAGAATCAAGCAAAGAAGGAGAAGATAAATAATAGATCCATGGGCCTAAGCACATGGATCTTAAATTTTAATTTAAAGACTTATATAAATTTCTGTTATCTAAAAGCCATATTTTATCAGTAAAGCCTCCAGGCTCAATTCCTGTCAACGCATGCTCAAAATCAAACATTCTTGCATCCATTATATCTAAAAAGTGAAGAAGCTCTGCCTCAGGAGTCATTGGCTTTTTAGGGCTTCCAAATTCAGGTTCGTAGTGGTGAGATAAAATCATGTGTTGAAGAATAATGCTTTTTTCTCTATTTAAACCTATTTTCTCTCCCTCAATTTCAACTTCCTTAATACCTTGGATTATATGACCTAAGAGCTTTCCCTCCATGGTGTAATCTGATACAACTCCGTATTCATCAGAATCCATTTCTAATATTTTGCATATATCATGAAGTATTACACCTGCAAAGACGTAATCCTTGTTTAAAAAGTCATAAACCTCCATGAGTTTTTCACCTGAATATAACATTCTTAATGTATGATACATAAGCCCACCCATGAATGAGTGATGGTTTTTCTTAGCAGCAGGATAAAAGATCAGCTTGTTTTTGTATTTTGAAACAATATTTTCTACTAACAGTTTTATTTCAACGTCATTTATCTTTTTAATGTATGATTTTATTTCATTAAACATTTCGCCGGCTTCTATTGGTGCTGCTGGAACTAATTCGGATATTTTTATATTGTCTGTGGGATTTGTTGCCCTTATTTTGTTTACCTTAAGCTGCTTAGAGCCATTCCAATCCAATACTTCTCCTCTTACTTTTACTATTGGATTAGTTTTGAATATCTCTTCTTTATCTTCAGCATACTCCCATATTTTAGCATTTATTTCACCAGTTTTGTCAACTAACTCCACATCTATATATTGCTTACCATTTGTAGTCTTTTTCACTTCAAAGCTTTTTACTAAATAAAAGCCTTCAGCTTTTTCTCCCGCTTTAAGCTCTGCAATAGTTTTGTTAGGATTTGACATGCTTTTTATTTGCTGTCTTGCTTTATCATTTAACAAGTCTTCAATACTTGACATAGTTATCCTCTCTTTATTTTTAATAGTGCTAATTCTATCATCAGTGCATCGTTAATGCATTTTGTTTCACACTGATACAATGAATACATATTATACAAAGACGGTAGTCTTTGTTCCATTTTAGTATTCATTATATCATAAGTGCAAGCCGCTAATGCGATGCCCTACACCGATACAATAAATACATTATCAGAAAAAGACGTTAGTCTTTTTTTCATTTATGTATTTATTATACCATAGATTGTTAAATGAATAAATAACTTTTTAAAGAGAAAGTGGAATGACCTTGGTCATTCCACTTATGCCTTTTATTGCTACAATTTCTTTTTCCAATATTTTTT
>CAZJKK010000040.1:0-16105 GCA_964546605.1 uncultured Clostridia bacterium
TTATTGTTCAAAGAAGCTGTACAGCTGCTCCATTTGTTCGTAGGTAAGCATTCCTATATAACCGCTTATTACCTCACCCTTTTTATTAATGGCAACTGTGGTTGGATAGGAACGTACACCATATGTATTTGCAACATTCATTTTTTCATCAAGGACAACTGTTAAATCCAAATTGTTATCTTTCATGAACTGCTCAACTGTCTCTTTAGACTCACCTACATTGACAGTTAGGATAAGGAGGTCATCCTTATAAGCTTCCTGCAACTTTTGTAAATCAGGCATTTCTAAAACACAGTAACCACACCATGTTGCCCAGAAGTTTAACAATACATTTTTATCTCTTGTTTCACTTAGCTTAATTTTGGTCCCATCTAGAGTTTCAAGTTCAAAATCAGGAGCTACTACTGTTTGCTTTTCTTCTTGCTGTTCTTTGGAAGTTTGTTCATTTTGTTCTTCCTGTTCCACTTGTACGGGTTGTTCTTGTGGTTGTTGTGGGGGAGCTTCAATTATAGGGGTATTTAGTTTAGAACACCCTGCTGTTATAATTCCAGCAGCTAAAATTATTATTATTATTATTATTATTATTATTAACTTTTTCATAAAATTCCTCACATTTCTATTTAATTATGATTTACCCAAATGCAAATAATTTAATCAAATATTTGTACTCCTTTTGTTATTGTGCTAGTTTTAAATGTTTTAGGATATATAGGACATATTTTTTCATAAGCTTCATTTAAGCTGATTGAATCAGGAAAAAGCCCAAATACTGCTGAGCCGCTGCCGGTCATTAGGGATATTATGGCACCGCTGTCAACCAAAAGTTTTTTAATGTCTTTAAGCTTTGGATTAAATTTTTCAACTACATGTTCAAGAGTATTGGCAACCGATAAAGCAGAACTACAATAATTTTCTAAGTTTATATAATTTAAAATTTCATTGTCTTTAAGAGAATTATAACAATCACTGCCTAAATTTGTATATACAAAGGCTGTGGACATGGAAAAGTCAGGCTTTATAAGCAATATGTCGCTCCATACAAAATCATTAAGCTTAGTAAGTTTTTCTCCTACTCCTTCTGCTAAATAAGTTCCTCCCAATATGCAAAAAGGAACATCTGCGCCCACCTTAAGACCTATTTCTAACATGCTTTCAGTGGACATATTTAAATTCCAGAGTTTATTTAAACCATGTATGACAGCTGCAGCGTTGCTGCTGCCTCCTGCTAAGCCTGCTTCAGAGGGAATTGCTTTTTCTATTTTTATGATAACGCCTTCTGTTTTATGATATGTTTCTTTTATTATGGAAGCTGCCTTGTAGCAGGTGTTTTTTTCATTTGTGGGGATATTAGGGTCATTGCAGTTAATAATTATTTCGTTTTTATCCCAATTTTCAATGCTAATTTCATCATGCAAGTCAATTGATTGCATAACTGATTTAATCAGGTGGTAGCCGTTTGGCAATTTTCCTTCAATATCTAAAAATAAATTTATTTTCCCATAGGAATAAAGTTTTATCATAATAACCTCTTAATAAAATTATATTAATAGTATATAACAAATTTAAATAATTTTATATATTTTTTGAATTTTATTTTTAATAAAAATATTTATGGGTATTATTGTAATACAACATAAGTTTTACTAAATTTAACTGATGCAAATAAGAATTTGAAGACTTAATTAAATATTTTAGTCAAAAAGATAAAAGCAAGTTTGAATGAGATTGAGATTAATTTAAAAAACTAAGCTATATACCAAGAGGGTTTGCTTAGGGGAAATAATACTGATCGGGAGGTTTAAACATTAGACTAAAATAAATTATAGTTGTACATAGCATATTCTTGATTTTGTAAGATTACAATCAGTTGAATAAATTTAGTAGAATAAATGTTTATATATATAGGTTGTCGGAAGAGGTGATTCCCCCAAAAGCAGAATCAGATAAATTAAATGAATAGCACCCGGTTTTCTAGTGTGTAACTGAAGAAAACCGGGTGCTATTCGTTTTTTCGTTAAAAAAGGCAAGATTACTTGCCTTAAAATAAATTCTTTTTCAAAAGTACATATCCCACCACTACTGCTGTAGCAACGCTTATTCCCATTACAATCCAAAACCCATAAGGAGAAGCTGCAAAAGGAATGTTTAGTACATTCATTCCAAAGAAGCTGGAAAACATGTTTGGAATAGCCATTAAAATAGTTATGGATGTTAAAAGCTTCATTACAATGTTTAAGTTGTTTGATATGATTGAAGCAAATGCATCCATTGTTCCGCTTAATATTCCTGTGTAAATGTTAGCCATTTCAATAGCCTGTTTGTTTTCTATAATTACATCTTCCAACAAATCTTCATCTTCAGAATATTTTTTTATAATATTAATGCGAAGTATTTTTTCAAGTACAACTTGATTTGCTTTTAATGAAGTTGTGATGTACACCAATGATTTTTCCAAGTCCAAAAGCTGAATGAGTTCCTTGTTTTTCATGGATTCATGCAGTTGTTTTTCAATGTAGTTACTCATTCTGTCTATTTGTCTTAAATAAAGCAGGTATCTTTGAGCGTTTTTATACAAAATTTGATACAGAAATCTGTATTTTTTGTAGGTATAAAATGTGCGAATGCTGTTTTTTTCAAATTGATCTAAAACAATAGAATTTTTCAAGCATACGGTTATAATATTTTTATCTGTTATGATAATTCCAAGAGGCAGTGTTTCATAAATAATGTGATCATCGGTTTTTTCAACGTATGGCGTATCCACCAGTATTAATACCTGATCATTTTCTGTTTCCAAACGAGCAGATTCTTCTTCGTCAAGGGCTGCTCTTAAAAAATCTCTGTCAACTGAAAGCTCATCTTCAATGAAGTCAAGTTCTTCAGTGGTGGGATCAACCAAGTTAATCCAAGCACCATCTTCTATTTCTTCCAGTGTGAAAAGAGTATCGTCGATTGATTTGAATATATCAAGCATCTTTCACCTCAATTTAATAATAGATTTTCTCTATTACCAAATTGATTTAAAGCATAGTAATAGAGAAGTATTCAGTTTATTTTGCTTAATTTGTTTGACCGTAGGGACCTCGTCCATTACTTTCACTCCTTTATATTTTAATTACCTTAATTGCCTTTATAATAATAGTCTATTTTTTTCTTATTTGCAAGTTAAAAATAAAGTAAATATAAGAAAAATCACATATTATTTATGTTTTTGGCAAAGATACTATCAAATGAATAAATTTTACCTATCTTTCATTTAAAACAGTTAAAAGGGTGATTTTTGTGTCAAGTTCAGTTGCAAGAGTAAAAGGTGTTGTTGAAGGCTGTGTTGGGCAAAAAGTTAAATTTAAGATCAATAAAGGAAAAAGCAGATCCCAAATTAGCGAAGGGGTAATTGCACACACATATCCATCTGTATTTACAGTCCATGTTGAGAAAAAAGGATTAAGAAGAGTTGTATCATTCAATTATATAGATATTATTACTAATAATGTTGAATTCTATGTATGTAATGAAGAACAGAAAAGAATCGTTTAAATGAGTTAGTAAAGTGAAACATATATTACGCGTACCGTTAAGTTTCGCTTTATTTTTTTTGTTTTATTTGTTATACTACAAAATGAAACTTTGTTAGGAGATTAAAGGTGAAAAAATTTATTAACTTTTTGATTATTATTTTGATTTTTGCATCTTTTTTTTACATATATGCAAGATTTATTGAACCTAATTTATTGAATATTCATTTTCAAAATATAAAAAATGAATATACCATCAATGATAAGGAATTAAAAATACTTCAGTTTTCTGATATGCATTATTCCGAATATTTCAATGATAAAGATGTAAATAAAGCAGTAGAAAGAATAAATGATGAAGACCCGGACATAGTGATTTTTACGGGGGATTTAATAGATGAATACAATAATCATGAAAATAAAGAAGATGTTTATAATATATGGGAAACACTTAAAGAGATAAATGCTCCATTAGGGAAGTATGCCATATATGGCAATCATGATTATGGCGGTGGCGCAGAGAAAATTTATAAAAAAATAATGGAAGACAGTGGCTTTATCATATTGAAAAATGAATTAGTAAGAATAGAAGAATATAATGTAAATATAGTAGGTATGGATGACTCCATATTTGGTGAAAGAGAAATAAACAAGGTTGTAGATTTGCTGGATGAAAATAGCTTTAATATTGTTTTAAGTCATGAGCCTGATGTGGTGGATTATCTTTTAGAATATAACATAGATTTATTTTTATCCGGACACAGTCATGGGGGTCAGGTTAATTTACCATTTATTAATTCATTGCCCTTGTTAGCTGAGAAATATACAGGTGGCATATACAGCTTTAACAACTACAGACAGACATTGTTATATGTTAATGTGGGTCTTGGCACATCACAAATGCCCATGAGATTTATGGCACCCCCTGAGCTATCAGTATTTGTGTTAGAATAATTGATTGACATAACAAACAAAAAGGCGCATAAGCGCCTTTAGTATGTCTTATTTAGCTGGTACCTTAATTGCTTGGTTAGGGAATATTAGGTTAGGATTAGCCAAATTGTTGTATTCAGCAAGAGCTTCCCAAGTTGTGTTGTATTGCTGAGCTATTTTCCATAAAACATCTCCTGAAACTACAATGTATGTTACTTCAGCAGGAACTGGAGCTGGTGTAGGAACTGGTGGTGCTGGAGTTGGTTCAACAGGAGTTGGAGCTGGCTCAGGAACAACAACTTCTAATGCAGTAACTCTTCCTTCAACATCGCTGCCTTTAGTTCCATTAGTTACAAGATAATTTTGAATAATTTCTTCATATGTGCCAAATTCTCCAATTTTTGTATATTTCTTCAGCACTTCATATCCGTCTCCGCCATTTGCCATAAAGTCATTAACTGCTACAGTATATTCTTTAGTCTTATCTAAAGCTTCTCCGCCTACTGTGGCTTTAGTTACTTTTGAACCAACAGCTAAGTTAGGATCAAATGTAAATTTAAGTCCGCTTACTTGAAGGAATGCACCCTTTGCAGCAGGATAATCGCTTACTGAAACCTCAAGCATTGCCAATAAATCTTCACCTGTAATTTTCTTAACTTCAATAGTGTTTCCAAATGGGAATATAGCAGCTATCTTGCCCTTAGTAATATCTCCGATTTGTATGTCTTCTCTTATTCCGCCGCCGTTAACAAATGCAACATCTGCACCTGTAGCAGCCCTTGCAGCATCAGCTGCCAAGTTGCCAAGATTAGTTTCCTTTGTTCTTACATTGTTTCTTACACCATCTAAGTATACATCAGTCTTAGCAACAACTTGACTAAATACTTCTGCATTGGCAGCATCTATGTCTGCTATAATTTTTTCCAAATCAGGGTCTGGAACAGTTGCAGCAGCAGTTTCTGCCTTAAGTAATCTTGCAGTTTTGCTTATAATTTCGTTATTTTGAATTTCTATATCTATATAACCTAAATTTTGGTCATAATTGCCTGTTTGAGCTATTAATGTTTTGTTAACAACTTCGCCTGCTTCTAGCTTTGTATGGCTGTGTCCGTCAATAATCACATCAATGCCTTCTACAGCTTCTGCAATTTTCTTAGATGTTACAACAGAGCTTTCATCCATTCCAATGTGTGCCAATGCAACAATAACATCTGTCTTGCCTTCAAGTTCTTTTACCATTTCCTTTGAAGTTTCAATAGCATCTTTAAATGATAATCCTTCAATATTTTTAGGATTTGTCAAAAATGCTGCATCAGGAGTAGTAAGACCATATATACCAACTTTAACTCCGCCTATTTCTTCAATAACATAAGGTGTAAATACATATTCGCCTTTTTCATTAACAATGTTGGCGCTTAGCATTTGTATCTCTGACATTTCTTTCAATTCAAACAATCTTTCTTTCCCATAATTAAAGTCATGGTTTCCCAATGTCATGTAATCATAGCCGGCCGCCTGCAATACCTTTATTGCATTTTCTCCAAGGCTTATGTTAACTATTGGCATACCGTGAAGGGTATCACCGGCATCAAGCACCAATGTGTTTGGATTTGCAGCTTTAGCTTCCTTAATTAGCGCTGCTATTTTTGCAAAGCCAATTTCTGTTGCTGATCCCTTAAGTCTTGCATGAGTATCATTAGTGTGGATAATAGTAATTTTAGTTGTTTCTGCATCAGCTGCAAATGCAAAGCTGAAGCTGCTTAATATTAATAATGCTACTAATACTAAACTGGTTACTCTTTTCTTCATACCTTTTTTCCTCCTAATTATATTGTTGTGAACATATTACTATTATACAAATATATGGAATTGTTTTCAAGACATTAAAATTTTTCGAGTAATTAATTTTATTATTTAATTAAACTTCATTAAATAAACGTCTGTATTTGTCAGTGATATTCCCCATTTTGTTCGGAATGACATAAATATGAATATCTGTTAGCACAGGTATTTTCATAATTCTCGTTTACCGTTATATTGCGTAAAAAATATAAATATGATATAATTTAAAAAAATTACCGTGAGGTCAGGTGGTAAAATGTCACATCAAGCTATATACAGAAAATTTCGACCCAAGATATTTGATGATGTGCTTGGACAGGAGCATGTTACAAGGACATTAAAAAATCAAATTTTATCAAATAATATTGCTCATGCATATCTTTTCAGCGGCATAAGAGGAACAGGTAAAACATCAACTGCGAAAATATTTTCAAGGGCAGTTAATTGTCTCAACAATCATGACGGCAATCCATGCAATGAATGTGAAATATGCAAAAGCACATTAGATGAAACAAACATGGATGTCATAGAAATGGATGCTGCTTCAAATAATGGCGTTGAAGATATTAGAGAGCTAAGAGACAAGGTGAAATTTTTACCTGTAAAGAGTAAGTACAAGGTATACATAATAGATGAGGTGCACATGCTTTCCAAGGGAGCATTTAATGCTTTGTTAAAAACCCTTGAAGAGCCTCCGGAGCACTTATTGTTCATACTTGCCACAACAGAGCCTCAAAAAATACCTGCAACTATTTTATCCAGATGTCAAAGATTTGATTTAAAAAGAATCAAGTCATCGGTAATTGTTGAAAACATGAAAAACATCTGCGAAGAAATAAGTGTTCAGTATGATGAAAAGGCATTGAAGCTTATTGCTGCCAATTCAGAAGGAGCAATGAGGGATGCATTAAGCATATTAGACAGATGTGTTTCTTTTAATGATGATAAAATTGATTATGAAACAGTTATTAATTTGCTGGGAACAGTCAACTATCAGGTGGTACTTAAGGCTGCAAATTCCATGATAGACAAGGACATTAAAGGTACTATGTTGTTAGTGGATGACATATTAAACATGGGAAAAGAAATCACCATATTTTTAGATGAATTAATAATTGCTTTTAGAAATATGCTTATAATAAAAACAACAAATTCAACTGATAATATAATGCGTATATCCCAAGAGGAAGCAGAAGAGCTTAAAAAATTATGCAACAATGTATCTGTTGAATATATAGTCCATGTAATTGAAGAGCTTTCCATAGCTCAATTAGAATGCAAAAGGTCATTAAATCCAAGAGTTCTTTTAGAAGCAAAGCTTATAAAAATGCTTAATCAAGCCAGCAACAATGAAATAGAGCAATTGACAGCAAGAATAGAAGAGCTGGAAAATAACATAAAAAATAATGGCTTTGCTCAAATAGTACAAACAAAGACAACATCAAGAACTGCATCTGAGCCAAGGAAATCATTCAATGAATCAAATAAAACAATAAATAAACAGCCTTCAAACACTATTAATTCAGATACGCAAGCTGAACTTTCAGAAAGCATAAAAGAAGAAAAACACTTTGAAAATAAAAGCGATGAAGATATTTTTAATGCAATTATAAATGGATGGCAATCAATTTTAAAAACTGTAAGAAGTGAAAATGCAGGCTTGCAAGCTATTATACGAGAATCTAAATTAAGTGAAGTAATTAATAAAAAAGCTGTATTTGATTTTGACCCTAAGTTCACCTTTCACATTAATGCTGCAAATCAGCCAAAAAATAAACAAAAATTCAAAGAAGTCCTTCAAAGCTTCTTAAATGATGAATGTGAAGTTGAATTTAAAATAAAAAATGAAATGAAAGCTACCGGTCCAAAAAAGACTATAGACGATGTATATGCAGATCTTGTGAACTCTTTTGGAGAAGAAATAGTAGAAATTAAACAGGAGGAATAAAATGAAGGGTAAAAGAATGCCAATGGGTATGCCAGGCGGCGGAAATATGAATAATATGATGAAGCAAGTTCAAAAAATGCAAAAGCAAATGGAAGACATGCAAAAAGAACTTGAGCAAAGAGAAGTTGAAGCGACTGCAGGCGGAGGAGCCATTACTGTCAAGGTAACAGGCAAAAAAGCACTGCTAGGAGTTAAAATAGATCCTGAGGTAGTTGACAAGGATGATGTTGAAATGTTGGAGGACATGATAGTAGCTGCTATTAATGAGGCCTTCAGAAAAGCAGATGAAATGATGGAACAAGAAATGAAAAAGGTAACAGGCGGAGTAAACATTCCTGGGTTATTCTAATGGAACAATACACACCACCAGTAACCAAATTAATAGAAGAGCTTGCCAAGCTTCCGGGCATTGGCAGAAAATCGGCTCAACGACTTGCTTTTCATATTTTGGATATGAAGGGCAATGATGTAATGGAGCTTGCCAAGGCAATAGTAAATGCCAAAAAGCTTACAAAGCACTGCAAGACATGCGGCAACCTGACAGAAGGAGACATATGCGGTATTTGTGCAAATTTTAAACGAGACCAATCAACTATTTGCGTTGTTGAGGATGTAAGAGATATATCAGCAATGGAAAGAACAAAGGAATACAAGGGCGTCTACCATGTACTTCACGGAACTATATCGCCTCTTGAAGGAATAGGTCCTGATGAGATTAACATAAAAAGTCTTATTACAAGACTTAACGCAGACGTTCAAGAAGTTATATTAGCTACAAATCCAACCATTGAAGGGGAAGCAACAGCCGTATACATATCCCGCCTTATTAAGCCCATGGGTATTAAAACAACCCGAATAGCTCACGGAATCCCAGTAGGTGGCGACATAGAATATGCTGATGAAGTGACTTTAATGCGTGCCATGGAAGGCAGAAGAGAGATGTAATAATTTCTTATTAAAAAATAAATAGTTTTATTAAAAAGCACATTCAAACGGACTTACCTAAATTTCAGAATGTGCTTTTTATTTTAAACCCATTATGTTTCTATAATTTTTTAAAATTTATTCCTTCTTTTTTACATAAGTTAGTTATACATAATGAATTATGCAATATAAATTTGGTAAATTATCATAATCTATCACCTATACCGTTAAATCAGAATCATCTTTGTAAACCATAGCTTTTTTTACAATACTTCTAATTAACACTATAACTGCTGCTACTATCCATATTAGAAATATTACTCCAATCATTATCAATGATAATAGAGGCCCAGGCCCTCCAAATGTTTGAAAATAATATAATAACAATATCACCCCAATTGAAGCAATGATGCACATACCTATTAATATCTCTAAGCCTTTAGTAAACTTCAGGCTAAATGTATTCCCCTTTTCAAAAACCACAAGTAAATACATTATAATTCCTATCCCAATTAATAACATGACTAATAGTAACTCACATGATGTTAAAATAGGGAGTTTCGCATATTTAAGCTCAGGATAATAAAATGCACTCTGTTCTGCCATTATTGGTAAAACATAGACCCCAAAGAAAATCGCTCCAGTAGCAAATAGGATTAATAGTACTTTCAGGATATTTGAAGCTACATTAACTTTCATCATATTACCTCCGAAATAACATGTATTTATTTATAATATAAGATAATCTATAATGAATGTCAATATATATTTATCGTTATTCGATATGCGTCGATGGAGATTCGAGTATGAAAGAAGTTAATATCATTTGGGGTAAGGTTTGGTGTTTTATATTATTATTTTTCACAGTAATTCTATGTGAGGGTCTAATTTATAAATAACATTTTTTCGTTCAACTATAATAGTGGCCTTTTTACCTAGTTCTTCATCTTCCCTTATGGCCAGTAATAATTCTCTGTTTGGATTTATTGCAACTGGATTACCAATCATTTTAAGCATTGAAAAATCTCCTGTGGTATCTCCATAGGCATAGCTGTTTTGTAAATCAACATTGTGTTCTTTAATAAGGTTGTCAAGCTCTCTTTGCTTGCTTTCTGAATCCCACATTTTCACCACTTCTCCGGTGAATTTATTTTGAGAATCAACCTTATAAATACTGCCTCTATAATCTGTTGCTCCATATTTTTCAGCCATTCTTGACACTAAAAAATCAGGACTGCCGGAAATAAAGAAAACCTTGTGATTTTGTTTTTTATGCCATTCAATTTGATTTCTTGAATATTTATAGACCATGTCTCCGTTGGATTTTATTACATGATCTGCAATATATTCTATATAGGATTTATTTACACCTTTAAGCTCCTCTACATAAACTCCGGCTAAAATTTCTAAATACTCCTCAAAATCTCCATATCTTTTCTCCCACTCTAAATAAACCCTTTGAACCTTTGTATACCATACTTCAGGATCTATGACTTCAAAAGTTATTAGCTTTTGAAAATGCTTAATCATTAATGAATTTCTGAATATTGTACCATCAATATCGAAAAAAGCTGCTTGTGTTTTCATATGGACTCCTATTTTTTGTATTATCATTAATTACTATTATTGCAATTATAATATATATTTTACCATTTGTGGTATCATTATAAACAGTATTATGGTTAAAATATAAAATTTAAATATAGAATTATTTTCATTTTACTTTACTTAGTGTATAATGTTGGAAAAAAGAGTATTAAGTATGGATGGTGGATATATGTACAGGGTAGATTTAAACAGTGATATTGGTGAAAGCTTTGGAAATTATAAATTAGGATTAGATGAAGAGGTAGCTAAATATATTACATCTGCAAATATTGCATGTGGATGGCATGCCGGGGATGCCATGGTTATGGACAAGACTGTTAAGCTTGCTGTTAAGGAGAACGTTGCAATAGGTGCTCATCCTGGATTTCCTGATCTCTTGGGATTTGGAAGAAGAGATATGAAGCTAACAAAGGAAGAAGCAAAAAATTATATAAGGTATCAAGTAGGGGCTTTGTGGGCATTTGCACAAAGTGAAGGTGTTAAATTGCAGCATGTTAAAATACATGGGGCTTTCTATAATATGGCAGCGAAGGATCCTGTCTTAGCAAGAGCAATTGCAGAAGCAATTTATGAAACGGATAAAGATTTAATTTTGCTTGGACTTGCTGGAAGTGAAATGATTAAGGCAGGTAAGGAAGTCGGCTTAAAGGTTGCTCATGAGGTCTTTGCTGACAGAGCATATAATGCTGATGGCACATTGGTTGTAAGATCAAAGGAAGGTTCTATGATTCATGATAAAGACCTTGCTATTTCAAGAGTAGTTAGGATGGTTAAGGAAGGTAAAGTTACAGCTATAACAGGTGAAGATATAAATATAAAGGCAGATTCAATATGTGTTCATGGAGATAATCCGCAGGCAGTAGAATTTGTTCTTTCCATAAGAAAATCTCTAGAAGAAAATAATATTCAAATAGCTCCAATAAAAGAATTTATTGAATAAGGAGTAAGATATGTATGATAAAATAAAATATCTTCCTGCAGGAGACAAAGCTATTTTAATGGAATTTGGCAATGAAATTTCCAAGGAGATTAATGCTAAAATAAGAAGCATAGTACGATTTTTAGAAAAAAATGATATTGATGGTATAGAAGAGGTTTTGCCAACATACAGGTCCATTTTAGTCATGTATGACCCTATTAAATTGGGCTATGATGAAATGGTAAAAATACTTGATGATTTAGGTAATAAATCTTGTTTGAGAGAAAAAGAAAAAATCAGAATAGTTGAAATACCAACCTTGTATGGTGGAGATTTTGGGCCGGATATTAATTTTGTTGCAGAGCATAACCATATAACAGTTGATGAAGTTATTAGAATTCATGCAGCCACTGATTACCTTGTTTACATGCTTGGATTTACTCCTGGATTTACATACTTGGGAGGCATGAGCGAAAAAATAGCTGCTCCAAGATTATCATCGCCTAGAAAAAGAATACCTGCGGGTTCAGTTGGTATAGCAGGTTCTCAAACAGGCATGTATCCTTCAGAAACTCCTGGAGGATGGCAGCTTATAGGAAGAACTCCTTTGAAGTTATATGATCCCGCAAAAGAGCCACCAGTATTAATTAATGCAGGAGATTATGTAAGATATGTTTCTATTACAGTAGAGGAATATATTGCTATACAACAACAAGTAGAACAAGGCAGATACAAGGTAAATGTAATAATTACCGATGGGAGTGAACTTCATGAATAGCACAATAAAAGTAATAAAGGCTGGATTTTTCACTACAGTTCAGGATTTTGGGCGTGTTGGTTATCAAAAATTTGGTATGCCTGTAGCAGGTGTAATGGATACTTTTTCTTACAGGGTTGCAAATTACTTGGTTGGAAATAATGAAGGCGAAGCTGTTCTTGAAGCAACCTTTTTAGGACCTGAATTGGAATTTAATTGTGATTTGTCCATTGCAGTAACAGGAGCTCCCATGAATCCTAAATTAAACAAAACTGAAATACCGATGTGGGAAAGTATTAAGGTTTCAAAAGGAGATAGATTATCTTTAGGAGCAATAACAAAGGGCTTAAGAAGTTATATAGCGTTTGGCGGAATAATAAATGTGGAATTGGTAAACAACTCAAAATCTACATATGTGAAATCCAGAATCGGCGGCTTCAAGGGCAGAAGATTAATGGATAATGATGAATTAAATATAGAAGCTTCTGAGAAAATTATTTACGGAAAATATATGGATTCAAAATTTATTCCTTCTATTAATAAAAGGGAAACTATAAAAGTGGTATTAGGACCACAGGATGATTGTTTTACCCAAGAAGGCATTAATACATTTTTAAGTCAAAAGGGTTACAAAATATCAAAAGAAGCTGACAGAATGGGATATAGACTTGAAGGAGACATCATAGAGCACAAAGAAAAGGCTGATATTATTTCCGATGGTGCATTATTTGGTTCTATTCAAGTGCCTGCTAACGGTCAACCTATAATTTTAATGGCAGACAGGCAAACAACAGGTGGTTATACAAAAATTGCTACAGTTATATCTCCTGACTTGCCTAAACTAGCTCAAATGGGCAGCGAATGCGAAATAGTATTTGAAAAAGTATCCATGAAAGAAGCTCATGAATTGTATAAAAAATATGAAGATAATCTAGCAAATATAAAACAACAGATACAGAATTCAAAAAGAGTTCAAGAACCAAGTTTTGGTAGAGAACAATGGAATAGCTGTACAAATATTGGTTCTTCTAGAAAAATGAATATGAAAATAAACGGAAAAAGTTTTATAGTTGACGTTCAAGAATTAAAATAGTATTAAAACATTATGAACGATAAGTCGGAATTCATGATTTGAATAGTTTGATGATTCCTTACCTCGTTCAGAATGAATAGCAGTTTAAAATGAGAGGTATAGCATGTCAAATTATCATGATTTATCACCAAAAGAAGTGAGACAATTAATTAGGGATGAAAAAATAAATTCTCCCACATCCGGTATGTGTGGTGGATATGCACAAGCAAACCTGGTAATATTGCCTAAAAAATATTCAGATGATTTTAAGTTGTTTGCAGAATATAATCCTAAGCCATGCCCTATTCTTGAAATTACAGAGCCAGGCAGCTGCATTACAAAAAGAACTGCTGATAATGCAAATATTGTTACGGATATACCCAAGTATTTCATATATAAAAATGGGGTAAAGGTAGATGAAGTAACCAATGCTGAAAAATACTTCGGAGATGACTTTGTGTGCTTTCTCATAGGATGCAGCTTTTCCTTTGAAGAAGCAATGATACAGGAAGGAATAGATGTAAGGCACATAACCATGGGCTGCAATGTTCCCATGTACAAAACAAACATTCCTTGCAAAACAGCAGGAATATTTAATGGACCATATGTTGTAAGCATGAGACCTATGAAGCCAGAAGATGTAAAAAAGGCATATGAAATAACAGGAAAATTCCCTCACGTTCACGGAGCACCCTTGCATTTTGGAAATCCTGAGGAAATAGGAATTAAAGATATTAATAAGCCTGATTATGGTGATGCAGTGGAAATAAAGGAAGGAGAAGTACCTGTGTTTTGGGCGTGTGGTGTAACTCCCCAAGCTGCCATAGAAAATGCAAAGCCAGAAATAGTAATAACTCATGCACCCGGTCACATGTTTATAACTGATATTTTAAATGAGGAAATAGAAAAGAAATTGTTTTAATGACAAGGGGATAATGACAACAACCCCGTCCCCTTGTCATTTAATTTATTTTGTCAAAAATCCCTGCTGCTTTTAATGCAGGCTTAACAGCTGCTAATAAGGCTAGTGATGCAATGACTGCAACTATTGCATTAACAGATGATACAATAAACTTAGTGCCTGCAACTGCTAATACCGCTTGCCAGTTACTTTCTAATATGAAATATTGCAATATTATGGTTTTTGAAATATACAATGCTACATATACTGCAGCGCCTGTAATAGCAGCTACAATATTTATTTTTTTGTTGTTTCCTTCAAAATTATTCATGTGCGAAATCTTTCCTGCAATAAATCCCATAGCAAATTTCATAATAAATGTAATCCAAAATTCAGGTGCAAAGGCAGGATCAAATAAATCAAATATGGCTGAACCAAAGCCTGCCGCCAATCCACCTATAGTTCCTCCAAATAATAGTCCTGATAATAAACACATTACATTTCCTAAATGTAGCATGGTCTTTCCCAAAGGTGTAGGAATTTCAATTCTGAAATTAGTTGCTATGAATACCATAGCTGACATTAATCCGATTACAGCTAATTGATATATAGAAAATTTTTTGTTTTTAGTTACCATGATATCCCTCCTGTTAAGATTTGCAATATTCTTTACTATATTGTATGATAATCTGTACTCTTTGAAAGATACAGTTTAGCAATTTGTTTAGGTTACAGTTAATATTTTATTGAAATGTTCCTTGTATATGATATAATTTTGAAAAGGATTTCATAAAATACATTGGAGGTATTTGAAATGAAAGGAAAAAGGACTACATTTCTATATTTATCAGAGCCTGATATGATTAAGGCTGGAGTGCTTAATGGCGATCAATGTGTAAAAGCAATTGATGACATGTTTAAGGTTGTAGGAGAAGGGGATTATATTATGGGAGGCTTAAGCGGAAATGAGCACGGGCAACGTATTTTTTTTCCTGCTGAAAAGCTTTTTCCGAATATGCCTGTAGCAGGACCAGACCGTCGGTTTATGGCAATGGTTGCCTATCTTGGAGGTAAGTTCAATGTTTGCGGAGAAAAATGGTATGGTTCTAATGTTGAAAATACCAAACGTGGTCTCCCTAGATCAGTATTAGTGGTTGTTTTAAATGATGTTGAAACCGGAGAGCCCTTAGCTTTTATGTCTGCTAATTTACTCAGTGCAATGAGAACAGGAGCAGTACCTGCTGTAGGAGCTAAGTATTTGGCAAGTAAAAGTGCTTCAACGGCTGCATGTATTGGAGCTGGTGTTATAAGCAAGGCTACTATAACATGCATGAAAGCAGCACTGCCTGGATTAAACAAAGTCTTGGTATACGATTTGTTTGCTGAAAAGTCAAAGGCCTTTTGCGAAGAAATGAGCGAAAAGCTAGGACTTGAGTTTGAAGCTGCTATTTCAATGGAAGAAGCAGTAAGAGCTGCAGATGTTATTACAATTGCTACATCTGGAAACAGTAAACCCATTATAAAGAAGGAATGGGTTAAATCAAATGCTTATATAGCAACACAAGGAACAGCTGACATACCTGATGATTTATTTGTTTCATCGCGTATAGTATTTGATGAAATAAAAATGCATAAATCATGGAAAGAAGAAGAAGATTCAATTCCTGAAGAAAAAGCTGCAATGCG